>CAVLCS010000071.1:0-14010 GCA_963661675.1 Bulleidia sp.
TGTTCACATTTGACCGATTGACGTTTGCCCTTTCACGGTCTATCATAGTTTACAAGTAAACCGTTTACCGAAAGGAGGACACCGCATGTCCGGCTCTATCCGCGATTTCGCCGCCGATGCGTTCCACGCCGGTCAGCTGTACCGCAGCTGCTTCCGCGAGCTGACTGAAAACTGCGGCTTTACGCCAAATGAGATGTTCGTGCTGCTGTTCCTGTACCGCAACGCACCCGAGCAGGACACCGCGACTGCCATCGCTCAGGCGTGGAGCGTCTCAAAGCCTTTGGTGACGCGCAGCGTGGACGGACTGCACAAACGCGGTCTGCTCGACTGCGTACGCGACGAAAACGACCGCCGTCTGGTGCACCTGCATCTATCCGCAGAAGGACACGCTGCCGCGGAAGTGCTCAACCGCCGGTGCGAAACCTTTGCGCTGACGCTGCAGCAGGGTATCTCCGAGCAGGAAATGCAGACCCTATGCGGTGTGATGCAGAAAATGCAGCAAAACCTCGACGCTTTACTCGAAAGGACGAACCCACATGAATAATCAACCCAAAGGGACGAAAAATCCCAAAAAACCGCTGATCTTCTACTATGCGGTCATGCTCCTCGTGCTCATGCTGCTCAACTGGCTGCTGTTCCCGAGCCTGCTGCAGCGGCAGGTGACCGAGGTCGGCTACGACGAGTTCATCTCCATGGTGGACAAGGGTCAGGTCGAGACCATCGCCTATGACAAGCAGAACCAGGAGATCACCTTCGAGGCCAAGAACGACAAGGGCAAGGATGCGCTCTACAAGACCGGCATCTTCCCGGATGACCAGCTGGCAGGCCGTCTGCTGGATTCGGGCGTCAAGTTCACCGCCGAGATTCCCACGCAGACCTCTCCCCTGCTGAGTATGCTCATCAGCTATGTGTTCCCGATCGTGCTCATCATCGTGGTCGGCCAGTGGCTGCAGAAGCGCATGATGAAGAGTATGGGCGGCAATGCGATGAGCTTCGGCAAGTCCAATGCCAAGATCTACGCCGAGACCGAGACCGGCAAGACCTTTGCCGATGTTGCCGGTCAGGACGAAGCCAAGGAAGCGCTGACCGAGATTGTAGACTTCCTGCACAACCCGAACAAGTACGCTTCCATCGGTGCCAAGCTGCCTAAGGGCGCTCTGCTGGTCGGCCCTCCGGGTACCGGCAAGACGCTGCTCGCAAAGGCCGTTGCCGGTGAGGCTCATGTGCCGTTTTTCTCGATTTCCGGCTCCGAGTTCGTCGAAATGTTCGTCGGCATGGGCGCGGCCAAGGTGCGCGACCTGTTCAAGCAGGCCGGTGAGAAGGCGCCGTGCATCGTGTTCATCGACGAGATCGACACCATCGGCAAAAAGCGTGACGGCGCAGGCATGGGCGGCAACGACGAGCGCGAGCAGACGCTCAACCAGCTGCTGACCGAGATGGACGGCTTCGACGGCACCAAGGGCGTCGTTATTCTGGCGGCGACCAACCGTCCGGAGTCGCTTGATCCGGCGCTGCTGCGTCCGGGCCGTTTTGACCGCCGCATTCCGGTACAGCTGCCTGATCTGCAGGGCCGTATCGCGATTTTGAAGGTACACGCGAAGGACGTGCATATGTCCGGCAATATCGACTTCAACTCCATTGCCCGTGCAACGTCCGGCGCGTCCGGCGCTGACCTCGCCAACATCATCAACGAGGCTGCGCTGCGTGCGGTTCGACTGGGACGAAACAGCGTTATCCAGGCCGACCTGGACGAGAGCGTCGAAACCGTCATCGCGGGTGCACAGCGCAAGAACGCCGTGCTCAGCGCCAAGGAGAAGGAAATTGTCGCGTACCACGAGATTGGTCACGCGCTGGTCGCTGCCAAGCAGACTGACTCCGCGCCTGTCACCAAGATCACGATCATCCCGCGTACCTCGGGTGCACTCGGCTACACCATGCAGGTGGACGAAGGCGAGCACAACCTGATGAGCAAGGACGAACTGCTCAACAAGGTCGCAACGCTCACCGGCGGCCGTGCGGCTGAGGAGCTGATCTTCGGCTCGATTACGACCGGTGCGTCCAACGACATCGAGCAGGCCACCAAGCTGACGCGCTCGATGATCACGCGCTACGGCATGAGCCGCAAGTTCGATATGGTCGCACTTGAGACCGTCACCAACCAGTACCTGTCGGGCGATACCGCTCTTGCGTGCTCGGCGGAGACCGCGGCGCAGATTGATGAGGAGGTTATTGCGACCGTCAAGACCGCCCACGAGAAGGCCATCGGCATCCTGCAGAATAATATGGATGCGCTGCATCGGCTGGCGCATTTCCTGCTGGAGAAGGAGACCATCACCGGCGAGGAATTTATGGATTTGCTGCATAAATCCGAATAAATTTGTGCAAAAGGGAACCCTCTCTCGTAATGAGAGAGGGTTTCTTTGTGCCTATGCCTCCAACAAGGTGCAGACCGCAAAAAAGGGCGGACACATTGGTCCACCCCTACGATAATCCGTGCAACCGGATTTTATTGGTGCCCACCGTTCGATTTGGACGCGCAATGCGCGCCCCTACGGTCGGTAACCGTTGCAGGTTGGTGTAACGCGTTATATACGTTTTATTTATGGTCGGTAACGATTGCCGGTTGGGTTTATCATGTTGCACACGTTTCATCATTGTAGGGGCGCGCATTGCGCGTCCTTTTTTTGTGGTTTGCACCATTTCACAACAACAGAACACGTTCCCGTAGGGGGCGGACCAATGTGTCCGCCCTTCCCCAATAAACCACCGTGGTAAATGGGTATCGTGGATTTGGTTGACCGGGTATCGGTATTCAATTTGACATAAATCCGTAAAATGGTGCAGACCGAAAAAAGGGCGGACACATGGGTCCGCCCCTACGGAAAATGATGCCGTTGCGTTAATTTTCCATTCTCCATTCTCAATTCTCAATTATTTTCACCGTAATGTCAGAATTTCCGACGGATGCGCAAACCGCATATCCGATTCCAATTTTTCCGCCTCGGAGCAGCCCCACAGGGCAAGCACGCTCTTGACACCGGCGCTTTTGGCGCACTGCATATCGTACTCGCTGTCGCCGATATAGACGGCGTCCTCGGGTGCACAATCGAACCGGCGCAGACACTCGAGCAGTGCGTCCGGCGCAGGCTTGGGATGCGCGACATCATCGGCGCAGATGATCTCATTGAACCACGGCGTGAAGCCGATCGGCTTGATTCCCTGCTCCAGCTGCAGGCGTGTACGCGAGGTGACAATGCCGCACGGACAGCCGGACTTGCGCAGCTCCTCCACCACCTCGGGAATGCCGTCGTACATCGGGATCTCGTCCAGACGGTCATACGCCAGCGCTTCCCATCGGGCCATGATCAGCTCGACCTGATCGGCGGGAATGCCCAGTTTGGCCAGCGCGCGTCTGCCGGGCATGCCGAACGAGAAGATCAGCTGCTCGTAGGTGAACTCGTAACCGAATTCCGCCAATGTGGTCCGCATGGCCCACTGATCCACCTTCGAGGAGTCGACCAGCGTGCCGTCAATGTCAAAAATAAAGCATTTCATAGGGTTTCCTCCATCAATTCTCGTGCAAAAGCGAATAATCCTCGGGTATAGTCCTGCTCAAATGCCTGTGATAACTCAATCTGCGGCAAGGCCTGCTCGGGCAGTGCCTGCGCACAGTGCTCGCGGATGCGTTCGACCTGGTCAGTCAGACGCGGGTCGGCGTACAGCACCACTCTGTCCGGGTCGATCAGCGCCGCACAGGCACAGATGACCTTGGTGAAATAGTCCGCCATGTCCGCATCTGCGAACCGGTTCTGCGCATATTCCATGTTGTGTTCGATCGGAAGATAGTGTAATTCACCGGCAAAGCCTGCGGCTCCGCCCCAGACCTTTCCATCCAGAACGATGCCTGCGCCTGCACCCAGCTTGCCGATGTAAATGCAGACGGCGGCTCTCGGTGCCGGTGTGTACTGCGCCGCGTAGCCTGCCGCTACGACCTGCATATCGCGGGCGGCGACGCACGGCAGACCGGTTTTATCGTGAAGATACGCACTAAGGCTTACGCCCCGCAGCTCTGGGTAGCCGAAGCTCTCGGTGACGATGCCGTTATGCATCGTTCCGGCAAAGCCGAGCACCACCGCCGCAAGCCGCGGGTAACGCGCCCTAACACGCATCAGAAGCGTGTCGAGTAAGTCGCGCACATCGCCTTCGCAGATTTGCTGCTCCTGCTCGAGCGGTGTGCCGTCGAGGTCGCACACGAACCATTGCAGGGTGTCCTGCTCCAGCCGCAGACACAGGAACAGCCGGTATTGCGGGTCCAGTTCGTACTGCATGGCACAGCGTCCGCCGGTCGAGGCGGCCATGCCGACCTCCCGCGCTTCTCCGCGGCCGACCATCTCATCCACAATGCGGCTGACGGTCGGAAAGCTGAGATGCGTCAGACGCGCAAGATTGTTCTTGCCTGCTGCTCCGCCCTGCATTGCCCTGCGGAGCAGCGCCGTGTTCTCCCGCTTGAGTTTGCCTGTGTCTGCCATGGTGCACCTCTTTTCAAAACACTTTTTAATAGTGTGTTAATTTCTATGTTCAGTATACCCTGAGATGGCGGTTCTGTCAATGATGAATTAGGAATTAGAATAACGAAATCCCCGGTTTCGCCGCTTGACAAAACCGAGGATTCGCGGGTATAATATACCCAAGGGAACCTGTTACAGCAGTCAGACCCTTAATTGGTATTAAATATCTTTTTTTAAAGACATTGACCGTTCGGGGGCTAAGCGAGCGGTCAATGCGCTTTTATACAGAAAATGTACAGCACAACGACTGCACATACAAAAAGCCGAAGCAATTTCTTCTGCATGCACGCCACCTCCTTTCCTCCTCAGACCGAGGAAGAAAGAGGGCCTGACCGCTAATATGTAACTGTCCCCTAAGTGCAGTATAGCATATGGCGACGAAATGTGTCAACAAAACCGCCTGAAAAGGCGGTTTTTGTTTTAACTGTGAAGAAGATTAGACCTTGACGCGCTCTCCACTCCTCACTCTCCACTCTCCAGAAAACTCCTCACTCCTACCTCCTAACTCCTACCTTGCAGAATCCGCCGGTTTGCGCTTCGGCAGATTGATCTCAATCCCAGTGAGCATCTTCACGATCCACAGCAAAAACAGCAGCACGAGCACGGGCAGCACGCACGAGGTAACGATCAGCACGGCGAGTGCTTCCATGACGTTACTGAGCAATTTCTCGAACTTTTCCGTCACGCCGGAGACCGCATTTTGCACCGAAGACGTGATTCCCGACCAGAAACCGCTCTTTTCGGTATCCGAATCCGAGTCCGTACCTGCGTTAGCGTCGATATCATCCGCGGCGGACTGTGCATCCTCGATAGTCTGCGACAGCGAAGTCTCATAGGTGGCCTCGATCATACGCGACACCGTGATGCCGCCCGGAACGGCAAGCCAGATCGCCAGGCCGAACAGCGCCAGCTTGAAGGCGAACTTACTCAGCCACTCACTGCTGCGGAACTGCCGGATGATGAGCAGCACGCAGACCGCAGGCAGGATGAACCGGAACACGGCATAGCCGGTGATGGTGAGCAGGTATTTCTCCAGCATGATGGCGCACAGCACAATGAGGAAATCCGACGTCAGGTCGGCCAGCTTTTCCGCGATGGCGCTGCCTGTGTCGCCCGGCAGAGCCGAAATGGCCGCGGACGCTGCCGTGGAAGCCGCGGTCAGCTTCATGACGGTCGATTGCTTTTCATTTAAGTACTCGATGCTCGTCTGGTGCGTCTCAGGCGAGGACTGCCATTTGGCGATGCCGAAAAAGCATCCGAGTCCGATGATTGCCAGCAGCACGCACGACACGATTCGTTTTGTCAGTTCGTTCATTCTATCCCTCATCTCTTATATTGTATTGGAAAACCCCCAAAGGTCAGGTTTGACTAACGTTTGGGGGTTCTTCCGTTCTTCATTTCTTTATCTGCTTAAGGACGAATTGCTTCGCCCGAAAAGCCAAAACTAATATTAGCGGACTTACTTGGTCCAGGTGGCCTTGGAAACGCCTTCCTGGAATACCTCGTGGAAGCCCTTGACGTTGCCTGCAATGTCGCCGCCGAATACGGCAGAACCTGCTACGATAACGTCTGCACCGGCTGCAACAATGTCAGCCGTGTTGTTCAGTTTCGCACCGCCGTCGATCTCCAGCTCGCACTTGTAGCCGTTCTTCTGGATCTCGGCACGGACAGCCTTGATCTTATCCATGCACTCCGGGATAAAGCCCTGACCGCCAAAACCAGGCTCAACGGTCATGATGAGCACCATATCGCAGTACGGCAGCAGCGGGAACAGCACCTCAGCGGGCGTTTTCGGCTTGATAACGCAGGCCGCCTTGACACCGGCTGCGCGGATCTTCTTCAGCTGCTCGAGAGTATCGCCGTTGGACTCGTAGTGGACGGTGATAATGTCCGAACCGGCCTTGATGAAGTCGTCCAGATACTGATCCGGGTCCGAGATCATCAGATGTACATCGAGCACCTTGTCGGTCGCCTTGCGCAGGCTCTTTACGACCGGTGCACCGATGGTGATATTGGGCACAAAGTGGCCGTCCATAACGTCAACGTGAACGTATTCCGCACCGGCGTCGGTCGCGATCTTGATGTCGCGTGCAAGATTTGCAAAATCTGCGGACAGAATAGACGGTGAGAGCTTGATTTCCATAACAGTTCCTCCTGTAACCGCAGAGTCCTCCGCGGCATATTTTGATACCAGACGCACCTGTGCAGAGAACCGGCTTGCACGGTGCGGTCTTTGGGAATACGAGGGCGGCTGGGCGGTCGCCCTCTCTCTTGTGTTACATTATACCACAGGTTTTTCAAATTGAAAATGGAAAATTGAGAATGGAGAATTGTTATCAGAGTGGAGAGTGTGGAGTGGAGAGTGGAGAGTTCATTAAGGTAGGAATTAGGAGGTAGGAGTGAGGAGTTTGGGTTAGGGTTTACCCGATACCACCAATGGTTTGCCGTGTGCATGTCGTTTGGTTTGGACGCGCAATGCGCGCCCCTACAATGATGAAACGTGTGCAACATGATAAACCGATTTGTAATCGTTACCGACCAATAATAAAACGTATACAACGTGTTAAACCAACCTGCAATGGTTATCGACCGTAGGGGCGCGCATTGCGCGTCCTTTTTTTGCGATTTGCACCATTGAACACCTACGGAAGATGGTGCCTTCGCATTCTCTCCACTCTCCACTCTAATTCCTAATTACTAATTCTTCTAACGGTATAGAAAACTTAACGCTCTAAATCGGAAAGATTTTGTCGCCCTCACCGATTGATTTATTCTGCCGAAACAGGTAGAATAGAAGTATCATGCAATAAAGGAGCGAACACGATCATGAGCGTCAATCGTTGTTATTCCGAGAAAAAACCCGGCTTCGATGTCGAAGCACGCAGCCTGTTCTCCAGCCTGCACGACCTGTTGGAAGTCAAAAACCTGACTCATGTGCGTTATCTCTGCCGCTACGATGCAGAGGGACTGGCACCTGAGACCTACGAGAAGGCAAAGGGCATCGTATTCTCCGAGCCTATGGCTGATGTGTGCTACGACGAGGATTTCCCCCGTCCGGAGGGCGCTCACACCATCCTTGCGGTAGAGCCGCTGCCCGGTCAGTTCGACCAGCGCGCCGATTCCTGTGCACAGTGCATCCAGCTGCTCACCGGCGGTGAGCGCCCGACTGTTGCAGCTGCCAAGATCTACGTTCTGGAAGGCGACCTCACTGCTGAGGACATGGACAAGATTCGCGGCTACCTGATTAACCCCGTAGACACCCGCGAGGCTTCCATGGACAAGCCGTCCACCCTTAAAGTGGAGTACGCTATCCCGACCAGTGTGGCCTCCGTTGTCGGCTTCACCAACATGGACGAGAGCGCGCTCTCCGACCTGCTGCACCACATGGGTCTGGCGATGGATCTGGACGACCTCAAGTTCCTGCAGACCTACTTCCGCGACACCGAGAAGCGCGACCCGACCATCACCGAGGTCCGCATGGTTGACACCTACTGGTCCGACCACTGCCGTCACACCACCTTCCTCACCCAGATCGACGACGTAAAGTTTGAAGATCAGATGGTGCAGGATGCGTTCGACCGCTACATGGCCGCTCGTGTAGAAGTCTACGGCGAGGAAAAGGCTGCCAAGCGTCCTGTTACCCTGATGGATATGGGTACCATCGCCGCTAAGGTGCTCAAGAAGCGCGGCTACCTCAAGAATATTGATGAATCCGAGGAGATCAACGCCTGCTCCATCAAGGTTAAGGCGCTCGTGAACGGCCACTACGAGGACTGGCTGCTCATGTTCAAGAACGAGACCCACAACCACCCGACCGAGATCGAGCCGTTCGGCGGCGCTGCTACCTGCCTCGGCGGTGCTATCCGCGACCCGCTGTCCGGCCGCTCCTACGTTTATCAGGCAATGCGCGTAACCGGTGCCGGTGACCCGACTGTACCGCTCTCTGAGACCCTCGAGCACAAGCTGCCGCAGCGCAAGCTGTGCCAGACTGCTGCCGCTGGCTACTCCTCTTACGGCAACCAGATCGGCCTTGCTACCGGCCTCGTACACGAGATCTATCACCCGGGTTATGTGGCCAAGCGCATGGAGATCGGCGCTGTTGTCGGTGCGGCTCCGCTGGAGAACGTCATCCGCGAGGTACCGGAACCGGGCGACATCGTAATCCTGCTTGGCGGCAAGACCGGCCGCGACGGCTGTGGCGGCGCTACCGGCTCCTCCAAGAAGCACACCGAGGAATCCCTCGAGACCTGCGGTGCTGAGGTTCAGAAGGGTAATCCGCCCGAGGAACGCAAGATCCAGCGTCTGTTCCGCGACGGCAATGTCACCCGCATGATTCGTCGCTGCAACGACTTCGGTGCCGGCGGTGTATCCGTTGCCATCGGCGAGCTGGCGGACGGTCTGGACATCGACCTGAACGCAGTTCCCAAGAAGTACGACGGTCTGGACGGCACGGAACTTGCTATCTCCGAGTCGCAGGAGCGTATGGCTGTCGTAGTCCGCGCCAAGGACGTGGACGCCTTCATCGCAGCCGCTGCCAAGGAGAACATCGAGGCAGTTGTCGTTGCAACCGTTACCGACAAGAACCGCCTGTGCATGACCTGGAACGGTGTCAAGATCGTGGACGTTTCCCGCGATTTCCTCAACACCAACGGCTGCTCCAAGCACGTTGACGCCGAAGTCGGTGCTCTGCCGACGCCGTCCATCTCCTGCGCACCGGCGGGCAATTCCGAGAAGGAAAAGCTGCTGAACCACGCTTCTACCCTCGGCATCTGCCTCGAGCGCGGTCTGGTCGAGCGTTTCGACGGCTCCATCGGCGCAAGCTCGGTATTCATGCCCTTCGGCGGCAAGTATCAGCTGACCCCGACGCAGGTCATGGCGGCTACCATGCCGGCGCTGAACGGCCAGTGCGAGACCGCATCCGTTATGGCATTCGGCTTTGACCCGTATTTCACCGAGCAGAACCCGTACCTCGGTGCTTCTTCCGCTGTTATCGAGTCGGTTGCCAAGTTGGTTGCTGCAGGCTGTGACTTTGAGACCGCTTACCTCACCTTCCAGGAGTATTTCGAGCGTCTCGGCAAGGACCCCAAGCGTTTCGGCAAGCCGCTGTCCGCTCTGCTGGGCGCGTACACCGCACAGGAGAACCTGTGTCTGGCGGCCATCGGCGGCAAGGACTCCATGTCCGGCTCGTTCGACGATATGGACGTACCGCCGACGCTGGTTTCGTTCGCTATCGCGCCGCAGGACGCTTCCCGCCTGATCTCTCCGGAATTCAAGGCGGCAGGCCATCCGGTCTACTTCTTCGATGCGCCGTACAATCAGGACGGCACGCCGGATTACACCACGCTCAAGTTCATGTGGAACGAGGTCGCAAACCTCATCGCATCCGGCAAGGCCGTATCCGCATGGGCGCTGTCCACCGGCGGTATCGCTGAGGGCGTTTGCAAGATGGCGCTCGGCAACAAGATCGGCTTTAAGATGGATGACTCCTTCCCGTCCGACGCGCTGTACCTCAAGAACTTCGGCGGCATCCTGATCGAAGCCGCTTCCGAACTGCCGGCTTACTGGCTGGTCGGCCACACCACCGACGACGAGTGCATCACGGTTGCCGGTGAGTCCGTCACCATCGACGAGCTGACGAATGCCTTCGAGGGCAAGCTGGAGAGCGTATTCCCGACCAAGGCAGACGCTTCCGACGAGCATCTGACCAAGGTTTCCTTCACCGAGCGCAACGTGGCTGCTCCGGCGGTCAAGAGCGCAAAGCCGCTGGCAGTTATTCCGGTATTCCCGGGCACCAACTGCGAGTACGACACCGCCCGTGCGGTCGAGAACGCAGGCGGCGCTGCTGAAATTGTCGTTGTCCGCAACTTCTCCGCAGACGCACTCCGCGAGAGCGCTGAACAGCTTGAAAACTCCATCCGCAAGGCACAGATGGTCATTCTGCCGGGCGGCTTCTCCGGCGGCGACGAGCCGGACGGCTCGGGTAAGTTCATCGCGTCCTTCCTGCGCGACGCAGGCATCAAGGACAGCATCCATGAGCTGCTGAACAAGCGTGACGGCCTGATGCTCGGCATCTGCAACGGCTTCCAGGCACTCATCAAGCTGGGTCTGGTTCCGTACGGCGAGATCCGTGACGAGATGACCGGCGACGACCCGACGCTGACCTTCAACCTCATCGGCCGCCACCAGAGCCGCTACGCGACCACCCGTGTTGCGTCCGTCAAGTCCCCGTGGCTGTCCTCCTGCAGCGTCGGCGACCTGCATTCCATCGCGTTCTCCCACGGCGAAGGCCGCTTCGTTGCCCCGCAGAACGTCATTGACGACCTCATCAAGAACGGTCAGGTAGCGTTCCAGTACACCGACCTGAACGGTGACCCGTCCATGGATATCGCGTGGAACCCGAACGGCTCCATGTGTGCGATCGAGGGTATCACCTCGCCGGACGGCCGTGTCCTCGGCAAGATGGGCCACACTGAGCGTTACAGCCCGTTTGTCGGCAAGAATATCTACGGCGAAAAGTATCAGCCGCTGTTCGCAAACGGCGTCAAGTACTTTAAGTAAAGCCTTACGCAGAAAGCGCCCTCGGAGAGGGCGCTTTCATTGTTCACTTCTGCAAGGTAGGAGTTAGGAGTGAGGAGGTAGGAGTTTTCCCGATGGTATCATCGGTGCAACGTAATTTTATCGGTGCATATCGTTCAAAAGGACGCGCAATGCGCGCCCCTACAGTCGATAACGATTGCAGGTTAATTTATCACGTTATACATGTTTGATTTATCGTTGGTAACGATTATGAATTGGTTGATTCCGTTGCAGATGGTCAATCATTGTAGGGGCGCGCATTGCGCGTCCTTGTAAATCACCTGCACACGCATAACCATGCACGGACAAGGCAAACCGCCTTCCACTCCTCACTCCTACCTCCTAACTCCTCACTAAAAGAAAGGGATGCTTAGATGACCCCATACGACCACAAAGTCCAATACTACGAAACCGACGGCATGGGCATCGTCCACCACTCGAACTACATCCGCTGGTTCGAGGAGGCGCGTGTAGACCTGCTCGAGCAGCTCGGCTTCGGCTACGACCGCATTGAAGAAGCCGGTTACAGCGGTCCGGTGCTGGAGGTCTCCTGTCAGTACAAAACCATGTCGAAATTCGGCGAAACCGTGCAGATCGAGGCTACTATCACGCAGTACAACGGCGTCCGCATGTCGCTGCACTACGACGTGTTCGACAAGGACACCGGCACGTTACGCTGCACCGGCGACAGCCGCCACTGCTTTATCAATGCTGAGGGCAAACCGGCAATCCTCAAGCGCTGCTGGCCCGAGTTTGACGCGGCACTGGCTGCAAACACTGTCAAAGAGTAACAAAAAACCGTCATCTCTCTGCTTTGAGATGACGGTTTTGTTCTATTTGTGTTATCCTTTATTCTCCACACCGGTAAGGTCCTTGACGACCTCACCTGCGATGATGAGACCCGCGACTGCGGGCACAAAGGCGGTGCTGCCCGGCACCTGTCGGCGCTGCGTGCACTTGCGTGCCGTACCCGGCGGACAGATGCAGTGCTGGCGGCAGCTGATCGCCATATCGTCGATGGGCGTCATGGCCGGCTCCTTGGAGTACACGACCTTGAGCTTGCGGATGCGGCGCTTGCGCAGCTCGTAGCGCATAACACGCGCGAGCGGACAGCCCGAGGTCTTGTAAATGTCAGTTACTTCCAGTTTATCGGCGTGGATCTTGTTGCCGGCGCCCATGCAGCTGATGATGCGCGTACCGGCCTTGGTCGCCTGCTCGATCAGCTCGAGCTTGCCGGTTACGGTGTCGATGGCGTCCACAACGTAGTCATACTGGGTGAAATCGAACTGAGACGCGGTCTCCGGCGTGTAAAAGGT
The DNA here is from genome assembly GCA_963661675.1 of Bulleidia sp. Lineage (GTDB taxonomy): Bacteria > Bacillota > Clostridia > Oscillospirales > Butyricicoccaceae > Agathobaculum. The sequence continues at coordinate 12,461 of CAVLCS010000071.1, forward strand.
TTTGTAAATGTTGACCTTGCAGTCCGGATTGATATCGTGGATGCGCTCGGCAGCGGCCTCGACCTTGTACTGGCCGACCGTCTTGCGGGTGGCGATGATCTGGCGGTTGATGTTCGTGAGGCACACCTTGTCGTCGTCGATGAGGTCGAGCGTGCCGACACCCGAACGCGCCAGCGCTTCCACCGTGTAGCCGCCAACGCCGCCGATGCCGAATACCGCGACACGCGCGTTGTACAGGCTCTCCATGCCCTGCTTGCCAAGCAGCAGCTCGGTTCTCGAAAATTGATTGAGCAAGTTTTTTCTCCCTTTCGTGCAGTTTTTCGCTTAGTTATAAGTATAACGGGGAAAGCATAGTATGTCAATAGGAGATATTCGTTTGCCATGCGGCCAAGCGAATGTGCACCGGCAAAATCTACCTGTACCGACTCCCGTAGGGGCGGACCGGCGTGTCCGCCCTTCCCCAATAAACCACCGTGGTAAATGGGTATTGTTATGATTGACAGGGTATCCGTGTTCCGGTTGATCGGGTACCGGCATTTCGGTTGACCGGGTATCCGTGTTTCGGTTGACCGGGTATCCGTGTTTCGGTTGATCGGGTATCCGTTCATTTGTGAAATGGTGCATACCGGAAAAAGGGCGGACACATTGGTCCGCCCCTACGATAGCCGTTTCCACGGAATTTTGTCATCGCACATCAATATAACAAAAAATGGAGAACGGAAATCATTCTCCATTCTCCATTTTCAATTCTCAATTATTTACTCCCAGTCGAGCGGTTTCGGCTGCTCAAACGACGTCGTCGGCTCACAGAAAACGTGCTCATGTGCGCTCTTGAGGATGCACTCCATGACCTCGAGCGAATGCAGCGCCATCTCGCCGGAGGCACGCGGCTTGCGTCCCTCGTGGAGCGCATACACGAGGTCTACCAGACCGATTCCTCGCGGATTCTCTGCGTGGCTGACCGAATTGTACGGGTGGCTGTTCGGCACGACCGGCCACGGTGCGTTTACGTTTTCCGGACGGCGTTCCGCATCCGCCCAGCGGTACTGGTCGGGCGTACGCATGAGCGTATCGCCGCCGAACAGGTTCGGGCCGGCAATCGGGTCCTTCTCGTCGATGAGGACGGTGCCTTCCGTGCCGTAAATTTCCATACGCGGCAGCTCGGAATCCCAGACATCGAAGCTGCAGGTCAGCGTCACCTGTGCGCCGCACACGAACTCCAGGATGGCGTTGATGTGGGTGTCCACGTCCACCGGCAGCACCTGTCCCTTGCTCGGGCCGGACGGCACGGTTCGCGTCTCCCCTGCCTTGGTGGCCATCGCGCAGACGCGCTTTACCGGGCCGAGCAGGCTGAGCAGTGCGGTGACGTAGTACGGGCCCATGTCGTACAGCGGACCAGCGCCCGGCTGATAGAAAAACGCCGGAGCCGGATGATGGAACTCGTGTCCGTGGCCGACAAACCAGGCACCGCCGCCCGTGATGCGGCCCAGCTTGCCGCTGTCGATCAGCTCACGGATGTTCTGCAGGCGGCCGCCGAGGAAGGTGTCCGG
>CAVLCS010000072.1:0-13679 GCA_963661675.1 Bulleidia sp.
TTACGGTGACAATACTTGGCTGGCGACGGCCCGGGAAGATAACTCAACGCCTACATTTAGCAGCAACGAAAGTTGCTGCTTTTTCTTTTTCTGCAATAATTTTGCACAGGCTTTGCGGGGTATCTGAACCGCGCAGGCGGTTCACCCTATCCGGGCGGAGAGTTTTTCGCTTGAATCAAGCATGGAGTTGCGCTCTGCGGAGCGCGGGAGAGTGCCGCGTCCGCGGCGGGGACAAAAAGGAAGGGACACCTGCGGTTTCCCTTCCTCTTTGAACTCCTACCTTTCCCTTGCCGGATAGCACGGCGAAAATCGGAGAGGCGAGACCGCTTCGAGAAGGGGGAACGGCAGTTGGGTTACCCGTTCGTAGGGGCGCGCATTACGCGTCCATTTCTCTACCTCTACGCAGTGTCAGATACTTTGCTGCTACACAGGCGATTTCGTCTACGCAGGCGCGACATAACAGTGTCGAGCGAGCTGTTTGCGTGTGCTTATGCCCAGGGCCTGACGGGTAGAATTGGTGCTGATGCTTGGCTGAATTGAATATATAAAACGCACGCTCTTGTGATAATTTCACGAGAACGTGCGTTTTGTTTTTTATTTCCACTGGGTGCGGTACTGATGCGGGGTAATGCCGGTACTCTTACGGAAGGCCATAATGAAGTGCGACGCGCTCGAGAAGCCGCAGTTATCCGCGATCGTCTCGATACTTTGCGAGGTGGTGAGCAGCTGCTGCTTTGCGGCGCTTAATCGCACGGTATGCAGGAACTGGTGCGGCGTGGCCGACTGGTACTCCTTAAACTTACGCATATAGTAGCAGGTGCTGAGCGCCGCACGCTGCGCAAGATGTTCGATGGAAAGCGATTTATCTGCGTAATTCTGCGACATATAGTCGGCCGAGTCCTGAATGGCGATCTCGAGGTCGCTCTTTTCACGCTCGCCGAGGACGAGCACGAGCAGTACGAGCAGGCGGTTAATAGTCAGCGACACGATGTGCGGATTCGGTTGATTTTGATGTACGGCCGTCATGATACGGCGGACACATTCCTCAATTTCGATATTCTTACCGGTCGGTAATATAAAACCGTGCGTATTCAGAATAAGGTGCGTATAGGCCGTGCTGCCGCTGCCCTCAAAGTGGAACCAGCGCATGCGGATCGGCGTAACGGCGTGGTAGCTGTGCGGTTCTCTGCAGTCGAGCAGAACTAAGCTGCCGGGACCGGCGGTGCGTGTCTCGCCGCGGTAGGTGACGGACAGCTCGCCTTCATCTACAACAAGCATCTGGCAGATATCCAGATAATTGCGCTGCATACCGTATGTTTCGTCGCAATGGTAGCTGCCTGCGTGCGGAACATGATACAGATTGGTCGCGGTAAAGGCATCGGCGTCGTGGTAGTAGCGGACAGAGTCCGCCAGGATACCCATATCGTTAAGCATAATTGGTTTCAACTCCCTTTTGGGTACCATATCATGATGCATAAAGTCTGTCATCTCCTTTTCTTGTACAATTATATCAAAAAATGATACTAATGAAAAGTATAAGTTTTTGATATTTTATTATTATCCTGTGTAGTGATGAATAGAAGGATTTGATATATGATAGGTACAACGAAAGGGAAACAAACAAAAACGCGCAAAACAGTTTCTTTTAGTTAAAAAACAAGACAAAAGGGAAAAGAAAATCAGAATAGGAAATTCCACAGGAAAATAGAATTTTCTTATTCGCAAGAGGGGTTGAAACATTTGATTATCATTTTAACATTCATCGCCTTCACCGGACTTGTAGCACTGATCTCGTGGTACAAGACCAAGGAGGAGAACCTGTCAACCAAGGAAGGCTACTTCCTGGCAGGACGCGGCCTGACCGGTCTGGTCATCGCCGGTTCGCTGGAAATGACCAACCTGTCCACCGAACAGCTGGTCGGACAGGCCGGACAAAGTTACTCGACCAACATGGGCGCGATGAGCTGGTCGGTAAACGCAAGTATCGCACTGCTGGCACTGGCACTGATCTTCCTGCCGAAGTATCTGAAGGCCGGTATCACCACCATTCCGGAATTCCTGGAGGTTCGATTTGACCGCACCACCAAGCAGATCATCTCGTTCCTGTTCCTGCTCGGCTACATGCTGACCTACCTGCCGACCGTACTGTACTCCGGTGCACTGGCCTTCAACCAGATCTTCCATCTGGATCAGCTGTTCGGCATCACCACCTTCCAGAGCATCGCAATCCTGTGTGTGGGCATCGGCGTTATCGGTTCGATCTACGCGATCTTCGGCGGTCTGAAGGCAGTTGCGGTATCCGATACCGTAAACGGTGTGGGCCTGCTGATCGGCGGTCTGCTGATCCCGATCCTGTCCATCTGCATCCTCGGCAACGGCAGTTTCCTTGCCGGTATTCAGGACTTTATCACCAACGTTCCGGCTGAGAAGTTCAACGCTGTCAATCCGGCGAACGCTCTGCCTCCGATGATCCCGTGGCCGGTACTGTTCCTCGGCATGTTGTTCAACAACCTGTTCTACTGGTGCACCAACCAGTCGATCATCCAGCGTACGCTGGCTGCTAAGAATCTGGCACAGGCACAGAGAGGCGCCGTATTCACCGCGTTCCTCAAGCTGCTTGACCCGTTCTTCATCACCATCTGCGGTCTGCTGGCTTACCGCTTCTTCGGCGACAGCCTGGCAAACAGCGACCTCGCATACCCGACTCTGATCACCACGGTTGTTCCGAACTGGCTGCTCGGCATCATGGCAGCGGTTCTGTTCGGCGCGATCCTCTCGTCCTTCAACTCGGCACTGAACAGCTGTGTAACGCTTTACACGCTGGACTTCCATCGTCCGCTGTTCAACCAGACCGCAAGCGACGCACATCTGGTAAGCGTAGGCAAGCGCGTAGGTACCGGTCTTGCGATCGTATCCATCTGCGTAGCACCGTTCGTTATCAATGCACCGTCCGGTCTGTATGACTTCCTGCAGGAGTGCTTCGGCTTCTACTCCATGCCGATCCTCGCGATCGTGCTAGTAGGCTTCTACACCAAGCGCGTTCCGGCGTGCGCACCGAAGATCACACTGGTCGTACACGTTATCCTGTATTCGATCTCCAAGTTCCTGCCGCTGAATGTGCATTACCTGTACGTTCTTTCGGTACTGTTCCCGGTAGACCTGGCGCTGATGCTTCTCATTGGCAAGCTCAAGCCGCGTGCTACCGACTTCATCCTCGAGGATTCCAAGGCCGTTGACCTGACCCCGTGGAAGTACGTAAAACCGGCAGCGCTGACCTGCTTCATCCTGATGCTTTGCGTCTACGCGCTGTTCTCTCCGATCGGTCTGGCTCGCTAAAGAGCCGGACCCCGGAAACCATTCACCTATTCACATTGTAAGAAACGCACAAGGCGTTTTCGATAAAATCCAACAAGAGTATTGAGATTTTTTGAGGAGGAAAAACTTATGAGCAAGGAAATTAAAATCGGTCTGATCGGCGCTGGCTGGATGGGCAAGGCACACACCACCGCATTCCACAATGCACGCATGATTTTCGGCGATGATATGCCGGTATTTGAACTGGTAAGCGACGTAAGCGAAGATGCAGTAGCAAAGTTCGCAAAGAACATGGGCTACAACCGCTACACCACCAACTGGATGGACGTTGTTACCGATCCGGAAATCGATCTGGTTGACGTTGCTACCCCGAACTGCATGCACTACGAGATGGCCAAGGCTGCTCTGGAGCACGGCAAGCATGTTTTCTGCGAGAAGCCGCTGTCTCTGTCCGCTGAGCAGTCCCGCGAGCTGGCTGACCTGGCTAAGGAGAAGGGCGTTGTTAACTACTGTGGTTTCTCCAACATCATGAACCCGGCAAACCAGTACGTTGCAGAGCTGGTTAAGTCCGGCAAGCTGGGCAAGATCATGCGTGTACACGCTACCTACGACCAGGATATGCTGCTTGACCCGTCCATTCCGATCGCATGGCGCCACATCAACAAGCTGGCAGGCTCCGGTGCACTCGGCGACCTGTGCAGCCATCTGCTGAGCGTTTCCCAGATGATCATGGGCGACATGAGCGAGGTACTCGGCGTACAGTCCATCGTTATTCCGGAGCGTCCGGTGAAGGCTGGCAGCACCGAGATGGGCAAGGTTGAGAACGACGACCTGATCACCTTCCTGGTTAAGTATGAGAACGGTGCAATCGGCGACTTCTCGTCCTCCCGTGTTGCAACTGGTCGCAAGAACTACTTCTACTACGAGATTCAGGGCACCGAAGGCTCTGTTGTATACGATCTGGAGCGCATGTGCGAGGTACAGGTTTACTTCAAGGCTGACGCCGACAAGGACAACGGCCGTGACTGCGGTTTCCGCACCGTACTGCTCAACCCGCAGCATGAGGGCTTCAAGTGGTTCCAGCCGGCAGGCGGTATCGCGATCGCATTCGACGACATGAAGACCCTGCAGGCACACGCACTCATGCAGGCTATGCACGGCGGCGAATACATCTGCAACTTTGAGATGGGCGCTAAGGTAGACGGCATCATCAATGCAGTTCTGAAGTCCGTACAGTCCGGCACTTGGGAAAAGTGCTAAGGGAGGTTCCAGACCATGTTTAACAACGTAAAACTCGGCATTGCGCCGATCGGCTGGACCAACGACGATATGCCGCAGCTCGGCGGTGAGCTGACCTTCGAGCAGATGGTTTCCGAGGCTGCCCTGGCAGGTTTCCAGGGCACTGAGGTTGGCGGCAAGTTCCCGACCGACCCGGCCGTACTCAACAAGGCACTCGACCTGCGCGGCATCAAGATTGCATCCCAGTGGTTCTCCAGCTTCCTGTGCTCGACTCCGTATGAGGAGAACGAAAAGGCATTTATCGAGCAGCTTGATTTTCTGGAAGCTGTCGGCGCAAGCCGCATCAACGTGTGCGAGCTGACCCGCTGCCTGTTCGCTGAGGAATGCTCGATGTTCGGCGATAACAAGCCGATCGCAACCGACGAAGAGTGGGACAAGCTGACCGACGGCCTGAACAAACTCGGCAAAATCGCAGCCGACCGCGGCTTTAAGCTGTGCTTCCACCATCACATGGCAACCGTGGTTCAGACTTTTGAGGAAACCAAGCGCCTGATGGATAACACCGATCCGCGTTACGTTTATCTCTGCTTCGACACCGGCCACTTCACCTTCTCCAAGGAAGATGCAGTTAAGGCGGCTAAGGAGTTCGGTCCGCGTATCGGCCACGTACACCTCAAGGACATCCGTCCCGACATGATGGAAAAGGCTTACGCCGAGGGCTTTAAGTTCCGCAAGGCGGTTCTGGAAGGCTGCTTCACCATTCCGGGTGACGGCTGTGTAGACTATCCGGGCGTATTCAAGGCTTTGCACGACGCTCACTACGAGGGCTGGTTCATCGTAGAGGCCGAGCAGGATCCCGCAAAGGCAAATCCGCTCGAATATGCCAAGATGGCACGCGAATATATCAAGAAAACCGCAGGTATCTGATAAGGAGGATTACAAATGGAGAAGATTCGTTTCGGTATCGTAGGTATCGGCATGATGGGCCGTATGCACGCCACCAGCCTGCAGCGTAATCCTCACGCAGAGGTTGTAGCGGTTTGCGCCCGCACCGAGAGCAAGGTTAAGGCGTTCCAGGAGGAGTTTGGTGTACCGTACGGCTACACCAACGTAGACGAGCTGGTAAACAATCACGAGGTTGACGCAATCGTTGTTGCAACCGGCGCAGATGCCCACAAGGCACCGTGTCTGGCAGCCTGCAAGGCGAAGAAGCATATCTTCTGCGAGAAGCCGCTGGCGAAGACCATCGAGGACTGCGAAGAGATCGAGAAGGCTGTTGCTGAGAACGGCAACAAGTGCTTTACGGTTGGCTTTATGCGCCGCTTTGACCCGTCCTACGCAGAGGCTAAGGAGAAGATCCGTGCCGGTGCGATCGGCAAGCCGATCCTGTTCAAGGGCGTTTCGCTTGACCCGTCCAGCGTGCTCGAAGCACATCTGGAAGGCGTTAAGAAGGGCATTTACGTTCCGTGGTTCATCGAGATGGGCAGCCACGACACCGACCTGGCTCGTTGGTTCCTCGAGGGCGATCCGGTCGAGTCCTTTGCAACCGGCGACGCTTACGTCTGCACCGGTCTGGCAGAGTACAACGACTACGACAACGGTTTCTCGCTGACCAAGTTCGACAATAACACCACCGCTTACATTCAGGTAGGCCGCACGGCAACCTGCAGCCACGTTGAGAGTGAGATCGTCGGCACCAAGGGCACGCTGCGTGTCAACTCGGTACCGCGCAAGAACTATCTCTCGCAGTTCACCGAGAACGGCTTCGTGGAAGAGTGCCAGGAGAGCTTCCTTGCTCGCTGGGGTGAGGCATTCCAGGCTGAGATCGACGACTTCGTTGACTGTGTCCGCACCGGCCGCAAGCCGGAGACCACCGCACACGACGGCACGATGAGCCTGAAGTTCTGCCTGCAGCTGCATCAGGCATACCTGGACGGCAAGAAGAAGTAAGCAACACATTTTAGATAGATGCAAAGAAAAAAGGAGATACACATCATGAGCAAGAAGGAACTCGCTATTGGCGTACTGGGCGCAGGCGGCAACATCGGCCACACCCATTCTCAGAACATCGCAACCTACGTAGACGGCGCTCGTCTGGCTGCTGTTTACGATCTGAACACCGAGCGTGCAGAAGAGGTCGCTAAGACCTACGGCGCAAAGGTAATGGCAAGCGCTGAGGAGCTGATCGCTTCTCCCGAGATCGATGCTGTTGTTATCGCATCGTGGGACGGCACGCACGCTGATCTGGCGGTAAAGTGCATCCAGGCCGGCAAGCCGGTATTCTGTGAGAAGCCGCTGGCTACCACCCTCGAGGACGCAAAGAAGGTTGTAGAGGCTGAGAAGGCTTCCGGCAAGCGCCTGCTGCAGATCGGCTTCATGCGCCGCTTTGACCCGGACTACATCAAGATGAAGAAGATCCTCGACTCCGGCGAGCTGGGTGCTCCGCTGATGGCACACTGCATCAGCCGTACCCGCAGCCATCCGAAGAACCATACCACCGAGCAGCACATCACCAATATCGCCATCCACGAGATCGATATCTGCCGCTGGCTGCTGGGTGAGAACCTGAACGAGGTAGCAGTTCGCTTCCCGCGTGCAACCTGCTTCGCAGAGGGCACCTGCCAGGACCCGCAGCTCGTACTCATGCAGTCCGACTCCGGCGTGCTGATCGACGTTGAGGTTTCCGGCAACAGCTACTACGGCTACGAGATCCTGTGTGAGCTGGTTTGTGAGAAGGGCACCATCCGCCTGCCGGTAGCGGCAGAGCCGATCGTCCGCTCCTACCTGCAGTGCGGTCAGGCCATTCCGGAGGACTGGACCAACCGTTTCGTAGTTGCTTATCAGGAAGAGCTGCAGCACTGGGTAGATTACCTGCAGGGCAAGACCGACGTTCCGGGCCCGGGTGCTGAGGACGGCTACGAAGCATGCAAGATCTCCGATGCACTGATCAAGGCACAGAAGACCGGTCAGTGGGAGAAGGTAGAGGCATAATCAAAAATAGCATAATTCCCCGCGAATCGTATGCAGCAGGGACGGGAACAGGTGTGAAGAGCCGTCCCTGTTGATATAGAAATGCTGTATTACCAGGTAATACAGAGCAGACAGACAACTTGTCTAACAGGAGGAAAGAAAGATGAAAAGAAGCAACCTTTTTAAGCGTTCCGCAGCGATGCTGCTGGCAGGACTGATGGCAGTTTCCATGAGTGCATGCGGCGGCAGCAATGCATCCAGCAATGACTCCGGCGATTCTCAGGCAAGCAGCAGCGGCGACACCCACAAGCTGAGCGTCGTACTCAAGACCACCTCTTCCGAATACTGGAGCTACGTTATCGCGGGCATCGAGCAGGCGGAGAAGGATCTCGGCAACGTAGAAGTTGACGTTCGCGGTGCAAACAGCGATACCGACTTTGACGGTCAGCTGAACATGGTAGAGACCATTGTAAATGCAGATATGTGCGAGGCGATCGCAATCGCACCGCTGCAGGCAGACCAGATCGCAAATGCACTGACCGGTGCAAAGATCCCGGTTCTGGCGATCGACACCAATTTTGATCAGGCGGAAACCTTTATCGGCACGGCACACGAGGACGCTGCTTACCAGGGCGGCAAGTATGTAGCCGAGAAGATCGGTAAGGGCGGCAAGGTTGTTATTCTGGCGAATATCCAGGGCGAGTCCACCTCTGAGGCTCGTGTAGCTGGCTATAAGAAGGCGCTTGAAGAGGGCGGCTGCGAGATCATCTCCACCCAGTACACCGACGGTGTTGGCGACAAGGCCGTAACCGTAACCGACGGCGTTCTCCAGTCCTTCCCGGACATCGATGCGATCGTATGCTGCGCAGACGACGTTGCACTCGGCGCTTCCCGTGCTATCAAGCAGGCAGGCCGTGACGGCGACGGCATCATCGTATGCGGCTTTGACGGCATCTCCTCCGGCGTACAGGCTGTTGTTGACGGCGAGATCTCCTGCACCGTTGCACAGGACCCGTACAACATGGGCTACCAGTGCGTAAAGAGCCTGCTCGACGTTGTTGAAGGCGAGAAGCTGGACGACTTCATCGACACCGGCTGTAAGGTAATCACCCCGGATAACGCAGACGAGTATCTGGCGAAATTGAAGAGCCTGGTATAAGTTACATTTTCTGACCCCTTATTATCCCTCTTGGGAAAAATGCTCCAACGTTCTTCCCATTCTTCATGACATTTAAGACATACTCTCTAACATTTTTTCTCTCTCTTTAACTAACCCATAAGTTTTCTTCTCATATTGCTGGAAAAGCCGCTTATGCGGCTTTTCCTATACCCCGATTCGGTTTGGCGAAAGGATATTTGGCACAATGTATCAGATTTTGAAAAAGCAAACGCTGAACGCAAACACCAAGCTGATGGTGATCGAGGCACCGCACGTTGCCCGCAAGGCAGAGCCGGGTCAGTTCATCATCCTGCGTGTCAGCGCAGAAGGCGAGCGTATTCCGCTCACGATCGCAGATTTTGACCGCGAAGCAGGTTCCATCACGATCATTTTCCAGGAAGTCGGTGCTACTACCATGGCTCTCGGCTCTCTGAACGAGGGCGACTGCCTGCATGACTTTGTTGGTCCGCTCGGCAAGGCGAGCGAACTCGAGGGTCTCAAGAAGGTAGCAGTCGTAGGCGGCGGTCTGGGCTGCGCGATCGCATATCCGCAGGCCAAGAAGCTGCACGAAATGGGCGCTGAGGTTGACCTGATCGCAGGTTTCCGCAACAAGGACATCATCATCCTCGAGGACGAGATGAAGAATGCCTGCACCAACCTGCACATCGTAACCGATGACGGCTCCAACGGCCGTAAGGCTCTGGTTACCCAGGTTCTGAAGGAACTCATCGACGCGGGCAATCAGTACGATGCCGTTATCGCGATCGGCCCGATGATCATGATGAAGTTTGTCTGCGAAACCACCCGCCCGTACGGCATCAAGGCCATCGTTTCCATGAACACCATTATGGTTGATGGCACCGGCATGTGCGGCGGCTGCCGTCTCACCGTTGGCGGCGAGACCAAGTTCGCATGCGTTGACGGCCCGGACTTCGACGGCCATCTGATCGACTTTGACAGTGCAATGCGCCGTGGTGCCATGTACAAGGCACAGGAGCGCGCGGCAGTTGAACGCCGTGAAGAGCATTGCAATCTGTTCAAGAAGGAGGTCAAGTAATCATGCCGAATATGAATCCGAAGAAGTGCCCGATGCCCGAGCAGGCACCGGACGTCCGCAATAAAAATTTCGAAGAGGTAACGCTCGGCTACACCGCTGACATGGCGGTCGAGGAAGCACAGCGCTGCCTGAACTGCAAGAACAAGCCCTGTATGACCGGCTGTCCGGTACAGGTTAAGATTCCGGAGTTCATCGCTCTGGTAGCTGAGGGCAAGTTCCTCGAGGCCGCTGCCAAGATCAAGGAGACCTCCGCTCTGCCCGCTGTCTGCGGCCGTGTTTGCCCGCAGGAGAACCAGTGCGAGTGCCACTGCGTCCGCGGCATCAAGGGTGAAGCTGTTGCAATCGGCCGTCTGGAACGTTTCGTTGCAGACTATGCCCGCGAAAACAGCACCGAGAAGGCTGTTAAGCCGGAATCTAACGGCCACAAGGTTGCAATCGTAGGTGCAGGCCCGGCTGGCCTGACCTGCGCAGGCGATCTGGCTCGCATGGGCTACGAAGTTACCGTTTTCGAGGCTCTGCATACCGCAGGCGGCGTTCTGATGTACGGTATTCCGGAATTCCGTCTGCCGAAGGCCATCGTGCAGAAGGAGATCGACACGCTGAAGGACCTCGGCGTTGAGTTTGTCCTCAACTTCGTTGTTGGCCGCTCCGAGACCATCGACGAGCTGTTCGGCGACGGTTATGAGGCTATTTTCGTAGGTTCCGGTGCCGGTCTGCCGACCTTTATCGGCGTTCCGGGCGAGAACGCAAACGGCGTTTACTCCGCGAACGAGTACCTGACCCGAATCAACCTCATGAAGGCATACAAGGAAAATGCCGACACCCCGATTTACCACGCGAAGAAGGTCGCAGTAGTCGGCGGCGGCAACGTTGCTATGGACGCTGCTCGCTGTGCAAAGCGTATGGGTGCTGAGGAAGTTTACATCGTGTACCGCCGTTCCGAGAAGGAGCTTCCGGCTCGTCTGGAAGAAATCCATCACGCGAAGGAAGAGGGCGTTGTGTTCAAGTTCCTGACTGCTCCGCTGGAAGTCCTGTCCGACGAGAACTTCAACGTCACCGGCCTCAAGTGCCAGCAGATGGAGCTTGGCGAGCCGGACGCATCCGGACGCCGTCGTCCGATTCCGGTCGAGGGCAGCGAGTTCGTTCTTGACCTCGACTGCGTTATCGCGGCTATCGGCACCAGCCCGAACCCGCTGATCCGCCACACGACTCCGGGCCTCGAGACCAACCGCAAGGGCTGCATCGTGGCTGACGATGAGCACGGCATCACCTCCAAGGACGGCGTTTTCGCCGGCGGCGACGCTGTTACCGGTGCGGCAACCGTTATCCTCGCCATGGGCGCTGGCAAGCGCGCTGCAGCTGCAATGGACGAGTACATCAAGAATAAGAACAAGTAATTTCTACTTGTATATGCGAAAAAGAACCTGTCAAATGACAGGTTCTTTTCTTATAGCTTGGAGAATACCATAACCGCGATGCCGAGCACGACAAGGATAACGCCGGTCGCACGATTGAGCGTTTTCGGTGCCGCTTTATTGGCGAAAACTGCCGCGATACGCGCCCAGACGAGCGTAAAAATCACGCACAGTACCCACACAAGCGGGTCCGGCATGCCGCCGATGGCAAAGTGCGAGATCGCACCGGTCAGCGCGGTGAACGTCATAATGAACACGTTCGTGCCGACCGCGGTTTTCAGCTCATAGCCGAGCACGGAGGTCAAAATCAGCAGCATCATCATGCCGCCGCCTGCGCCGACAAATCCGCAGATAAAACCGATCAGCACACCGCAGACGATGGACTGCACGGCACGCTTGCGCGCGGAAACACCCATCATCGCCTCTTTTGTGGTCATAACCGGCCGCACGATGAATTTAACGCCGAGCAGGAAGGTCATAAACACGGAAAAGCTGCCCATGGTGCGAGAGGGAAGCAGGCTGGCGATGTAGCTCCCGACCACGGTGAACGCGAGCACGCTGACCATCATCAGCAGGCCGTTTTTGACATCCAGATTTTTGTTTTTGCCGTAGGTGTAGGCGGACACGGCACTCGCCAGCACGTCGGACGACAGGGCAATGCCGACCGCCATATACGGATCCATGTGCAGGAAGGTGATGAGCATAGGACTGATGACCGCGGCCGCGCTCATGCCCGCAAAGCCGGTGCCGAGTCCGGCGCCCATGCCTGCGAAAAACGTAACAATAATCGTGAAAAGCAGGGTCATATTACTGTACCTCCTGCATAATTTCGTCCAAATTGTGATTGATAACGGCGGCCGCATCGGCAAACGCCTGCCGCTGCCGTTCGCTCATGCCGGAGAGCAGGCGATCGACAAACTGTGCCTGCAACTCCCGTCCGCGGTCGATAATCGGCTGCGCCTGCTCGGTGCACAGCAGGCGGGTCTTGCGGCGGTCGCCGGGGACTGGTTCACGGTGCAGATAGCCTTCCTCGACCAGCCGGTTGACGTTGACCGACACCAGATTCGCCTTGATCTTGCGCAGCTCGACAATGTCGCTTGCCGTGTCGCACTCCGGGTTGTTCGCGAGGAACAGCAGAATGTCAAACGCGGTCTGCGGCAGGTTCAGCTCGCGGCACAGCGAGTGACACAGTGCACTGTACGCCAGATCGGTCTTGTGCGCAAATTCCATGTAGGGGTTCAAGAGCAACACCTCTTCAAAAATAGATAGTCTAAATTTGAAGTAATTATACCATGCTACGCCGAACCTCGTCAAGAGCGGATATTGTAGGGGCGGACCAGTGTGTCCGCCCATTCTCAGCAGCAGGGGAAAAGACAAAAAAGACCCTTATTCCGAAGAATAAGGGTCTTTTATTCACTGTATTACGCCAGTGGGCAGCCAATTACTGGTTGTCAACCTCTGCCATGTGCTCGATGAGCATCAGCAGCTTGTTGGAGTAGCCCCACTCGATTTGAAAAGATAAATCAGTTGCAAATATCGCCGTTTAAGAACGATTTCGCCCATTAATACGTGAAAAAAGTTCTAAAACGCACAAAGCCGAGTGATAGACTACGGACATTCAGCTATATAAAATTAGAACAGAATTTTTACCTCTTTCAAGGCATAACTGGGTTGTTTGTCCTATTCGCTATCAGCGTTCGATAGTGGCAGGATTATTTGAACTGGGATTAGTTTATCATAGTCGTGAGGGTTCGTCAAGTATCGTCGCAACAACACTTATATCCGAACTGTACTTCATTTAGCTTGCGAAATGTTATTTTAGATAGGTCTATTTCATATTTACGATAAGCAGCAATGGAACTTTTATCAATGTAGGATAATCTGTAGCCTTGGTCGCAGCAACCGAAAAGCACAAAATCTAAATTGGGCGAGTTTTCAAAAACATCTAAGAACTGCTTTGTATAAGGCAGCCGAATAAGTGAACCTTTAAGGTTCTTTGAATAGCCAAAGGGCGGATACTCGTTTTCGATGAAGAAACCGACAGAGACCTGCTTGAAAGTTTTATGTTCATCTTCGGAAACGTGTTTAATATAGTCTGGAATTTTGGCGTAATGCTCGTTAAAGTGCTTTTTAAAATTGCTGATGTAATTTTCGGCCGTTTCTATGTACTCAATTTTCTGTTGGAGCATACCGCATTTTGGTGCAGCCATATAGAAGTTGTTCAATTCGGTAGTCAGCTGGTTTTCTTCCTGCCGGCCTTTCATCCCTTTACGGCTTTCCTTGGTTCCATCGAACATAAAATGCTCCATGATAAGTAGGTTATCATCTTGTGTAGCTATAATGTCTGGGCGTTCATATTGACGCAGGTATGGAAAAAGTTTTTTCAACAAAGAGTGTTCATAATTATAGCCATCAGTACAATGTACCTCCTACAATAATAATTAAGGTTTAAGGCGCGACCGCCAGCCGCGTCTTTTTCCATCTCAAAGCCGAAGCTGTTAGAATAAGAGAGTAATGGCCTGAC
>CAVLCS010000073.1:0-13644 GCA_963661675.1 Bulleidia sp.
AGTTAAGCTCGTTTACGGTGACAATACTTGGCTGGCGACGGCCCGGGAAGATAACGCATCGCGCACACTGAACACCGACTCTGCGGAGTCGGTGTTTTGTTTTTGTTAAGATTTTTTTGTTCACTGGATTCCTACTCTTTGCGTATGCTATAATATATTTAATTCGCATTTTAACGCAAAGCAGGGGGTCGGGAATGAACAAAATTCTGAAAGAAAAAATCGGTGAGTCGGTGTCGTCCGTTCTGCCGATCACGATCATTGTGCTGCTGCTGAGTGTGACGATCACGCCGATGCCGGTCGGCACTCTGGTGCTGTTTTTGACCGGTGCGGTGCTGCTCATCGTCGGCATGGCACTGTTTTCGCTCGGCACGGACGTGTCCATGACGCCAATGGGCGAGGGCATTGGTGCACAGCTGCCGCGCACGAAAAATCTGCTCATCGTGATCCTTATCACGCTCATCATCGGCGTGCTCATCACGATCGCGGAGCCGGACCTGCAGGTACTCGCCGGTCAAGTGCCGTCCATTCCGAATGACGTGCTGATCTGGACAGTCGCGGTCGGCGTCGGTCTGTTCTTCGTGCTGGCCATGCTGCGCACGCTGTTCAAGATCCGCCTGTCGCTGCTGCTCATCGTGTTCTACGCGGTGGTGTTTGTGCTGTCCATCTTCGTGCCGAACGAGTTCGTCTCCGTGGCGTTTGACTCGGGCGGCGTCACCACCGGACCGGTCACTGTGCCGTTTATCATGGCACTGGGTGTCGGTTTGGCCTCCATCCGAGGCGACAGCGGCGCACAGGAGGACAGCTTCGGTCTGGTTGCGCTGTGCAGCATTGGACCCGTGCTGGCGGTGCTGCTGCTCGGCATTTTCTATCCGACAAACGGCGCAGGCTATACGGAAGTGACCGTACCCGACGTGGAGGACACCCGTCAGGCCGCACACGCGTTCGTAAGCGAACTGCCTGCCTACATACACGAGGTTTTGTCCGCACTGGTGCCGATTATCCTGTTTTGTGCGGTGTTTCAGCTGATTTTCCGCCGATTCCATGCCATGCAGCTGCGAAAAATAGGCGTTGGCTTTGTGTACACGTTCACCGGCCTGTCGCTGTTTTTGACCGGCGTAAATGTCGGCTTTATGCCCGTGGGCCACTATCTCGGGCAGCAGCTGGCGCTGAGCGGCCATGAATGGGTGCTCGTGCCGCTCGGCATGCTCATCGGCTATTTTCTGGTAACCGCAGAGCCGGCCGTGCATGTGCTCAACCGACAGGTCGAGTCCATCACAAACGGCGGTATCTCGCAGAGAGCGATGATGCTCAGCCTGTCCATCGGCGTGGCGTGCTCGGTCGGCATGGCAATGCTGCGCGTATTGACAGGCATTTCGATCTATTATATACTGGTGCCGGGCTATCTGGCGGCGTTGGTGCTGACCTTCTGCGTGCCGAAAATCTTCACCGGTATTGCGTTTGACTCGGGCGGTGTTGCGTCTGGTCCGATGACGACCACATTCCTGCTGCCGTTTGCCATGGGTGCGTGTGAGGCGCTCGGCGGCAACGTGATGACCGATGCGTTCGGCATCGTTGCCATGGTAGCCATGACCCCGCTGCTTACCATTCAGGTGCTGGGTCTCATCTATAAAAAGAAACAGAACAGCGAGGATGCTGCCGACGTTTCCGCAGAGGACGAGGACGGCATTATCGTTTTGGAGGGAGCAGAGCATGAGTGAGAACCGACCGCAGATGACGGTGCACAGCGCGGTAGAGGTCGTAGCGGCCGTTGTTGACGTGGAACAGGGCGAAAAGGTGCTGCGCATCTATCGAGAGGAACAGGCGCCGGTGGACTTTGTATGCATGGCACACGGCACGGCACGTACGGAAATGCTCGATCTGCTCGGCATCGGCGAAACGGCAAAGGCCATTGTGATGTGCCTTGTCAGCCGTCAGACCGGCGTCCGTCTGCTCAAACGGCTCGGACGCGAGCTGCAAATGCGGTATCCCGGACGCGGAATCGCGTTTGCCATCCCGATCACGGGCATTGGCGTGCGGTGGCACAAGCTGCTGACCGCGGCAGACGAGGAGCAAAAGGAGGCAGGCAGAATGCACGAAACAGAGAAAAACGAAGGCTTTGACGTGGTCGCGGTCGTGATGGAGCGCGGCTATACCAACGTGGCGATGGACGCGGCCCGAAAGGCCGGCGCACGCGGCGGCACGGTCATTGCAGCACGCGGCATCGCGGAAAATGAGGTCAAGCGCTTTTTCGGCATCGAGATCCAGGCCGAAAAGGAGATCGTGTTCCTCGTGGTCAAGAGCAGCGAGAAGCAGCAGGTCATGACGGCGCTCATGCAGGCGGTCGGGATGAAGACTCGCAGTCATGGCATTGTGCTGTCTATGCCGCTTTCGGCGGCAATCGGGCTTGCTGACTAATTAGTAGTTAGTAATTAGGAATTAGTAATTAGAGTGGAGAGTGGAAAGTGAAGAGTGGAGAGCAGGTAGAATGGAGTCTGCAGCAGACAAACCGGTTCCTTCTCTCCACTCCTCACTCTTCACTCTTTTTACGGCTCTTTTGGAGGTTTTTCTATGCACATTGAACCCTATTCCGGCAAATATAACGACCAGATTATCGATTTGATCCTCAGCATCCAGAACAACGAGGCGAAAATCAATCTTTCGCTCGAGGAACAGCCCGACCTGATGGACATTCATCGTTATTACCAGCAGGCAGGCGGTGAATTCTTTCTGGCGATGGAAGGCGAAACGGTGATCGGCACGCTGGCGATCATGCTGCGCGAAAACAGCTGTGCGGTGATGAAAAAGTTCTTTGTACGGGCGGATTACCGCTCCAAGAAGGTAGGGCTGGCACTGTATGAGCGCGTACTCGCGTTTGCGCAGGAGCACGGCGTGCAGCACATGATCCTCGATACGCCGTCGGTCGCGCATGTGTCGCACCGGTTTTACGAGCGTGCAGGCTTTCGAAAGATCACGAAGGGCGAGCTGCCGGTGCCGTATTCCTATCCGGACAGAGATTCGCTGCTGTACTTACTTGATCTGTAACGCGAAATGCCAAAGGACATAATTACTAACTACTAATTCCTAATTACTAATTCTTTTGAGAAAATAAGGCCATCTTGTTTCTCTTTTTTTCTCATGGTATAATGAGAGCAGAAATTATCACAGGGGAGAGACCCTGACAGGAGAGATAACCATGATCAACCAGCATATGATGGATTTAGGCAGCCGCCGTTCGACGATCCGCGAGCTGTTCGAGTACGGCAACAGCCGTGCGGCGATCGTTGGCCGCGAGAACGTTTTCGATTTCTCGATCGGCAACCCGAACGTACCTGCGCCGGAGGCCGTTCGGCAGGCGATTTACGCCGAAGCGGCAGGCGATCCGGTCGCGCTGCACGGATACACCTCGGCCCAGGGTGCCGCAGACGTGCGAGGCGCTCTGGCGGACAACCTCAACAAGCGTTTCGGCACGGACTACACCGGCGACTGCCTGTACCTGACCGCAGGCGCGGCTGCTGCACTTTCGTGTGCGTTCAAGGCGATCGTTTGCGAAGGCGATGAGATCGTCGTATTTGCGCCGTACTTCCCGGAGTACAAGATGTTCATCGAGAGCGGTGCCGGTGCCAAGTGCGTCATCGTGCCGCCGTCTATCGCGGATTTCCAGATCGACTTCGGTGCCCTCGAAAAGAGCCTGAACGAGCACACCAAGGCGGTTGTCGTCAACTCGCCGAACAACCCGTCCGGTGCGGTGTACTCTGAGCAGACCATCCGCCGTCTGGCTGACATGCTGCGCGACAAGGAGAAGGAGTACGGCCACCCGATCTATCTGATTTCGGACGAGCCGTACCGCGAGATCGTATACGATGGCGTACAGGTGCCGTTCGTGCCGCATTTCTACGACGATACCATCATCTGCTACTCGTACTCCAAGTCGCTGTCGCTGCCGGGCGAGCGTATCGGTTATGTGCTCGTGCCGCCGGTCGCTGCAGACAGCAAGGAGCTGTACGCCGCCGTCTGCGGTGCCGGCCGTGCCCTCGGCTACGTTTGTGCGCCGAGCATGTTCCAGCGTGTAGCTGCTCGCTGTGCCGACCAGACCAGCGATATTGCGGTCTACCAGACCAATCGCGACCTGCTGTTTAACGGCCTGACCTCGATGGGTTATCACTGCGTCAAGCCGGACGGTGCGTTCTACCTGTTCCCGCAGACGCTCGAGGCGGACGACCGCGCCTTCAGCGAACGCGTCAAGAAGTACGACCTGCTGGTCGTCCCGGGTGCGGATTTTGGTGCGCCCGGACATATGCGAATTTCTTACTGTGTGAAAACCGAGACCATCGAACGTGCCCTGCCGCTGTTCGAGAAGTTGGCGAAGGAGTATCGCTGATTCATTATGTAAAGTTCACAAGCGGTTTCTGTTAATTATGTACAAGATGTCAACTTGGGCTGTGCAATATATACAAAATAAGCACATCTACATTGTGTGATATTCATAAAATCTTGCTCTTGTATTCTTTTCGGGGAAAGCGTATTATAATACCAGAGATCAGGAAAGGATCTCAAAAATACAATCACCCCAATCACTGAAAAGGAGTGCAAAGATTATGGGTATGAGAAGTTTCTTCAATGGACTGGTAAACGCTCGCATGATGGAGCTGGAAGGCGAACACGTTAACGCTAAGACCGTACGTTCCTCCCGTCGTGCTGCTAAGTAATCACCACGATTGCTAATATCACACGAGGAGCCGTAACCGTACATGACAACTGAAGACAGTAAGTAAAACCCTTCCGAGGATTGCATTCGGAAGGGTTTTTCTTTGCCTGCACCGGTTTATCCGGTCGGACGTTCGGCTTTCAGCTGCGTCTGGCGGCGGAAGAACGCGGCCCGTTCCTCGAGGGTGGCCGGACGGATGCTCGGCTTGCCGCAGTCCGGGCAGACGCGCGGTTCGGCGCTGCCGAAAAAGATGAAATGGCAGCATTTGGTGTCGCAAGTGTAGATCATAGGCTTCACCTCTCTTTTTTACTGAGGACAGTGTACCACAGAGAAAGTCCAATAAAACTCCCTTTCTTGCAGGAGGGCAGGAAAGTATGCTATACTGGTATCATCAAAAAATTTTGTCTGGGAGTATCAAAATGGGGGAACAAAAACAGAACTTATTACGTCAATTATATTTGCCGGCGATTTTATGCACCGCTCTCTGGGGCAGTGCAGCGCCGTGCGTCAAGCGCGGCTATGAGCTGTTTGCTGTCGCGACGGACGCACCGTTTTCGCAGCTTGTGTTCGCGGGCTGGCGGTTTGCGCTCGCGGGACTGCTCGTGCTGCTCGTGACACGGCTGAAAGGGCACCGCATTGTTCCCAAACGGGACGAAATACGCCCGATTCTGGCGATCAGCCTGTTCCAGAGCATGCTGCAGTACGTGTGCTACTACATCGGTCTGAGCGGCACCACTGGCACGAAAGGCTCGGTGCTCTCCGGCACGCAGACGTTTTTCGCGCTGCTGCTGGCGCATTTCCTGCTGCCGAATGACAAGCTCAACCGACGCAAAACGCTCGGCGGCGTCTGCGGCTTTGCGGGCGTACTTGTGCTCGGACTGGGCGGACTGAACGGCTTCAACCTCACCGGTGACGGTCTGGTGCTGCTGAGTGCGGTCTCGGCCGGTGCAGGCGCGCTTGTCTCGCGCATTTACACGCCCGGGCGTGATCCTATGCTGCTGACCGGCTGGCAGCTGCTCATCGGCGGCTGTTTTCTGCTGGGTGTCGGCACGCTCGGCGGAGGCGCACTCGGTCGGGTCAGCCTCGGCGGTGTGTTGCTGCTCGGCTACATGATCGCGCTGTCTGCGGCCGCGTTTACCATCTGGACGGCACTTTTGGGAAAATTTCCGGTCGGAAAGGTCAGCCTGTTCGGCTTTCTCATTCCGGTGTTCGGCACGCTGTTCTCCGCACTCGTGCTGCAGGAGAATATCTTTACCGTGCGCAATCTGGCGGCACTTGCGCTGGTCAGCGGCGGTATTGCTGTCGCAAACTCTACTGCTAAACAAAAATAACACCGCAGACGAAATTGCGGTGCATAAAGGGTTAATCTATGGTATTTAGTTCTGCAATTTCACTGTTTTTCTTTGTGCCGATCGTGTTTCTGCTCGATCGCAAGCTGCCGAACGTGGACGCAAAAAACACCTGGCTGCTGCTCGCAAGTCTGGTGTTCTACTCGTTCGGACAGGTGTATTACCTGCCGCTCCTGTTGCTCTCGGTGGCGCTCAACTACGCCTGCGGACGGCTTGCCGCCGGACCCCACCGAAAACTCGGCGTCACGCTCGCGGTTCTCGGCGGGATTGGGCTGCTCGCCGTGTTCAAGTACGCGGATTTCGCCATCCGCACAGTGAATACGCTGTGCGGGCTGTCGCTGCCGCTGACAAACATTGCACTGCCCATCGGCATCTCGTTTTTCACGTTTCAGGGACTTTCCTACGTCATCGATGTGTACCGTGAGCCACAAATGGTCTCGCGGTCGTTCAAAAAGGTGCTGCTGTACATCGCGTTTTTCCCGCAGCTGATCGCCGGACCAATCGTCAAGTACCACGACATCGAGCGGGAGATCGACAGCCGTCACACCACACCGCAGGAGACCGCCCTCGGCATTCGCCGGTTTATCTGCGGCTTGAGCAAAAAGCTGCTGCTCTCCGGTGCGGTCGGTCAGATGGCGGACACGGTGTTTCGCCTGCCTGCCGGAGAGATCGGCATGCTGGCCGGTTGGACGGGTGCAATTTGCTACACGCTGCAGATCTACTTCGATTTTTCCGGTTACAGCGATATGGCCATCGGTCTCGGCCGCATGTTCGGCTTTCACTTCCGCGAAAACTTCGATTATCCATACACTGCGACCACCATCAAGGAATTCTGGCGTCGGTGGCACATTTCGCTGTCCGGCTGGTTCCGCGACTACCTGTATATTCCGCTCGGCGGAAACCGCAAGGGCAGGGGACGGACGTGGCTGAACAAATTCCTCGTGTTCTTTGCGACCGGACTATGGCACGGTGCCAGCTGGACGTTCGTCCTCTGGGGACTGTGGCACGGCCTGTTTTCCGTGCTCGAGGACTGCGGTGCGATTCCGGTGGAGAAGCTCAAGGGCAGACGCATCGGGCAGTTGTACACGCTGTTCGTGGTGGTGCTCGGCTTTACGCTGTTCCGTGCGGACACGCTGGCGCAGGCAGGCGCGATGTATGCCGCCATGTTTACCGGTTTCGGTCTGCACTGGCTGGGCACGGCGGCTGTCTGGGCGAAATTTACGCCCGCGTTTGCGCTGACGCTGTGTATCGCGCTGTTCCTGTGCACGCCCATTGCGAAGGAGCACACGCCCAAACGCGAGAGTGTGACGCTTGTCGGCGCTCTCGTCCTGCTCGTGCTGTGCATGATGTACCTTGCGGCAGGCTCGTTTAATCCGTTCATTTACTTCCGATTTTGAGGTGAAATATGAAATATAAATGGTTTACGGCGGCGTTTTTGTCGCTGTGCCTGATTCCGGCAGCGGGTATGCTCGTGCTGCCCGAGCAGCAGGCGGCAGGCAATGAGCACCTCACGCCCAAGCCGAGCCTGTGGAACGCGCAGACCGGCTGGAACGCGGACTTTCTCAGCGACCTGACCGACTACGTTGCCGACCATTTCGGTTTCCGGCAGGAGCTTGTCACCGCAAACGCAGAATTGCAGACCAAGCTGCTGTGCACGTCTCCGGCCGAGGATGTTATCTACGGCACGGACGGCTGGCTGTATTATGCGAAAACGCTCGATGACTATCAGAATCACGCGACGCTGACCGAAGAGGAAGCGCAGCAGCTGGCCCAGACGGTAAAATCCATGCAGGACTACTGCGAAAGCCGTGGCGCACGGTTTCTGTTTACGATCGCGCCTAACAAGAATTCACTCTATCCGGAGCACATGCCTGCGCGCTATCTGACTGAGGACGCGGACGGCAATTACGAGCGCGTGCTGCCGTATCTCGAGCAGGAAGGCGTGAACTATGCTGACCTGTTCTCCGTGTTCCGCGGGCATGCCAACGTGCTGTACTACAAGACCGACTCGCACTGGACCAACCGCGGTGCCGCGCTCGCGCACGATTATCTGATGAGCACGCTCGATCTGCCGCACACGGCGTTCACGGACGAGGAATATACGGTCGAGCAGACGCACAGCGGCGACCTCTATCAAATGCTGTACCCGAAGGGCACGCAAAAAGAGGAAACGCAGGTGTACCAGACCTCGTTTGCGTATGTCAGCCAGCCGCGCTCGGACGAGGATATCCTCATGCAGACAACTCGTCCTGATGCGCCGAATGGCCGTCTGCTGCTGTGCCGCGATTCGTTCGGTAACGCGCTGCACCCGTTCCTCGCCGAGGATTTTCGTGAGGCGACCATTACTCGGCAGATGCCGTATCCGCTCGAGCAGGTGCAGGAGGGTGACACGGTCATCATCGAGATCGTCGAGCGAAATCTGCCGAATATTTTGAAATATCCGCCGGATTTGGGGAACTAAATGGGAACCAAATCCGTCTAATGTAATATCAAGATCACAGAATAACTAAATGGAGGAAATTCTATGAAAAAGCTGACAGCTATGCTGCTGGCGCTGACGCTCTGCTTTGGCCTTGCGGCGTGCGGCGGCAATACCGCGCAGGACGACACCAAGGACGAGAACCAGACCGTCCAGACCGGCAAAACCGAGGACACGAAGGACGAAACCAAGACCGAGGAAAAGTCCGACGAGACCAAGACCGAGGAGAAAACCGAGGACGCAAAAACCGAAACCAAAACCGACGATAAGACCTCGACCGACAGTAAAACCGAGAATAAAACGACCGAAACCAAGCCGGTAACGAGCAGCACGAATACCACGACTGCAAAGCCGTCCACCTCGACAAGTACGAGCAAGCCTGCAACCCAGCCTGCTCAGAGCAAACCGGCGGCATCCACTCCGGCGAGCAAGCCGGCCCAGACGCAGCCGAGCACGCCTGCCGCCAAGCCGAGCACTCCGGCAGAGACCAAACCCGCCGAGCCGGCCAAGCCGACCGCATCGCAGGCAAGCGGGTATGTCGGCTCGTCCGCAGCCGCGCTCGAGAGCGCACTCGGTGCACCGAATTCCAAGAGCTATTCGCCGAGCTGCATGGGCGAAGGCGAGGACGGCGTCTGGACGTATGACGGATTTACCGTGTACACCTATAAAGAGGGCGGTTCGGAGACTGTCGAAGCAGTTCAATAAGTTCTTTCAAATTAGTAATTAGGAATTAGAAATTAGTAATTAACGAGAAGATTTTGCTTTTCGTAGGGGCGGACCAATGTGTCCGCCCTTTTTTATCTCTGCATGTTGTTTGATTTGGACGCGCAATGCGCGCCCCCTACGGTCTTTCGCGTTTGCAGGTTGGTTTATCTCGCTGCATACGGTCAACCTTTGTAGGGGCGCGCATTGCGCGTCCTTTATTTTACCTTCTGCATAACGTAAAAAGGGCGGACACATCGGTCCGCCCCTACGGAAGACGATGCCATCGTCCACTCCTACCGCCTCACTCCTAAACTCCTACCTCGCAATAATTCCTAATTCCTCATTCCTAATTACTAATTTTTCTGCTATACTATATAGTTAGGAATGAAAAGAAGGAAGGATACCATGACACTCTACATCAACGCATGTCCGCGGGCGGATTCGCGGACCGAACGGCTGGCGCGTGCTTATCTTGCGCGGCTGGACGACGTGACCGAACTGAACATTTTTGACGAGCCGTTTGTCCCGCTCGACCGCGAACGGCTGGCACACCGTGAAGCGCTTATCGCCGAGGGCAACTGGCACGACCCGCTGTTCGACCGTGCGCACCAGTTCGCTGACGCGGACGATATCGTCATTGCTGCACCCTACTGGGATCTCGGTTTTCCGGCGCAGCTGAAAACCTACATCGAGAACATTTATGTCACCGGCATTGCCAGCGCCTACAACGACCACGGACAGGCGTGCGGTCTGTGCCGCGCCCGCAGTCTGACCTACATTACCACCGCAGGCGGCTCGTATGACCCGCGTTTCAGTTTTGACTATCTGACCGCTATGGCGAAAGGCTATTTCGGCATCCGCGAGACCAGACTTATCTGTGCGGAAGGACTGGACATTCGAGGCAACGACCCCGAGGCCATCCTGCAGGCCGCAATCGACCAGATCGAAGGGAGCGATGACCGATGACCGGCACCTGTGACGACTGCGCGTACAACGTCTACGATGACGAGATGGACGAGTACGTGTGCGAAGCCTATCTGGACGAGGACGAGTTTTACCGCCTGATGCAGACCGGCAAAAGCTGTCCGTATTACCGCTCCGGCGATGATTATGAACTGGTGCGCCACCAGAATTAAGGAGAATCCCCATGATGACTGAACTCGAAAAAGCCGCTTCCGGCCAGCTGTACGACGCAAACAACGACCCGAAGCTGCTTGAAATGCGTGCACAGACAAGCGACTTGTGCATGGACTACAATGCGCTCCGTTCCTCGCAGAAGGAGGAGAAAGCCGCACTGCTGCATACCATTTTAGGCTCTTGTGCGCCGGATATCGTCATTGAGCCGCCGTTTTTTGTCGATTACGGCAGCAATGTGCATATCGGCAAGCGTTTTTACGCCAACCACAATCTGGTGATTCTGGACGAGGCACCGGTCACCATCGGCGACCATGTGTTCATCGGGCCGAATTGCTGTATCGCGACCGCAGGCCATCCGCTCGATGTTGCACAGCGCAACGCCGGACTGGAATACGCCAAGCCGGTCACCATCGGCAGCAACGTCTGGATCGGCATGGGCGTGCAGATTTGCCCGGGTGTTACCATTGGCGATAACGCCGTCATCGGTGCGGGCAGCGTCGTGACGAAGGACGTTCCGGCGGGATTTCTGGCGGTCGGCGTGCCGTGCAAGCCGGTGAAGCAGGTGGCGAATAAGCCGCAGAGGAGAATCCTCTAAAATCAGAAAACCGGTGCAAGGTAGGAGTGAGGAGGTAGGAGTTTCCTCAAAGGTATCAATTATCGTAGGGGCGGACCAGTGTGTCCGCCCTTTTTTTCGTTATGCAGCGACAAAACGAAAGGGCAGACCAATGGTCTGCCCCTGCGGGAAGCGAACGTCAAACGTTCATTTTCCATTCTCCATTTTCAATTCTCAATTATTTGACGCTGTTCACTGCCGTGATAACGTCCGCCTCCGAAATTCCCTGCTCCGAGGATACCGAGTACGCAAAGCCGCCATTCGACCACGTTGCCACATTCACCGTATCATTGCCGCGCATTTCAACCGAAACACCGTTCACATCAACGGTTTTCTTGCTCGAATAGGTATTATAATCGCCGGAGTTATCGCCCTCACCCTTGCTGACACGGTACACGAGCGTATTATCGCCGTTCACATAGAACACCTCGGCCAGATCGCCGGAGATATCAATGTACGCATCCGCCTTAAAGCCTGCGGGCACGGTCGGTGCCTTGATGGTAAAGCCGACTGCCTTTTCCAACTCTGCGAGGGATTCATGGCCGGTCAGCGGATTCGGAATCTGTGCGGAATCGCCGTCCTCGGTCTTGGCGTCCGGGTCGATCTGGATGGTATCGCCGTTCACCTGCACGACAGCCGGATCGTTGCCGAACAGCGGCACGAACAGGTCGATCGGCACATACGTGGTGTTGTTCTTGATGATTGGCGCGGAACCGAGCGTAAACGGTGCACTCATGCCGGACATACCATCAACGGCGGTGTAAACCACATAGCTGTTATCGCCGATGCGCAGGTCGGACTGCATCTCACCGTTATTGATGTTGATGGAGCGGTCGGCGTTCCACGTTACCTTGAAGCCGAGTGCTTCGCAGATAGCGCGTACCGGAGCCATCGTGCAGCCGTTCACGGTAATGCTCTGCAGTGCGGTGGTCTGACCCTTGACGGCAATCTTCATCTGCGCCTGCTGCGTTGTGCTCGGTGCCGGAGCGATAACCATCGGTTCATCGTTGGCCGCCATCGCCGGTGCTGCCATAGAGCCTGCTACGGCCAGAGCCATCATCAGAGAAATCGTCTTTTTCATAAAAATCTTCCTTTCATTGTTTGCGGTTTGCTTGTTCATCATAGATACAATCGGGAACTGCAAAATGCTGCAGCCGTTTCAAAAAATTTTTTTGTCGGCCGCTTCATTTGCCGTTCTGCCCTATATACAAACGGCGAATCCGAAATGCTGCAGAAAAAATAAAAAATTTTTCTGGGTCTCGCGCAGCATTTCTGCTATATTAAATGTATATAGATCAGAAAACAAATTGATCCATTGAGGTGACAGTATGACACTGACGATTCCAATCAGCCGGTTCCGGCGGCTGCTGTTTGCCGTCCTGCAGGCAGTCATGCCTGCGCGTGCATCGGCGGCAGCACACGCACAGCTTTCACAGTTATATGATAGATGGGGCACAGCCGTGTTTCGTGCGGCGTATGCGTACTTACACAACAAAAGCGACGCGGAAGACGTCCTGCAGGACACGTTTGTGCAGTATATGCGCACTTCTCCGACACTGGAATCTCCGGCACACGAGAAGGCATGGCTGCTCCGTGTTGCCATCAACCTGAGCAAAAACAAGCTGAATTCGGCGTGGTTCAAGCACACGGATGCGCTCGAGGAAAGCTATCCGTGCGATGATCTAGACGGCGATCTTGCCTTTGTGTGGGACGCGGTACGCGCTTTGCCGCCCAAGTATCGCGAACCGATTCACCTGTTCTACCACGAGGGATATTCCACTGCGGAAATCGCACACATTCTCGGCCAGAAGGAGGGCACCGTGCGTTCCCTGCTGCACCGCGGACGCAGTATGCTCAAGGAGACACTGAAGGAGGCGTATGATTTCGATGAATAAGTATAACCGTTTGATGGAGCACGTTAATCCGTCTCCCGACCTCGAACAGCGCCTGCATGAAGCGCTCGATGTCCCTCCGGTGCGCAAGCCGTCCGCATGGCAGAAGTACGGCGCAGTTGCCGCCTGTCTGCTGCTTGTGATCGGCGGCACGGCTGTCATGCAAATGCACCGTACGCCTGCAAATCCGGCCATAGAAGGCGGAGAACCTCCTGTTACCGCAACCGCACCGCAGGAATACGCCACCACTGACAAATTGGCCGCGGCTCTGCCCTTCCCGCTGGCCCTGCCGGAGACTTTGCCGGATGGCTATGCGTTCGACTCGGCGTCCAACCAGTTTGGCATGGCGGTCGTCGTGTATGCGGACGCGGACGGACATACGCTCAAATACTGCATGGGAGAAGGCGAAACCGCACTCGAGGGTATGAACCATACCGTTTCCGGCGAAAAACTTGAGGGTACGGACGCACTGCTGTATGCAGACCTCGGCTATACCTCGGTCGAGTGGAAGGATTCGCAGTACAGCTATTGCTTTATCGCCGATGAAAGTTTTGATACCGTTACTTGGCAGACCTTGGTTGAAAATGTGAGATAACACAAAATATAGCTTTGCGTGGGCGACCACTGGTCGCCCCTACGGTTATGCGTATGCAAATCGGTTACACGGCGGGGTGAGGTCACCCCGCCCTACACGATAGATGGTGAAATAATTTTTCGCAAATTGCAAGTGCAAGTTGGACACCTGCACGGTAGAAATTAGTTAA
>CAVLCS010000074.1:0-13551 GCA_963661675.1 Bulleidia sp.
AGAGGCAGGGCTTGGGTAGGTGTTGCCTTTTTATGATCCATATGGTGTATTTGCACTGCTTTTCTTCAAAATTTTCTCACATCACCTACTTGACTTCATACCATTGGACTTTGTCCGGTTAGACGAAGTGCGGCTCGTTTGGTTCCCTATTTTGCAGAAATTTACGGCTTTACCCATTCTCCGGTCTGCGCATCTCTTTCCAAAACCAGCAGATTTCTGCCGTCCAACATATCAAAATAGATCAGATTATCGGTTTCTTCCAGCGGCAGTGTGAATTCCGTCTTGGCACCGAATCTGCTGTTCAGTCCGCCGAACGTGTTGTAAAACGTGAGATACTGCGCATTATCCACTCGTTCGGCACGGAATCCGCGGATATATCCCATGGAAGTGGTCACACCTGCATCAAATGTCAGCATTCTGCCGTCCTCCGACACGGTGAAATTCCCCATGTTCACGCTTCCGCACTCGATGAAGCCTGTTCCCACAAACCACACGCCTGCCAGCAGCACGAGCACTGCAAGCAATCCGCAAAGCACTTTCTTCATACGCTTCCTCCTGTGCGGAAATTTACGGCCGTACCCACTCACCGGTCAGTTTCTTTTTCTGCAGGGCCAGATGGAAACCATCCGCATCGTTAAAATAAACCGCCTTGTCCGTGTCCGTGATCGGCAAAACAACGGTATATCCCGCACTCATCGTGCCTGCACCGCCGAATGCGTTATAAAATGTGAGATAGTGCTCTCCGTCCTTCGGTTCATCCTTATAATCCCGGATATCGCCGATCGGCGGAAAGACGGCCGCATGGAGCGTCAGCGTTTTCCCATCCTCGGAAACCGTGTAATCACGCAGTGTGACATTCTGCTGCTCGGTAAATCCCGTTCCCACACGGAACAGCAGAAACGGCACGAGAACCGCAGCCGCGACAACGATCGCTCTTTTTTTCGTCATATTCTCTCTCCTATCCAATTAAAAAAATGCGAACGGCTGTCCCTGCACAGGGACAGCCGTTCCGCACTCTCTCTTTTCTCTTTTCCCTATACAGCAGTTACTTCTTCAGGCGATTGATGTACTCCAGAATGATATCGGAAGAATACTCAACGCCCAGACGGCCTGCGTTAATGCAGAGGTCGTAATGGTCGCACTTGCCCCATACCTTGCCGGTATAGTAGTTGTAATAGGTAGAACGCTGCTTATCCATCTTCTCGAGCGCAGCCTCGGGCGTCTTGCCCTCGATGACGTAATCGCCGCAGGTCTGAACGCGCTTTACGCGGTCCTCGATCGAGCCGTGGATGAAGAAATCGAACTTATTCGGGAAGTCGCGCAGTACATGGTCTGCACAGCGGCCGACGATAACGCAGGAGGAATCCTCTGCCATTTCGCGGATGATGTTGGACTGAGCCAGATACAGCTGATCGGTGAGGCTCATGCCGTTCAGACCGACCGAACCGAACATGGTCAGCGAATACAGGAAGCTGTTGGTGGCGCGCTTATCGAGCTGCTCAAACAGCTTTTCGTCGAATCCGGTCTTTTTTGCCGCACGGGTGATAAGCTCGCGGTCATAGAACGGAATGCCCAGACGGAGCGCCAGCTTCTGACCGATCTCACGACCACCGGTGCCATATTCACGACCAATAGTAATAATCAAGTTGTTATTCATAACGCACCCTCCTTACCAACCGGAATTATACAAGTTGTACAATTCTCTATATCCGTAGTATGAACCATTTATGCGTTTTTGTCAAGTGGCATTCAAAAATTTTTTCAGGCTGGAAATCAGATTGGTTTTCGCCTGCGAGGCGAACGGGTCTTTCCTACCCGGCAGGGGCACAAGAGGGTAGACAACCTACGGTTTTCCACCCTCTTGTGAATCACCCCTTTTCCCTTGGATAGTCTAGCGCAAATCAGAGACCGGCGACCGCTTCGAAAAAGGAGAACGGCAGTCGGGTTACCGTTACGTGTCTTTCGTAAAATATTCGCAGTTCACAGATAACGTACTGCTACACAGGTGGTTTACTCTACGCAGGCGCGACATACCCGTGTCGCGCAACTCGTTTTCGCGTTGCTACGCACGGCACCTGCGAATGAAACCTTATCGACCAACTTTACCGTAGGGTGCGACGACCTCGGCGCACCGTATCAAACGATTTGCTGTACGTTATCCCGTAGGGGCGGCCAGTGGCCGCCCACGCAATGGTTAACCGTTACGTCAATTCTCCATTCTCCATTTTCAATTCTCCATTTGCAAAAAGAAAACCCGCTTGAAAGCGGGTTTCCCTATTACTTATTCTTAATCAGCATCGGGCCGACTTCATTGATATTACCGGCGCCCATGGTGAGCACCAGATCATTCGGGCCTGCCTCCTGTCGGAGGTAATCCGCGATCTCGTCAAAGCTGTCGAGCGACAGTGCGTGCGGCACTTCCTTTGCGATATCCGAGGAATAGATACCGATGGTATTCTTCTCGCGTGCGGCGTAAATCGGTGCCAGAACCGCCTGGTCGCACAGCTTGAGCGCGTCCACGAACTCAGAGAACAGCGCCTTTGTGCGGGTATAGGTATGCGGCTGGAATGCGCACAGGATACGGTCAAAGTGCATTTCCTTTGCGGTATTCAGCGTAGCCTTCATCTCGCTCGGGTGATGGGCGTAATCGTCTACGACGGTTGCGCCGTTGGCCATCTTGCCGACCAGCTGGAAACGGCGGGACGAACCGGTGAACTTATTCAGTCCGCGCTCGGCAGCGTCACCCGGCACACCGAGGAACTCGGCAGCCGCACAGCACGCCAGTGCGTTCAGCATATTATGGCGGCCCGGAACGGACAGCTCGACCTTAGCGTACTGCTTGCCCTCGACCATGACGGTAAAGCGGTAGTAGCCGTTCTCGTCGCGCACGTCGGTCGGGTAAACATCCGAAGTTGCGCTCGTGCCGAAGGTGCGGACCTTGCGGTTGATGCCTGCCACGCTGCGCATAGCATGCGGGTCATCGCCGTTGACGACAACAAGGCCGTTCATCGGGGTCAGCTCGGCAAACTCGTGGAACGAGTGGATGATATCGTTGATATCCTTGAAGAAGTCGAGATGGTCCTCCTCAACGTTGAGGATAACCGCAACCGTCGGTGCAAACCGCAGGAACGAGTTGCAGTATTCGCAGCTTTCGGCCACAAAGCAGCCCTTGCCGCCGATACGGAGCGTACCGCCGATGGCAGGCAGGTTGCTGCCGACCATAACGGTCGGGTCCATCTGCGCTTCCATGGTCATGAGCGTCATCATCGAGGTGGAAGTCGTCTTGCCGTGCGTGCCGGCCAGGCAGACTACGTTGTCGTAATCGCGCATGAGGTGTCCCCATGCCTCTGCACGCTCCATGACCGGAATGCCCAGCTCGTGAGCACGGACGATCTCCGGATTGTCGTCATGCACGGCAGCGGTACGCACGATGAGCGATACGCCTTCGACGTTCTCCGCCTTGTGCTCGTAAGTGATTTTTGCGCCCAGAGCTTCCAGACGTGCAGTAACGTCCGTACGCAGACGGTCGGAGCCGGAAACCGGTACACCGCGGCTGAGCAGCAGCTCGCCAAGCGAATTCATGGATACGCCGCCGATACCGATCAGGTGGATGCGTTCCTTATTTTCAATGTAGGGCTTAATAGACAGAGCCATTTCCCTAAGCCTCCTGTATTTTTCGTTTATTAGGTTTATTATAGTACAAAATCGGCCGGATTAAAATAGCTAACCGAGAAAAACTCCTGCCGGACTTGAAAAAAGGAATTCATAAGACCGGAAATACCGCTTCTTCCCGTTCTTCCTATACCTTTAACCAAAGTGTAGTTTGATTTTTTGCTGTTTTTACGATAAAATATCCTTAGGCGTGCTGTCCTGTCCGGTCAGCACAAACGCCGCAATATAAGGAGAGGCATTGTATGAGAGTACTGATTTTATCCGTCACCGCCGGTTTCGGCCACCATGCCACTGCAAAGGCCATCGGCGACATGCTGGAATCCAAGGGCGCGGAAGTCCACACGCTGGACGTTTACGCCTACATCAGCAACCTGATCAAAACCACCATCGACAAGGGCTATCTGTTCTCCTCCAAGCACATGCAGACGCTGTACCGACTGGTCTACCAGCTGGCCGAGAACAACGGCGCAAGCTACTTTAACTCTGCGCCGAGCATTATCAATATCATCAACGCACTCGGTGCGTCCAAGTTTGCCAAGGTCATTGCGAACCATGTGCCCGATGTGATCATCTGCACGCACGTTTTCGCGGCCCAGATGGTCGATGAGCTGAAAAAGCGCAAAAAGCTCGCTGACATTGAGACCATCGGCATTGTGACCGACTACACGCTCCACCCATACTGGGAGGATGTGCCGCGTGTGCAGTACATCGTCACTGCGAGTGAGCTGCTCACCTACCGCTGCGTGCAGCGCGGCATCCCGGAGGACCGCATTCTGCCGTTCGGCATTCCGGTGCACCCGAAATTCAACGAAAAGCTATCCCGCGAGGACGCAGCCGCACAGCTTGGCATTGACCCGAACATGAAGACCATCCTGCTGATGGGCGGCAGCATGGGCCACGCCGACCATGTGAAGAACATCGAAAGCCTGTCGCAGATCGGCACGCCGTACCAGTTCCTTGTGGTATGCGGCAACAACAAAAAGATGCTCTACCATGTGCAGCAGTTTGCCGCACACTATCAGGGCAGCTGCAAAATTTATCCCTACGGCTTTGTGCACAACGTAGAGGTGATGATGAGTGCGTCCGACTGCATTGTATCCAAGCCGGGCGGTCTTACTGTGTCCGAGGCTCTGGCGAAAAACCTGCCGATGCTGCTGTTTGATCCGATTCCGGGTCACGAGGAGCGCAACGTTGATTTTCTGGTCAACAACGGCATGGCGGCGCTCATTACCAAGCACTTCCCGATTGACGAGGCTGTGTACGAGCTGTTCTGCAATCCGGTGCGGCTGGAGACTGTCCGCCGTACCATGAGCGAGATCGCGCACCCGGACGCCACCGAGCGTCTGGCGGAATTTGTCCTGCGTAAACGGTAAAATACAGATAAAGGGAGTACCCATAATGGGTACTCCCTCAGTTTGTCGAAAAAAGTTAATATTCCCGCAGTTTCAGCTAATTCGCGCGGCAGCGCGAATTAAACAGCATTTGCTTTGCAAATGCCAAAAAAGTCGGGGCGTGTACCTGACTTTTTTGACTTCTGGAGGGAGAAAGTTTCCGTACGGGAACTTTCGGACGACTTTGGAACGGCCCACGATCCGTTCCTGCTTGTCGGCGAAACGATAGTTTCGCGACAGCCGCTTCCCAGTATTCCTCTCAGCTTTGCACCGGTATCGGCTCCTGCGGAAGCATCGACATGAGCAGCTTGGTAAGCAGGTTTACCATCTCGGTTTTCGGGATGGGCTGCGACTCAGTGATCCACTTTTCGGTCATGCCGATGGCGCCGGTCGCAAGAAAACGCGCAGAATACGCGTCCTCGATGCTGCGGTACGGGAACAGCTCCATGCGGCATTCCTCAATGACGCCGATCATTTTGCGGCCGAATCCGTCCGGACCGTTTACCTTAATGAGCGCGGTGACGATCTCACGGTTCTCCTCGAGGTAATCCATCAGACGGCTGAGCACCGGCTTGAGGGTCGCGGTCTCACTCGGTCGGATGGTTGCGATCATCTCCCGGAAGTCCTCGATCATTTCCGCCTCGATCTTATCGCGCAGGTCATACACGTCCCGATAATGCGCATAAAATGTGCCGCGGTTGATATCGGCCTCGCGCACTACGTCGGTCACGGTGATGCTCTGGAAATCCTTCTGCTGCATGAGTCGCGTCAGCGCCTGCCGCAGCAGCTTTTTGGTTCGTCGGATGCGCTTGTCCTCCACTTCTGCCATGCGTTCCACTCCATTCCTAATTTCAGTTCCGATTCATTTCCATGCTTTTTGCATTTTAACGAACATATACAATATTTCTGTTCATTATCATTCACTCTTATTGTATTTGATTATTGCGTTCGTTATCCTTATGCTATATACTATAACACGAAAAGAAATCCTACACAATATCTATTTCTGAGAAAGATGGTGTTTTCTTTGTGAAACTTAAAGGACACAGCCCAGTTGACCTGATCATTAACAATCGAAAACTGATTGAAAAGATCTATATCGTACTGATCATCTTCAGTTTGATCTGCGTGCCGCTGGTCGGGATCAACTACGATTTAACCAAGTATCTGCCGGATTCCTCGCCTTCCGCACAGGCGCTGGACATCATGGAGAACGAATTTACCTATCCCGGCATGGGACGCGTCATGCTCGAGGACGTCACGCTCTATGAAGCCAAAAATATAAAGGACCGTATCGCGGACGTTGACGGCGTGGATATGGTCATGTGGTGCGATATGACCACCAATATTTACGGCTCGAGCGAATTTATCGACTACTCCAACATCGACGACTACTATAAAGACAACAGCGCCTACATGGACGTTATCTTTACCGACAAGGATTCGTCGAACAAGACCCACAAGGCGGTACACGAGATTGAAAACATTGTCGGTGACAAGGGTCTGGTAGCAGGCTCCGCCGTATCGGATACCAACCTCGGTCCTACCATCAACAAAGAGGTCGCCCGTGTTATGATGCTGGCGGTCATTATCATTTATATTATTCTGACCATCACCACCACCTCTTGGTTCGAGCCGGTGCTGTTCCTGTCCGTGCTTGGCATCGCGATTTTGCTCAACATGGGCACGAATATCATCTTCGGTGAGATTTCGTTCCTGTCCAACGCGGTCGGTGCAGTGCTGCAGCTGGCCTGCTCGATGGACTACTCCATCTTCCTGCTGCACGCCTTCACGCAGGAGCGTGCCACCGGTGCAGAGCCGGAACAGGCCATGGCGAACGCATGGCGAACCGCATTTTCGTCTATCGGCGCTTCCGGCATGACGACCATCGTCGGCTTTGCGGCTATGGCGCTGATGAACTTCGGCATTGGCCCGGATATGGGCTTCGTACTGGCTAAGGGCATTGCACTCAGCCTGCTGACCGTGCTGCTGCTCATGCCGGCGCTCATCCTGCGTTCGCAGAACATCATCGCCAAGACGCAGCACCGTCCGTTCATTCCGAAACAGGGCCGCGGCATCGGCGTATTTGCGTACAAGGCACGCCATGTTGTATTTATCATCGTGCTGATCCTCATCATCCCATGCTACATTGCACAGGGCATGGCGAACTTCTCCTACGGCAACGAGGCCGTGGCTAACTCGCCCGGTACGCCGGTTTACGAGGCCGAGCAGCAGATGAACGCCAAGTTCGGCAAGAGCAACATGATGATCGCGCTTGTCCCGCTCGACAGCAACGTCACCGAGAAGGCCATGACCGAGGAGATCGACGATCTGTCCTACGTCAAGTACGCACTCAGCCTGTCGTCCGTGCTGCCGGAAGGCATTCCGGAGGACTTCCTGCCGGAGAACATCACCAGCATCATGCACTCGGAAAACTGGGCACGCGTTATCATCAACGTGCGCTCCGCCGGTGAAAGCGATGACGCATTTGACTTTGCGGACAACATCCGTGCCATCGTCAACAAGTATTATCCGGGTGAAACGACCTATCTGGTCGGTGTAACGCCGTCCACGCAGGATATCAAGGATATCATCGTGCCGGACTACAACCGCGTTAACATCGTATCTCTCCTGGGCGTTGCGCTTGTTATCGCCATCACCTACAAGGCACTGATCCTGCCGATCGTCGTACTGATCCCGATCGAGTGCGCGATCTTCATCAACACCGCTCTGCCGTACATTTACGGTCAGCGAACCATGTACCTTGGCTTTATCATCGTCGGCTGTATCCAGCTGGGTGCGACAGTTGACTATTCGATACTGATGACCGGCAACTATCTGGATGCACGATCGCAGGGCAACAAAACGGAAGCCGCAATACGAGCGGTAGCAGTCAGCGCCGAGTCGGTCATGACATCCGGTCTTATCGTTATGACGGTAGCCTACGGCCTGTACTTCATGACCTCGGTACAGGCGATCTCGGGTCTGGGCCAGCTGATCGGCCGCGGTGCCCTGATTTCGGTTATCCTGGTACTGTTCTTCCTGCCGATGTGCTTGATGCTGTTCGACCGCTGGATCGTCAAGTCGGACTATGCGGAAAAGAAGCACGCCAAGATGAACAAGATCCACGCCAAGAAGATCAAGCTGCCGATTCTCAGCGAGCTGCACCAGCAGCGCGTCAATCTGCAGCAGCAGATCCGCGAGAACCGCAAGGCACGCAACAAGGAATTCCGCATGAAGTTCAAGAGCATGCTGAACGGCGACGGCTTCAAGCTGCCGCAGAGTTACAATCCGCCGACGCAGGAGCAGCCCGAGCAGCAGACCGAGGATTCCGCACACAAGCGCATGATCGGCAAAAAGCTGCGTATGCGTATCCGCAGCCGCATCGAGAAGCGCAAGGAGCAGCTGGAACAGCTGACCCAGCGTATTGCCAGTGATAAATCCAATCAGAATGACAAGCAGAACGACAAAACGGAGGAGAACGACCATGAAGACAAATAAGCTGCGCCGACTGACCGCAGCCTCGCTTGTTCTTGCGTTTACCCTGCCGCAGGCGGCGCAGGCAGCGGCGCCCACGGTAGAGACCGACGAATCGGTATATATCAACATGGATTACTACGGTGCGCCGACCAATACGCGCATCGTAAAGGGTGTCAGCCTGAACGGTCACACCGAGTTCACCGACTTCGGCAGCTACTCGGACGTGTACAACATGAGCACCTACGACGAGCCGGTCCTCAAGAGCAATTCGGTGTACTGGAAGCTGTCCGATACGGACAGCAACCGCTTCTATTACGAGTGCATTCCGACCGATAAAGTAAACATCCAGATGCCGTGGAACTTTGATGTTTCCTACAAGCTGAACGGCGTTTCGGTCAAGGCGGAGGACTGTGCAGGCGCAAGCGGTCTGGTGGAGATCACCATCCACGCTGTGCCGAACAGCTACGCGAGCGACTACTACAAGGACAACATGATGCTCGTCTGCGGCACCGGCATTGACATGAGCAAGGCTCTTTCCATTGATGCTCCGGGTGCACAGGTGCAGTCTATGGGCACGTACAAGATGGTCGTATTCATGGGTATGCCGGGTGAGGAAAGCACGTTCACCGTGCGTATCGGCTCGGATGATTTCGAGAGCATGGGCATGTTCATGTTCATGACGCCCGCTACCCTGTCCTCGCTCGATATCATCTCCGAGCTGAAGGACGTCAAGGACCGCCTGAGCGATTCCGGCGACAGCCTGTACTCCGGCATGAGCAGCATGCTCGACACCATGCAGTCCATGCAGAGCGGCATGGGCACCATGTCGAACGGTATCTCGGGCATCAATGCGGTTCGCCAGCAGCTGATCGCCGACCGCGGCACCATTGATCCCAAAACGGATGCGGCGCTGACGGCTCTGCAGAAGCTGACCGGCGAGAGCGATTCGCTGATTCCGGAGCTGAACGATACCAAGGATACGCTCGTCAAGCTGAACGCGACCACGAACAGCATTCTCAATACGCTCGAGGAGTCCGGCGCGGATATCACCGAGTACCAGACGCTGCTGCAGAATGTCCGTTCGTCGCTGAATAATCTGGAGAACCTGATGGATGATCTGGATGATAAGACGGGTTCGGAGTGGCTGTATATCAGTGAATTGCAGAGTGATATTAAGCATCTGAAGGATGACCTGAGCGTTATTCAGGGGGATATGAAAACCCTGAATGATCGTATTGAAGCCCTTGAAAGCATGAATGACCGTGTTGGTTCTGCACTGACTAACATCCTGCAATTACTGGTACAAAAACAAGTCATCGACGAAACAACCGCAGCAACCTTTGGCAAACTTATATCGGATATTTCTGAGAAGTGCAGTGACCTGACCAATTCGATGAAAAATCTGACTTCCACTATCTCCGATACTGCAGATTCCCTTTCCGGCTTCCTCACCACTTCGAGCAATATCCTTGACAATCTCGATGAAATCTGCGATGTACTCGACGATTACAAGGGCCTCGGTCAGGACTTCACCGCCGAGGGCAAAAAGCTGACCGAACTCGCCAACACCACACTCGGCCGCGTCAATCAGCAGCTTGCCGAGATTCCGGCACTGACCGAGTCGCTCAATCAGCTGACCTCGATCACCTCGTCCTCCATCGACAAGGGCACCGAACTCATCGACACCACCACCAAGACGCTCACCGCGTCCTATCAGCTGCTTGATACGGTCAACAGCACGCTGCGCTCGGTACGCAACGACGCGGACGCCAGCACGCAGACCATGATCGACGGCCTGCTCGATGTGCTCGACAAGGCTGCACGCTCGAACAGCTCGGATAAGCTGCAGACCGCGACCGACGATATCCACAGTGCTATCGACGATGCAAAAACCGACCTCGAGGACGATACCAACATCCTGAATATCGACTCCTCGGCCGACCTGCAGTCCGTCACGAGCAGCATGAACCCGACGCCGACCAGCCTGCAGTTCATCCTGCGCACGCAGGAGATCACGACGGACGATGACGCCGATAACATCACATCCGATCAGGATGCTGCCGACGAAGGCGTGATCGCTCGTATCGTCAATATCTTCAAGAAGCTCGCCACCGCGATTTACGGCGTGTTTGCTTCGGAAGAGTAACCGTATATAGACCAAAAGGACAGGAAAATTTCCTGTCCTTTTGTTTTGCATAATTTTAATTTGGATTTGTTTCAGGATACCATGTGCATGTCGTTACAAACGGACGCGCAATGCGCGCCCCTACGGTTGCTATCGTTTGCAGGTTGATTTACCACGCTGCAATCGTTAAATCATTGTAGGGGCGCGCATTGCGCGTCCAAATTCAAACGGTATGCACCGATTTACAACATCGCTTCGTTCCTACGGATACGTTTCATTCTCCATTCTCCATTTTCAATCCTCAATTCGGCACAAAAAAAGACCCGGAAAACCGGGTCTTTTCATTTTGCATCAGGTACGAATCTTCTCGCCCATCTCTGCGCTTGCGTGGCTGAGCACCGGAAGCAGCACGGCGCCAACAATGACACCGGCAACACCCTGGATGATATTCATCGGCACACCGAGGACAACCGCAGCGGCTGCCGCGCCCATGCTGCTGCCCATTACGACTTCCATACCGACCTCATACACGAAGTAGCCCAGAACCATGACGATCTCTGCCGGAATGCCGCACAGCACCACGCGAGTCACCGTGTTCATGCCCTTACCGGCCAGACGGTGGTACAGCCAGCCGCCAAGCATTGCAGTCAGCGCCTTGATCACGAACGTGCCCGGCACCCAGGCCATGTAGCCGCCGATCAGGTCGGACATCATCGAGCCGATACCGGCTGCCAGACCGCCCAGACCGGGTCCGAGCAGGATGCCGCAGATCAGCACCATGCCGTCACCGAGGTGAATGTAGCCCTGTGTCGGCGTCGGAATACGGATGATCATCGTGGCGACTGCCGTCAATGCCGCCAGCAGCGCTGCCAGCACGATCTTTCTTATGTTTTTGCCTGTCATTTCACATACCCTCTTTTTCTATCGGAGAATTCCGTCTATATGAGTATTGTATGCGAAATTTTGACTTTGCGAAAGTGTCAGATCACGCAAGTTTCATAAGGTCAGTTTGTCCGATTGGGATATTGTCAGGTGTTGGCCTTGAAGTTATTGATATAGTAATCGCCGTTCTCGTCGTCCATGACAACGCAGACCAGCTTGCCCTTGGAAGCCACCTTGGCCTCGTCAACGCCCACGCAGATCCACTTGCGCGGGTCAGCCGTGGTTTTGAGCTTAGCCGCCGCGTCTGCCGCCTGCTTTTCGTCTGCAAAGCGCAGCACGACAACCGAATGGGCCGCCGACGTGATGGCCGACTCGGATGCTACGCCTGCCTCAAACGTGATATCCTCGGTGCCGAGGTACCAGTACAGACCGCGGCTCATGCCGTCCGCGCCCATACCGTTGTAGAGCGCACACTCCTCTGCCCAGCCGGCATATGGATGCGCACCGTAAATCTTGCTTACCAGTGCAGAAAGCTGCTCGTCCACCTGAACGGTTTCCGGCGTCTCCGGCTCGGTCACTTCCGGCTTTTTGTAACCCCAGACAGCCTCGCCGTACTTCTTCATGAACAGGTCATAGTCCTCGTTGTAGCGCTTCTTGTACACGCTCTCGATCTGCGGATCGAAGGTGTAAGCCGTGCCGTCGATGGTAATTTCGGTCCACGCGTGAACCGACTCACTGCCCTTGGGCGAAACGCCGGTGCCCGGAATCGCCTGTGCGTCAAAGCCGACCTGACGGGCGAGATAAGTGAAGCCTGCCGCCCACGAATAGCAGTTGCCCTTGTGGGTTTTAAGCATGTCGGTCGCCGAGGTGAGCGCCCAGTCGCTCTTAGAAGTGTCAGCCGCGCCGATACCGAGGTAGCTGAACGTGTTCTTCGCGTAATCGTACACCGCACGCAGCTTCTGCTGCTGGGTCATGCTGTCGTTGACAACCGACTTTACTGCGGATGCCAGCAGTGCGTCCAACTCGGTCGAGCCGGTAATGTAATAGCCGTTGTGGTCAAGTTCCAGAGAGCCGATGAACTTATCGTGGTCGAACTGCTTGTCGTCATTCACATGGAACAGCTTGCCGTTGATATTATGCCAGCCCGGCGTCAGATCGGTGGTCTCCTTGTCGAAGGAAGTCCACTTTTCGAGACCGCTCGACTTGTCAAACTCGTGGTCGGTGGTAGCCTCAAGCATATCCCAGTACGCCCAGTGCGTATTCGGCACATCCGGCATAATGCGGATGCCCTCCGAGGTGTTGATCGTAAACTTATCCGCCTGACGGCCGAGCACACGGTTGAGGATGGTTACGGTTTCCGCACGAGTGATCGGTGCATTCGGACGGAAGTTCGTGCCTGCCGAAATCCAGCCCTGCGCCAGAGCGGTCTGCACCGCGGTGTATGCCCAGCTGGTCTTAGGCACATCGGCGAACGACTTGTCCGTGCCGATATCGTTGTGCGGAAAACGCGACAGGATCGCCACGAACTCTGCACGGGTGATCTTGGCGTTCGGCTTGAACGTGCCGTTCGTGTAGCCGTTCACCAGACCGAAACCGGTCATCTGACGGACTGCATCCGCGTACCACGCGGAAATCGAAACGTCGCTGAACAGGTGATCCTCATTCTCGACCTTGTTCACCAGCAGGGACGCGAGCAGCTTGCTCGCCTCTGCACGGGTGATGGACGCGTCCGGACGGAAGGTGCCGTCCGTGTAGCCGTTCATATACTGCATGTGCTCGGCGGTGTTGAGCTGCGGCTGCGGCGCCGAATCCTCGGCTGCACACGCGGAAACCGGCAGCGCTGCTGCCATCAAAGCCGCAAGAACGCCTGCGGTCATACGTTTTTTCATCATACTTTCATACTCTCCTACAATAATAATTAAGGTTTAAGGCGCGGCCGCCAGCCGCGTCTTTTTCCATCTCAAAGCCGAAGCTGTTAGAATAAGAGAGTAATGGCCTGAC
>CAVLCS010000075.1:0-13268 GCA_963661675.1 Bulleidia sp.
CTCTGATTAACTAATTTCTACCGTGCAGGTGTCCAACTTGCACTTGCAATTTGCGATATTTAAATTCTTATCTTGCTGCTTATGATTGGAAACGGGCAAATTGCAATACCT
The DNA here is from genome assembly GCA_963661675.1 of Bulleidia sp. Classification (GTDB taxonomy): domain Bacteria; phylum Bacillota; class Clostridia; order Oscillospirales; family Butyricicoccaceae; genus Agathobaculum. The sequence goes on from CAVLCS010000075.1 coordinate 112, forward strand.
CCTTAGACAATCAAAAACACCGGAAAACCTTCCGATGATCAAATACTATAGCAAATAGATCATGAATTCAATATCGATGTGTTAGCTTCATACAAATTGACTTCCTTTCTTGCGTTGATACGCATTAGTGAGGATAAACTTATGGGTACGCCATGCACAGAATAAAGGGCGGATAGGCGCTGAGATATGCTCAGCGCCTATGACCCTTATCATTAGAAGTTCCTAAAAAGATGATTGGCAAGTTTGCGAATCGCAATCGCAAATATGATTTTACAAAGTTCGAAAGCAATTTTTAGCCAAAGCCCGAATGAGGATGAGGCAGATGTACGATGATAAAGCCGGACAAGTTTGGCCCAGTGATTGATCATGTACTCCTTCAAGGGATTTCTTCTGTGCGGTGCAGCCATACCATATAGCCTCCTAATAATTATTTATCGGAGGGCTTTCCGCTATCTTTCATTGTCAAGATTCATGAAATTATCATAGCATAATTGGTTGATAAAATCAACACGAAGACCCCTTGACAGCAGGGGAAGGCAATATTTCAGAGAAAAGGCAGAATGTATTTCGGACTTTCCATGTTTTTATGGTATACTATGATACAGAAACCAACAGGGGAGGCACAACCATGTCACAAACCTTAACCATAACGCCGGAGCAGCTGCTTGCGTCCGCGGAAGCCATCCGCTCGGATATTGTCCGCGACCGGCGGACACTGCACGCAGCACCTGAGGTCGGCAACGACCTGCCGCACACGGCAGCCTGCGTCAAAAAACGCCTGACCGAGATGGGCTATCAGCCGCACGAACTGGCAGGCGGCATCGCCGCAGAGATAACCGGCACCGAGACCGGCCGCTGTCTGCTCCTGCGGGCGGACATGGACGCGCTGCGCGTCACCGAGCAGACCGGACTGGAATTTGCATCGACGAACGGCTGCATGCACGCCTGCGGCCACGATATGCACGCCGCCATGCTGCTCGGTGCGGCAAAGCTGCTGCGCGAGTACCAATCACAGCTGCAGGGCACGGTCAAGCTGGTGTTCCAGCCGGACGAGGAAGGCTTTACCGGCGCAAAAGCCATGCTTTCGGCAGGCGTGCTGCAGAATCCGGCACCGCAGGCCGGCTTTGCGCTGCATGTCAACTCGGGTACGCCGTCCGGTCTGGTGCTGTGCGGAAGCGGCACGTTTATGGCCGGATGCACGCTGTTCCGCATCACGGTAAACGGCGTCGGCTGCCACGGTGCGATGCCGGAAAAGGGCGTTGACCCGCTCAATATCGCAAGCCACATTTACCTGTCGCTGCAGGAGATCATCAGCCGCGAGATCGGCGCAAAAACGCCTGCTGTCGTCACCATCGGCCGCATGTCCGGCGGTGAAGCGCCCAATATCATCCCGCAGACCGCGGTGCTCGAGGGCACCATCCGCAGCTTTGACCGTGACCTGTCCGCACAGATTTTCACTCGCATCGGCGAGATCGCCCAGTGCACCGCACAGGCGTTCCGCGGTACAGCCGTCACCGAGGAGATCGCGTCCGCACCGCCGCTCAAGAATGACGCAGCCCTGACCGAACAGGCCGCCGATCTGGCGAGTGAGCTGTTCGGCGAAAAGCTGGTCTACCGTCTGGATGAAGGCGGCATGGCTTCCGAGGATTTCGCAGCCTACACCTACGACCTGCCGTGCGCGTACCTGATGCTCGGCGCAGGCACCAAGCAGGAGAATCCCGCGTTCGGCGAGCCGATGCACAACGAAAAGGTCGTGTTCAACGAGGATATCCTGCCGCGCGGCGCAGCACTGCATGCGTGGTGCGCTTTGAACTGGCTGGCAGGGCAGAGAGGAGAGACAAAATGATTCAGCAAATCTGCAAAGACGAAAAATTTTTAGCGCAAAAGGCCGAACCGGCCACGCCGGACGATATCCAGACCGCGAACGACCTTCTGGAAACGCTCGAAGCGCATCAGGACGGCTGCGTCGGCATGGCGGCTAATATGATCGGCGTCAACAAGCGCATCATCGCGTTCGATAACGACGGCACTTACATGGTGATGTTCAACCCGGAGATCGTCAAGCAGTCCGGCGGGTATGAGGCCGAAGAAGGCTGCCTGTCGCTGACCGGAACGCGCAAAACACGCCGTTGGCAGTCCATCAAGGTGCAGTACCAGAACGAAAAGTTCCAGACCAGACTCAAAACCTTCACCGGCTGGACCGCACAAATTATCCAGCACGAGATCGACCATTGCAACGGCATTATTATCTAAGAAAAAAGCAAAATACAAACCAACGCATACAAAAAAGGCACACCTATCGGGTGTGCCTTTTTCCTGCCGTTCTGCCATGCAGCAGGCAGCGGCGTACCGCAGTACGCCGATCAAATTCCCTGACAAAGTCCAGCTCTGCCGGACTTTGTCACCACTGCCCGTGCCGCGGCGGCACGGCCTCGTCTGCCGTGCAGACGAGAGGGGGATATCCCACAAAGTTTCTCCGGAACTTTGTGGGTATCTAAGGGGGACAGCGTCCCCCTTAGAGAGAGATTAGCCTGGCGGCCAAGTCATATCCCGTCCGGAAAGGACGTGGAAATGCAGATGGAACACGCTCTGACCCGCCTGTTCTCCGATGTTGGAGACCACGCGGAAGCTGTCCATGCCGCGTTCCTTCGCAATCTTCGCAATGACCTCAAAGCAGTGCGCCACAATCGCGCTGTTGGACGCATCAACGGCGGCCACAGACTGGATGTGCTGCTTGGGGATTACGAGAAAATGCGTGGGAGCCTGCGGGTCAATGTCGTTGAAGGCGTAGCAGAGGTCGTCCTCGTACACCTTGCTCGACGGAATGTCGCCCGCGATGATTTTACAGAACAGACAATCTTCCATGGAATGATCGCTCCTTTCTGAAAGGGTGTGCCGTGAGAGCGTTTCTCACGGCGTTACCCAAAAAATTACTTAGAGAAGACCCTCGACGATGCCGTTTACAGCTGCAAGTGCCTCATCCAGCTTAGCCGGATTCTTGCCGCCTGCGGTTGCGCTGTCCGGACGGCCACCGCCGCCACCGCCAACGATCTTGGCAACTTCCTTGATGATCTTGCCGGCGTGAGCGCCCTTCTTCACAGCGTCAGCGCCGCATACGCACAGCAGGCTAACCTTCTCACCGTTGATGGAGGAGAGGACAGCAACTGCATTTGCGTTCTTGCCCTTGATGTCGTCGCCCATGGTGCGGAGCATATCGGTGGATGCGTCCTCCAGCTTGGTCGCAACAACGGAAACGCCCTTTACGTCAGCTGCACCGCTGAGCAGGTCGCCCATCTGCATGGAGGCGATCTTTGCGCTCAGCTTCTCAACCTGCTTGTTCAGTGCACGAACGTCGTTGATCTGCTGCTCGATCTTAGCAGGCAGCTCGTTTGCGTTGGTCTTGAGGGCAGCAGCAGCCTCGTTGAGAACTGCCTGACGGTCGTTCATCAGGGACAGAACAGCCTTGCCGGTTACGGCCTCGATACGGCGCACGCCTGCTGCAACAGAAGCCTCGCCGATGATCTTGAGCGAGCCTGCCTTAGCGGTGTTGTCCAGATGGGTGCCGCCGCAAAGCTCGATGGAGTCGCCGGCCTGTACGACGCGGACGGTCTGGCCGTACTTCTCGCCGAACAGCGCCATAGCGCCCTTCTTCTTGGCGTCGTCAATGCTCATTTCCTCGGTGATAACCGGATTGCCCGCCAGAATAGCGTCGTTTACCATATCCTCGACCTTGGCCAGCTCCTCAGCGGTCAGCGCTGCAAAGTGGGTGAAGTCAAAGCGGATGTGATCGTTTGCGGTGTAGGAACCGGCCTGCTCAACGTGGTCGCCCAGTACGGTGCGGAGCGCCTTCTGCAGCAGGTGGGTGGAGGTGTGTGCACGGCAGATAGCCTGACGGTAAGCCGCATCAACCGATGCAGTAACCTCGTCCTCAACGGACAGCTCGCCATCGGTGACAACACCGATGTGCATGTACTTGCCGTCCTTGGTCTTCTGCACGTCGGAGACGGTCATGGAGCCGTTCTTGCCGGTGATAACGCCGTGGTCGCCGATCTGGCCGCCCATTTCAGCGTAGAACGGAGTGCGGTCGAGCACAACCGTGATCTTTTCGCCCTTGGCAGCAGCACCGGAGACCTCGCCCTCGTTTACGATAGCCAGAATCTTTGCGGACTCCTCGAGGGTGGTGTAGCCGTCAAATGCGGTCTTGATGGACTTGTCCAGACCCAGATCCTCGCTCTGCCAGCCGAGGTCGCCCATCTTCTTGCGGTCCTCGCGGGCACGCTCGCGCTGCTCGTTCATCAGGCGGTCGAACTCCTCGCGGCTGGTGGTCATGCCCTGCTCCTCGAGTACCTCAAGGGTCAGGTCGATCGGGAAGCCGTAGGTGTCGTACAGCTGGAATGCGTCCGCAGCGGACAGTTCCTTGCCGTCGGAAGCGGCGATCTTGTCGTTCAGGATAGCCAGACCGCTGTCGATGGTCTTGTTGAAGCTTGCTTCCTCGTTCTCGATAACCTTATGGATATACTTCTGCTTCTCAACCAGTTCCGGATAGGCACCGCCGGACTCCTTGATAACGGTGGAAGCAACGTCAGACATAAACGGCTTGTTGATGCCGAGCAGCTTGCCGTGACGGACAGCGCGGCGCAGCAGGCGGCGCAGAACGTAGCCGCGGCCCTCGTTGGACGGGATAACGCCGTCGCAGATCATCATAACGGTGGAGCGGATGTGGTCGGTGATAACACGCAGAGAAACGTCGGTCTTGTCGCTCTCGCCGTAGTGCTTGCCGGCGATCTCGGAAACCTTGTTGGTGATGTTGCGTACGGTGTCCACGTCAAACAGGGAGCCAACGCCCTGTACAACGCATGCCAGACGCTCCAGACCCATGCCGGTATCGATGTTCTTCTGCTTCAGCTCGGTGTAGTTGCCCTGACCGTCGTTGTCAAACTGGGAGAATACGTTGTTCCATACCTCCATGTAGCGGTCGCAGTCGCAGCCAACGGTGCAGCCCGGCTTGCCGCAGCCGTACTCGGGACCGCGGTCGTAGTAGATCTCGGAACACGGGCCGCACGGACCGGAGCCGTGTTCCCAGAAGTTGTCTTCCTTGCCGAAGCGGAAGATGCGCTCGGGTGCGATGCCGATCTCCTTGTTCCAGATGTCGAACGCCTCATCGTCGTCAACATAGATGGACGGATACAGGCGGTCCGGGTCAATGCCGACCCACTCCGGGCTGGTCAGGAATTCCCAGCTCCAGTGAATGGCCTCGCGCTTGAAGTAGTCACCGAAGGAGAAGTTGCCCAGCATCTCGAAGAACGTGCCGTGACGTGCGGTCTTGCCGACGTTCTCGATATCGCCGGTGCGGATGCACTTCTGGCAGGTGGTAACGCGGTGACGCGGCGGCTCCTGCTCGCCGGTGAAGTACGGCTTCATCGGGGCCATGCCGGAGTTGATGAGCAGAAGCGACGGGTCGTTCTGCGGGATGAGCGAAAAGCTCGGCAGGCGAAGGTGTCCCTTGGTCTCGAAGAACTTGAGGTACATCTCGCGCAGCTCGTTGAGTCCTCTGTACTGCATATGAATTGATTCCTCCAAAAAAGAATTTACGAAAGGATAACAGAAAATGAAAAAAGCCTCCGCCCAGAACTTCAAGGGCGAAAGCATGCTTCCACGGTACCACCTTGATTTGCACGCAAAAATGCCGTGCATCTCGGTGATCCGGTATCGGGGATCAGGCGGTCTGTTTCAGTTGCAGACTGCTCGGAAATAGCTGTTTTCCGCACCGGACAAGGACTTGCAGCGAATGTCCTCTCTCTGAAGAACGGCGGATGGAAAACTCGTTTCCTCATCGCATTTTCTGTATTGCGTATCTATTATGACACTTTTCGGGAGAGTTGTCAACTGAAATCGCAGTATGCAGAATTGAAAATTGAGAATGGAGAATGGAAAATGAATGTAATTTGAAATTGGTGCCCAGTTATTGCAAACCGTCTGCATAGATGATACCGTAGGGTGCGACGACTCGGCGCACCGCATCTAACGATTGGCATAATCTATCCCGTAGGGGCGGTCATCGGCCGCCCGTGTGATGATAACGACAGGCATTGTTGTTGGTAAACCATCTGCACAATATTCAAACCATGGATTTTATTCGATAAGCAACCGTAGGGCGGGGTGCCCTCACCCCGCCGTTCCCCCAATAAACCACCGGATTATACGGTTGTTGATTGGTGTTGCGGTATACACGGTATCCGTTATATAAAACATGGCGATTGTCGTTATACGGCGGGGCACTCCAGAGTGGCTTCTCTTGCCCTTCGGGCAATTCACCTTCTGAGGGCACCCCGCCCTACGGTTATTTGTCAATTAAATCTGGAAAATTAAACATGGTGTATACGGTTCACAAGGACGCGCAATGCGCGCCCCTACAATCGGTAACGATTGCAGGTTGGTTTATCGTGTTGTACACGTTTTATTATCGGTCGGTGACGATTGCAAATGGATTTATCATGCTGCACACGGTCAATCATTGTAGGGGCGGCCATTGGCCGTCCAAATCTAACGACATGCACCTGGTTAATCCTTTGCTGCCGGATAAACCATCATCCGCTCCTCACTCCTACCTCCTACCTCTTCACTTTGCGAACTCTTCACTCTCCACTCTCCAAACTCCACTCTAATAAAAGGAAGGGGACCCATCTTCCGACAGGCCCCCAAAGAGAGAGGTAGGATAAATTCACTTTAGCCTTCCGCGGTATCCGGCCGTGTAACCTTCTTGACCCACTTCCAGCTGTGCAGGCGGATGGCCACCGGAATGATCTTATACAGCTGATCCCACTTGAGCAGGAAGAACACGACAACCGGCGGGAACTTCCACCAGAAAGCCGCCATCGCGGAGAACGGAACAACGATGCACCACATGCTGATGATATTCATCTTGGCGCTGAACTTGGTGTCGCCGCCACCGCGGATGATGCCGTTATCGCACGCCATCTGGTACGAGGTGCCGACCGTCGTGATGGCGAGCACCATCATAAATTGCAGCGAATACTTGTACGCGGTCTCGGTGAGCGTGCCGCCGAGCAGCGCAAGGATCGGTACGCGCAGGATGAAGATCAAAAAGCCCGAGCACAGTCCGATGGAAACGAACAAAATCTGCAGCGTATGTACGAGCGGATGCAGCTTTTCCTGATTGCCCTCGCCGATGGTGCGGCCGACCACAATGCCGGACGCAGACGCGGCGCCGTAGCAGACAACCGAAAGCACCTGATACACCTGTACCGCGATCGCGTTTGCAGCCGTGGCATCGCCGCCGAGGTGGCCGAGGATACCGGTCTGCACCATCTGCGCCACACCCCAGAGGGCCTGATTGATGAGCACCGGCAGGGAAACGTGCATGTAATCCTGAACATAGCTGGTGTCGATGTGAACCAGCTTGCGCAGGCTCAGATTCAGCTTGTGCTCCTTAAACTTCAGGTAGTAAATGACAATGAGCAGCTCCACACAGCGGGAAAACAGCGTTGCAATAGCCGCACCGCGAACGCCCAGTTCCGGACAGCCGAAGTGGCCGTAGATCAAGCAGTAGTTCAGGCACACATTGATAACGAGCGTCGAACCCGAGATCATATAACCGATCTTTACCACGCCGATCGAGCGCAGAGACGCGACCAGAATGTTTGTCACCGTGAAGATAATGTAGGTGAAGCAGATGATCTGGAAGTATTTCTCACCTTCCGCGATAACCGTCGGCGAGTTGGACAGCAGCGACAGCAGCTGGTGCGGGAAGAACAGCACGATGCCGAACATCAGCACCGCCAGTGCACCGCCGAACCGCAAAGCCACGCCGATGATGTGCGGTATTGGCTCCAGCTTGTTTTTGCCCCAGTACTGCGAGCCCATAACGACTGCGCCTTCGCCTGCACCGACGACCAGCATCTGCAGCAAAAACTGCACCTGATTGCACAGGCTGACACCGCCCATGGCATCCTGGCTGTACCGTCCGAGCATCATGGTGTCCATCAGGTTTACGCCGTAGGTGAGCAGGTTCTGCAGCGCCAGCGACAGCGCCAGCACCATAAAGGACTTATAAAACGTCTTTTCCTTTATCACAACAACAACCCCTTTTCTTCAAAGCTGACAAGATAGCATAGACCGCAATATCTATCGTTCCGGTTCAGCTTTTTTACTTCTGCTAACAGCATACCGAATTTTCTTTGATTTGGCAATAACAAAACACTGCAATCTATTCATATTTTGTGCTATCATAGAAAGCAGAGGAGGGAATGCCGTGAAGGTTTTGAATGAACCGGGTGTGCTGTCACGCTCGGAGCGATTTTTCTCAACGCCGTCCGCGACCGCTCGGCGGCTGTTTTACTATGTCACCCGCGTGGGACATTATTACTTCGATGAGCGCTACAATTTCCTCGACAGCTGCGACATCGCCCATCTGGAGAGCCACAAGAATTTCTTTCTGACCTACGTCCGCTCGGGTGCGATGTACTTCGAGACCGACCAGACCTACTGTGCCGAGCGCGGACAGATCGGGATAGTTGACTGCCGCAGACCGCATCATTTTTACACCAAAGGCGACGCGGAAGCGCTCTGGATTCACTTTGACGGCGCCAACGCGGCTGCATTCTTCGAGCAGATCCTCGCGTTCCGCGGCGGCAGGCAGGTGCTTACGCCGCCGGCTGATTTGCGAATCGAGCAGGAACTGGCGCAGATCATCTCCGGTCTGCGAACCGGCGACATGACCGAGCTTGACCGCTCTCAGCGCATCTACCGCATCCTGTGTGCGCTGCTGTTTCCGGTGCAGGCGGGACCCGACCGGACGAACGACGCCATCGCACAGGCGGTCAAGTACATTGGTACCCACCTGTTTGAACCCTTATCGGTCGAGAAGGTGGCCGATGCGGTCAGCCTGAGTCCGTCGCATTTCTCACGGCTGTTCCGCAGCACGACCGGATTCTCGCCGCACGAGTACATCATGCTGCACCGGATCGACGAAGCGAAAGCGCTGCTGCAGTCCACGACGCTTTCGGTCAAAGAGATTGCGTTCCGGGTCGGCTACCGCAGTGAGGTCAACTTTATCACGGCCTTTACCGATAAAACAGGCGCTACACCGACGCAGTTCCGCCGGAATACGCTCTGATACCGAGTGTCCTTGCGGTGCGTTCCAGTCTTTGCTATAATAGTAGAAAAGGCAAGGGAGTGACCCCGCATGCGAGAACGCCCTCTGGTTTATCTGGTGCCGCCGATGGCCGCCGCACTGTACGCCGCGGTCTGCTTAGAACTGCCGGTGCAGCTGCGCATCATTGCACCGATTGCACTGCTTCTGGTGCTTGCGGCTGTGTTGCTGCGTAAACGTCAGCGTCTGCTGAACGCATTCGCCGTTTTGGCGGCTGCGGCTCTGGCGCTGACCGGCTTTGCCGCGTTCCGGGATTTGCGGGTGGCTCCCATTCGGGCCTTGGATGGCGAAACGCAGGAAGTCACAGCAACCGCCCTGCAGGATGCCGCCGTGTACGACACCGACCAGCGTGTCCTGCTCTCGGCGGAGACCGCGGACGGCAGGCGGTTTCGTATGCGGTGCTATCTGCCGAACACCGAGCCACCGCTTGAAGCCGGAGACAGGGTACAGGCTGCCGTCACATTTTATGTGCCGGACACGCTCGGCGGCTTTGACCGTGCGGCGTATCAAGCCTCGGAAGGCTGTTACATCGCGGGAGCGTATGCGACCGATGCGGAGCGCAACACGGTGAAATTCGAGGTTCTGGATTCTAAGCGGGACAGCCTGCGTTTTCTCCCGCAGAGGATTGCACGGTTCTGCCGGAATGCGGTGCAGAATGCCCTTCCGGAACGCGAGGCCGGTCTGCTGACCGGACTGCTGGTCGGCGGCAGCAATAACTTGACCGACACCGACAAGACCGCATTCCGCATTTCTGGTTTAAGCCATCTGGTGGCGGTTTCCGGACTGCACATCGGCTTTCTCGTCGGATTCTGCACGCTGCTGCTCGGCAAACGATGGGGAACCTGTGTTTCCATCCCGCTTGTGCTGCTGTTTGTGCCGGTCGCGGGAGCGACGCCGTCTGTCGTGCGTGCAGCCTTGATGTATTTAGCGGCCGCAGGCGGATTCCTGCTGCGGCGTCCGTCCAAAGGATTGAATGCGCTGCTGCTGGCCCTGGCGGTTCTTCTCATCGCCAACCCATACGCGATCGCAAGCGTCGGACTGCAGCTTTCGTTCACGTCCACGCTCGGGCTCATCCTGTTTTCGTGGAAGCTGCAGCACGCACTCGAAAAGCCGTTTGCCGGTGCACCCAAACTCATACGCAAGCTGCTTTCGCTCATCACGAGCGCACTCAGCTGCACAGTCTGTGCCACCATATTCACAATACCGATTTTGCTGACCTCGTTCGGCGCGGTTTCCGTGCTGTCGCCCATCAGCAACCTGCTGACCGTCGGCGTGACGTCGCTCTGCTTTGTCGGCGGCTTTGCGCTGTGCATCGCGGCGGCTATCTGTCCGGCGCTTGTGCCGATGATCGCTAAGCTGGTGCGTCCGCTGACAAGCTATCTGCTCTGGGCGGCAAACGCGGTCGCGGACCTCGGCTTCGGCACACTGCACCCGAACAACACCTTCGGTCTGGCGGCACTCGGCATTGTGTTTGCGGCGCTGCTCGTGTGGCTGACCGTCGGCAGGCACATCAAATGGAAATTCGTGCTGCCGTGTCTCGCTGTGGTGCTGACCGGACTTTGCATCGCCGAGGTGCAGTACCAGAACAGCCGTTACACGGTGACGTATCTGCCGTGCGGCGGCAATCAGGCGATTCTCCTGAGCGACACCGAACACGCCGTGCTCATCGACTGCGGAGGCGGCAGCGGCTACCAGAATGCCGCTCGTCTGGTGCGGGAATGGCTGCGGTGGAATGGATTGAAGCGGCTGGATACGGTCGTACTGACCGCGGTCGATCAGGGACACGCCCGCAATCTGCCGGAGCTGATGGAAAATATCGAGGTCGGGGAACTGCTCATGCCCGCAAACTGTCAGGAGCGCAAGACCAACGCCGACCTGCTATCCTTCGTGCACGAGCATAACGCGCAGGAGATAAGCGAGCCGATGACGCTTACGAACCCTATCGCACCGGTGGAGATTTTCCCGGTCGCCGAGGGAAAACTGGCCGTCAGCATCGCGGATGAGGTGCTCATCCTGCACAGCCCGACTGAGAAACAGCTTTCGGCCTATTTAGAGGAACACACGCTGCCTGCCGCAGCGGAACTGGTGCTCAGCGCGAACCATCTGAGCAGCAGCGAAATTATGGCGCAGTATGCCGAAGCGGCAGGCGCACAGCATATCATCATTGCGACCGGTTCGGAAAAGGGACTGCGGTCGCACAAGGGACTGGACGTGCAGAGTACCTACAAACAGGGTGAAATTGCACGGCAGTTCAAAAAGGAGTAACACATGGCGGTAAGAGAAACCAAACCAAACGGAAAATCAAAGCTGATCCGCGACCTGAAGAACGGCGAATTTGCCACGCTGTACATCATCTCGGGCGAGGAAAGCTACATGAAGGAATACTATCTGCGGCAGCTGCGGCAAAAGGTGGTGGACGAGACCTTTGCGGACTTCAATCTCATCGAGTTTGAGGGCAAAAGCCTGACACCGGAAATGCTGACCGAGGCCATCGACAGCTATCCCGCAATGGCGGACAAAAAGCTCGTCATCGTCAAGGATTTCGATCTGTTCAAGCCGCCTGCCGGCTTTGCGGACGTGCTGCCGGATATGCTGGGCGACCTGCCGGAATACGTCTGCCTCGTGTTCTACTACGACGTGCTCGATGGCAAGCCGGACAAGCGCACCAAGCTGTACAAAACGCTCGAGAAGTGCGCCTGCTTTGCCGAGTTCGCACACGCAGAGGAGCAGGAACTGGTCGCGTGGCTCGAACGGCGTGCCAAGGTCCTCGGCTGCATGATCGAACCCGGAGATGCGTCGTACATGATCTTTCTGTGCGGCAACTCCATGACCAACCTTGCCGGTGAGATGGAAAAGGCAGCCGCGCACACCACGACCGGCGTTATCAAGCGCTATAATATTGATGCCGTGTGCTCGCCGGTGCTGGATGCAGTCGTGTTTGATTTGACCGATGCCGTAACGGCCGGTAAATTCGAGCGGGCGGTTGCACTCGTCGGAGAACTGCTCGCCCAGAAGAACAACGAGGTCATGATCTTCACCGCCATCACGCGCCACATTCAGCGCCTGTACGCCGCCAAGCTGTGTGCGGAGAACCGAGGCGGCGAAAAACAGCTGATGGAGATGATCGGCTCCAAGTCGCCGTACTACGCAAGGCAGATTCAGAATGCGGCACGGCGTGTGCCGCTCAGCTGGCTGCGCAAGGCGGCATCGCTGTGTGCGGAGACCGATTCCGCGCTCAAGGGCGGCGCGGCAGACCGGCAGAAGCAGATCGAGCTGACGCTGCTGACCATGGCGGCAGAGCTGAAAGGGGAAAAGAAATGACGCGCATCAAGGAAGCGATTCTGGTGGAAGGCCGCTACGATGTGAACACCGTCCGGCAGGTGGTGGACACCGTGGTGCTCGAGAGCGGCGGATTCCGCATTTTTAACAATAAAGACCAGCTGAAACTGCTGCGCCGTATCGCCGAGACACGCGGTCTGATCGTGCTGACCGACAGTGACGGTGCCGGATTTGTCATCCGCAATTACCTCAAGGGTGCACTGCCGAAGGACTGCGTCAAGCAGGCGTATGTGCCGGATATCGCGGGCAAGGAACGCCGCAAGCGGCATGGCTCCAAGGAGGGCAAACTGGGCGTGGAAGGTATGCGTCCGCAGGTGATTCTGGATGCACTCCGCCGAGCAGGCGCGACTTTTGAACAGCAGGACGAGACCGAAACGCCGTCTCAGCCGCCCATCACCAAGGCGGATTTCTATGAGTGGGGACTGTCCGGCCGACCCGACAGCACGGCAAGAAGAGCGGCAGTCCTGCACGCGCTGGAATTGCCCGCACACATGACCGCGAATGCGCTGCTGGAGTTTATCAACGCCGTGGGTACGAGGGATGAGGTTGCGGAAATCATTCAGCAGTATGCCGAGAAAAATGAAGAATTTGGCCGTTTGTCAAGAGTAAATGCACAAAAAAGCAAAAATATTTTTTAAGAGGCGAA
>CAVLCS010000076.1:0-13044 GCA_963661675.1 Bulleidia sp.
TGATTTTGCTCCAGTCTGCTTTGCTATACCCTTTTTCAGTCTCGCAAATTTTGCGGGACTTTTTTCATTTTGGCTATTGACTTTTGTTTGCAGGACTCTATTCATTTAATTCAGCAGCTTGCCGCGCAGCAGGATGGTGTGGACGTTCAAGTCCTCATCCAGCAGGACGACATTCGCCAGCTTGCCCGGCTCGAGAGAGCCGTAATCGTGCTCGATGCCGATGGCGCGTGCCGGATTGGTGGACGCGGAACGGATCGCCTGCCCGAGCGGAATGCCCATTTTAACAGCCGAGCGCACGCAGTCCATCAGGTTGGTCGCGGAACCCGCGATCGTGCCGTCATGCAGCGTGGCCAGGTTGCCGCGCACGGTAACTGCCTGACCGCCGAGCGAGTACTCGCCGTCATCGAGTCCGGTGGCCATCATGCTGTCCGAAATCAGGATCACGCGGTTCTCAAACAGCCGGAAGGTTGCCCGAACGACCGACGGATGCACATGCACGCCGTCCGCGATCAACTCAACCGACACATTTTCGTTGTCGAAGGCCGCACCGATCACGCCCGGTGCCCGATGCGAAAACGGCGGCATCGCGTTATACAGGTGCGTCACCTGACGGGCGCCGTGCTGAAAGGCTTCGCAGGCGGTGTCGTAATCCGCAGTGGTGTGCGCAATCGAGATACGCACCTCACCCGCCAGTTCGTCGATGGTCTCCATCGAACCGGGCAGCTCAGGTGCCAGATCGCACAGCTTGAACAGACCGCCGGATTTCTCCTGCACCCGGCGGAACATGGCCGCGTCCGGTGCATGCAGGTACGCGCCGTTCTGCGCACCCTTTTTCGCCTCCGAGATGAACGGACCCTCCATATTGATGCCAACCAGTGCCGCGTCGTTGCTCTCCACCTGATAGGTGGCCGCCGCCTGTGCGATCTGTGTCAGCTTGTCCTCGGGATAGGTCATGGTCGCCGGACAGATGGCGGCTACGCCAATCTGCGCCTGGTACTTCGCCAGTATGGAGATGGCTTCATGCGTGCCGTCACAGAAATCGCGGCCCATGCAGCCGTGAAAGTGCAGATCGACCAGTCCGGGCACGGCATACAGGCCGCTCATGTCCACCGCGTCCGCGCTCACCTCTGCCGAGGAAATACGGTCGCCCGAGATGGACAGTCCGCCGGTTTTGAACGTGCCGTCCGGCTGATATACCTTCAAATTGCTAAATTCCATAGATTTTCTTCCTTTTTACAGCAGGTCGCCGCACTTGGACAGCGCTGCCTCGTCCGCTACGATGGAAACATCGGTGTGCAGCTGCAGGATGGACGCCGGAACCTTGGGCGTTACCGGACCGAAGAACGCTTCACGGACGATATCCGCCTTGTTTTCGCCGGAAACCACCAGCACGATACGCCGTGCGAGCATGATCGTCTGCACGCCCATGGTGTATGCCTGCCGCGGCACATCGTCCGCCGAGGCGAAAAAGCGCTTGTTGGCTTCGATGGTGGACTCGGTCAGGTTGACGCAGTGCGTGCCCTTGGAGAAATACTCGTCCGGCTCGTTGAAGCCGATGTGGCCGTTCAGACCCATGCCGAGCAGCTGCAGGTCAATGCCGCCTGCCGCCTTGATGGCTGTGTCGTAGCGCTTGCACTCCCGCTCGGCGTCAAGCTGTGCGCCGTCCGGCAGGTTGATGCGCTCTGCCGGGATGTTGACCGCATCGAAAAAGTTCTTGTGCATGAAATAGTGGTAGCTCTGGTCGTGATCGGGCGTCAGACCGCGGTATTCGTCCAGATTAAAGGTCGTGCAGCCGCCGAAGTCCACATCGCCCTTATTGTACCACTTGATAAGCTGCTCGTAAATGCCAATCGGAGACGAACCGGTCGCCAGACCGAGCACGGAATCCGGCTTGAGGATCACCTGAGCCGAAATGATGTTGGCCGCCTTGCGGCTCATGTCGTTATAATCTTTTGCGCGAATGATTTTCATAAAAATACCTCTTTCCTCCTTAGAAAATAGAAAGGGCAGGCATTAGCCCGCCCCTTCTATTGCGCGGAGCGCAATTTTGCGATATGCAAACAAGATAGGTTTGATTGTTTCTGTTTCTAAATTCTTTGGGAGCACTCCAATTAGAGCATCTTGGCCATTTCGTCGGCTACGAACTGGACCTTGGTGCCAATGATGACCTGAACTGCGGTCTGCGACGGACGCATTACGCCTGCCACGCCTGCAGCCTTGATCTTCTTCTCGTTGACGAGCGTGCCGTCCTTGACTTCCAGACGCAGACGGGTAATGCAGTTATCCAGAGATTCTACATTGTCCTTGCCGCCCAGACCTTCGAGGACTGCAGCTGCGATTGCGGTGAAGTCGTTGTTAGCCAGCTTAGCATTCTTGTCAACCTCTGCGAAGTCGGCTTCTTCATCCTCACGACCGGGAGTCTTGAGGTTGAACTTGGTGATCGCAAAGTAGAATACCAGATAGAATACAACGAATGCTGCGATACCCAGCGGGATGATCATCAGCGTGTTGTTTGCTGCCGGCAGGAAGGACGAGAATACCAGGTCGGTCGCGCCTGCGGAGAAGCAGAAGCCTGCACGGAAGCCGACATAGTAGGTGATGATGGTGAAAATGCCGTACAGAGCAGCATAAACAACATACAGCGGGAAGCACAGGAACATGAAGCCGAACTCAAACGGCTCGGTAACGCCGCAGATGAATGCGCAGATAGCAGCGGACAGAACCAGACCGATAGCAGCCTTCTTGTTCTTTGCGGTCTTGATCATAGCGAGAGCCGCGCCGAATACACCGAACATCATGCAGGGGAAGAAACCGGACATATACATGCCGAGGCTCCAGGTGACACCGTTTGCACCGGTAACGTCGCCAGCCCAGTAGTGGGACAGGTCGCCGAGGCCGATGGTATCGAACCAGAATACGTTGTTGAGTGCGTGATGCAGACCGGTCGGGATGAGCAGACGGTTGAGGAATGCGTAGATGCCGGCGCCGATGCCGCCCATGCCAACGATTGCTTCACCGATCGCTACCAGAGCACCGAAGATGATCGGCCATACGAACAGCAGAACAACAGCAACGATAATGGAAACCAGACCGGTTACGATAGCAACACAGCGCTTGCCGCTGAAGAATGCCAGCCAATCCGGCAGTTTCGCATTTTTGAAGCGGTTGTAGCAGCTTGCACCGATGATACCGGCGATGATCGCGATAAATACGTTCTGGATCTTGTCAAATGCCAGCGTCTTTACCGGGTCGTCGGCGATTGCGGGCATCAGCGTGGTAACAACGCCGGTGCTCAGCAGGTTGGTCATCATCAGCCAGGATACCAGACCGGCCAGTGCCGAGGTACCCTCGCGGTCATCGGATAGACCGACCGCAACGCCGATGACAAACAGCCATGCCATGTTGTCAATCAGTGCGCCGCCTGCCTTTACCAGCAGGAAGCCGATGTTATACAGTGCACCGCTCGTTGCCGCATCCGGCACGCCCATAACGCCCGGAGCGATCGCGTAGCCAAGACCCATCAGAATACCGCAGATCGGCAGCGCAGCTACCGGCAGCATTAAAGCCTTGCCCAGCTTTTGCAGTTTTTTCATCATAAGAGTTTCCCCTCCTTATTTTGTGGACCGCCGAAGCGGCCGATTGTGTTGACGGTCGGGAGAGCCGAACTCCGTTTCCGTCCCCCTATTTCATCGCCGTTCACACCCGGCGGAATGAAATCCTTACAGGTTTGCTTCGAAGAATGCCTGCATTGCGGCTGCAGCGGCTTCCTCGTCCTCACCCTCGATGGTGAGCTTTACCGTGTCATTGCACTTAACGCCCAGACCCATGACACCCATGATGCGCTTGGCATCGACTTCCTTTTTCGTCGTGGCGATCATGATCTTGGACTGGAACTTGCCCGCTTCCTTGACCAGCAGTCCGGCCGGTCGAGCGTGGATGCCCAGAGCATCCGTAATCGTATATTCGATGGTTTTCATCGTGCATTTCTTCCTTTCCGTTACTTGGTTTCCAGATGCAGCAGTGCGTCACCTGCGGAAACCGTACCGCTTGCCACGGTCTTTACATCCTTGAACGTCTCCGGATTGCAGATGAGGATCGGCGTTACGATCTTGTAGCCTGCGGCCTTGATGGCCTCCGGATCGAACTCGATGAGCGTGTCGCCCTTCTTTACCTGATCACCGGCCTTGCAGCAAGCCTTGTAGTGCTTGCCCTCAAGCTGAACGGTGTCGATGCCGACGTGGATCAGCAGCTCTGCACCGCCTGCCGTGGTCAGCGATACCGCGTGGCCGGTCTCGAACATGACGTCCACCGTGCCGTCCGCCGGAGCGACAATGCGTCCCTCGGTCGGCTCGATCGCAACACCCGGACCGAGAATGCCCTGTGCGAACGTGGGATCGGGTACATCCTCGAGTGCAACGACCTGACCTGCGACCGGTGCCGCGATCTCGATGCCGCTGTCGCCGCCAAACAGATTTTTCAGTTTACCAAACATTTTGCTCACAACCTTTTTGCAGCCTTTTTGAATTCAGTATGCCATTTTCGTAGGAAAACATACAGAAAATAAAAAGAACCAAACCTCTGCGCAGATATAACTTGCTCTTTGATAGCAAATCCTGCGAGAAATTTGGTTTTGCCCGCCGAAGCGGTAACAATCCATTTCAAACGGATACTGTTTACTTGTTAATTACAGTATAACAAACTTTTCTCAGCTTGGCAAGAACAACCTGTCGAATTAGTCGCCAAATTTTCTCACTGTTTTTCTGCACTTTGCACAAAAACCAAGTCCGCACCACTTATGCAGCACGGACTTCGTGATTATTTTTTATCATCAATGTGCTCCATCACACGGGCAATGTGGATGGTAAGATACAGCAGCTCGTTCTGTCCTGAGTGGAAATTTTTCTCCTTCTGGACGTACGCGCGGATCTTATCCGCACAGGCGTATGCCTTCGGGTACTTGAACCGCACCACATCGAGCAGATCGCCGTCCTCGTCGCCGTAGCCTTCTCCGCTGACGATACGCCGTGCGTAAAACTTGAGATGCGTGACGAACCGGTAGTAATTGAGCGATTCACTGTCCGGGCAAAAGCCGTATTCGTCGCAGACGATGCGGAAGACCGCCTGGAGCAGGTAGGTCATGTCGTAAATATCGCGAATCTCACCGCCAAGCTGCGCATTGACAAAGTGCAATGCAATAAACGCGGCCTCATCGTCGGTGAACTCGACGCCGGTCTCCTCTTTGACGATCTCGTTCGCCTTGAGTCCCACGCGGTACTCGTCCTTATACAGCTGCCGAATGTCCCACAGCAGCGGATTGGGCAGCACGATGCCCTCCTTGTAACGGTTGATGGCCGCCGAGATATGATCGGGCAGCGTGACGTAAATGCTGTCCGACAGTTCCTTGCCGAGGGCGATCTTCGCATGATTGATAATGCGCTCGCTCATCAGGAAATGCGGCAGCGGAATACTCGTGATCAGCTGCTGAAACCGGCCAGACAGCTGGTCCGAGTGCAGCGTGAACCGCTTTTCCACCTTGTCCGGCGGTGCTTCGTCGCCCGCACGGCGGCCGAAGCCCAGACCGCGGCCCATGAGGACGGTCTCGGCACCGTTTTCGTCCAGCGCGACCACGACGTTGTTATTGAGTACCTTTTCTATTTTCACGTCCGTGCCTCCTGACCCGCACCGCAGCACGCATCAAACGCTTCACGCGCCGCACGGACCGCATTTTCGTCGCACCGCCACAGGCTGAATTCGCTCAGTCCAGGCAGTCCCATCGGCACGTTTTCGCGCCGAAACTGCATTTTGCTGTTCTCCACTCGCTTTGCGGAAAGATGGAAGGCTCTCGCGCCTGTTTTCGGCTGCAATTCGCGGATGACCGCGGCATTTACGCCTGCGCCGACCAGAATCTGCACGTCGTCTCCGGCTTTTTCGACCAGCTGGCGCAGCAGCTCCGCACCTGCGGTGCAGTCCGCCTGCTGACCCGAGGTGAGAATGGTATCCACGCCCAGCCGCTTTGCGGTCTCAAGCGCCGCAAACGGGTCGCGGCAGACATCGAATGCACGGTGCAGCGTCACACCGCAGCCGTCTGCAAGCGATATCAGCTTGGCCATGCGCTTTTCGTCGAGGTCGCCCTCGGGTGTCAGCACGCCGATGACCACGCCGTCCGCACCGAGTGCGGCAAAGCGCTTTACCTGACGGCACAGCAGCGCAAATTCGCTTTCCGTGTACAAAAAATCACCGCAGCGCGGACGCAGCAGCACACGAACCGGCACGGGCACCTGCTCCCGCACCATGCGGAACAGGTCCTCATCCGGTGAGGTGCCGCCGATCATCAAATTTGCGCATAACTCCAGCCGCATGGCACCGCCGTTTGCCGCATTTACCGCGGACTCGACCGAGTCAACGCAAACCTCCAGAACCGGTTTCATTTCCTGTTCCTCCCACTTC
The DNA here is from genome assembly GCA_963661675.1 of Bulleidia sp. GTDB lineage: Bacteria > Bacillota > Clostridia > Oscillospirales > Butyricicoccaceae > Agathobaculum. The sequence continues at coordinate 6,448 of CAVLCS010000076.1, forward strand.
CTATTGTTATCCGTTAATTATATCACCGAAAACCGCATGGGTCAACGCAGGATTTTATAGCAATCTGCACAATAAAAATCGATCGTTTTCATGTAATGTAAACCATTCTTCGTGCAGCCGTATCGGCTTATGACAACGCAGTCTTGTCGGATTGCATAAAAATGCGAAGCGATTTTGTCTATATCGGATAGTTTGCAGGAATCCGAGCATAATTATGCAAGGAAGTCGTGTATTTTGTTGTTTTTTTAACAATTCTGTGCTATACTGAATATACAGCCCATAAAATGGGTATGCACGCCGGAGCAGTTCCGCTGCACCGAGCCAGCTTTGAGAGGTGTTTTATGAACAGTATTACGACCCGTGTTTGGATCGCGGGAGCAAGCGGCAGACTCGGTTCTGCGCTCAGTCATCGTTTCGGCGGCAATACAGCGTATAAGTTAGTCACCAGCGACCGAGATGTACCGGTTGAGGATGTATCCGTTGTCGGCCGTTTTGCCGATATCAACCATCCGGATGTCATCATCAACTGTGCCGGTCTGACCGACGTGCAGGCCTGCGAGGAGAACCCGGAAGAGGCGTACAAGATCAACGCCATCGGTGCCCGCAACCTGGCGACCGCTGCAAGACGCATCGACGCAAAATTCATCCAAATCTCGACTGACGACGTGTTCGGCGGCGGTGAGGAGAAGGCTTACTGCGAATTTGACGATCCCCAGCCGACCACGATGTACGGCAAGAGCAAGTACGCCGGTGAAAAGCTCGTGCGTGAGCTGACCGACAAGCATGTTATCGTGCGTTCGTCGTGGCTGTACGGCGTCGGCTCGTATGACTTCGTTGACCGTGTGCTCGACACCGCGGCCAAGGAAGGCGCGGTACATCTGCCGGAGGACGAGATTTCCTCTCCGACCTCGGCGGAAGCGCTCGCAGGCTTTATCGACTGTCTGATGCACAGTCGCGAGTACGGCCTGTTCCACGCATCGTGCGACGGCTCGTGCTCCCGTGCGGAGTACGCCCGCGAGATCCTGCGGCTGGCAGGCAAGGAAAACGTGCCGGTCACCTCGGCCTCCGAGAACACCGCACTGCGTCCGCGCTTTACGCTGCTGGACAACATGATGCTACGCATCACTGGTTTGTATCAAATGCCGGACTGGAAGGACGCACTGAGCGACTACATGTCCCACCGGCAGACGGGAGTAAATAAATGAGCGAAGTAAAACAGAAGAAAAAAATCGGCCTGACTACACAGATCTTCATTGCGCTGATCGTCGGCGCGCTCGTCGGCATTGCGCTCAATATGTTCGCATCCGATGTGGATTTTGTGCAGAACGTGTTCGTAAACGGCATTTTTTATGTCGTCGGTCAAGGCTTTATTCGCCTGATGCAGATGCTGGTCGTACCGCTGGTATTCTGCTCGCTGATCTGCGGCGCGACTGCCATCGGCGACAGTAAAACGCTCGGCAAGGTCGGCGTAAAGATCATCGGCTTTTACATTTTCACCACGATGATGGCGGTTGCCGTTGCGCTCGGTATCGGTCTGCTCATCAAGCCGGGCATGGGTCTCGATATGTCGCAGATTCAGACCGCCGAGGTCACCACGAGCACCGAGTCGGTCAGCTTTGCGGAAACGCTGCTGAACATCATCCCGAAAAACCCGATCGGCGCACTGGCCAACGGTGAAATGCTGCAGGTTATCGTGTTTGCGCTGATCATCGGCGTTATCCTCGCCAAGCTGCAGGATAAGACCCAGCTGGTGACGAACTTCTTCCAGCAGGGCAATGATATTATGATGGAAATGACCATGATGGTCATGGGTCTGGCGCCCATCGGCGTATTCTGCCTGATCGCTAAGACCTTTGCGGGTCTGGGTTTCTCCGCCATGGTGCCGATGTTCAAGTACATGGGCGCGGTTCTTCTGGCGCTGTTCATCCAGTGCTGCGGTGTGTACCAGATCCTGCTGGCGCTGTTCACGAGACTGAATCCCTTGCGCTTCCTCAAGAAGTTCGCTCCGGTTATGGGTTTTGCGTTCTCGACTGCAACCTCTAACGCCACCATCCCGATGAATATCGACACGCTCGAGGAAAAAATCGGTGTCAACCGCCGTATTTCGTCCTTCACCATCCCGCTCGGTGCGACCATCAACATGGATGGTACCTCCATCATGCAGGGTGTGGCCGTTGTATTCGTTGCGCAGGCGTTCGGCATTCACCTGACCCCTGCGGATTACCTGACTGTTATCGCGACTGCAACGCTCGCGTCCATCGGTACCGCAGGCGTGCCGTCGGTCGGTCTGGTTACGCTTGCGATGGTATTCGATTCGGTCGGTCTGCCGGTTGCCGGTATTGGCCTGATCATGGGTATCGACCGTATCCTCGATATGGCGCGTACCGCTGTTAATATCACCGGCGACGCAGTCTGCACCACCATCGTGGCGCATCAGGACGGTGCTCTGGATAAGTCGGTGTTTAATAAGAGTTAACTTGTTTAATGTAAGAAAACAGCCGCATGAATGTTCATGCGGCTGTTTAGCTAAGGAGCGTACCTTTATGGCACAAACTATCTTATATTATCCTGCTATTAATATCCCCAATAATACATGGCTAAAATCCGCTTTGCTTTACTGGGATAAAATTTCCTCTATTCTTCCATACGCCGATTATTGCAATCTCTCTCCGGAATTACTTTATCTGCAAAATCAGGGGTACTATAGTCCTGTTATTCCGCAAGAACTCTTTCATTCTGCGTATACTGAACAGTTTGTCCAAACAGTTAAAGACAGATTTAAAAAACGATCTACTCAATCTAATGCAGCCACTTCTGTCCACTATGATTCTCGCACCGCACCCGCTTATGATTTAATCCACTACAACAAACTTTCCCCTGAATTATCAAATTTCTTTTATGAACACCATCTCGTAAGACATAACTCGGAACAAAACTGGATCGAAATGGATTCTCGAGCCGCTTCTATTTATATGCGTACTTTAGCTGAGTTTCTTATCAAGTGCTATCCCGATGATATGGTTGTCGGCACCGATCAGCTGCAATCACAGAAACAGCTTTATCCTGCTTTTCCAGGTCACTCCCCATCGTGTATTTCACTATCATTAGAACATTGTTTGCCTCAACCTGCACCAAATGTCGGATTAGAAGATATCCTGCGATTCAAGGCGACTCATCAGGAAGACTTTAACTATTTCCAGAAAAAACTGCGAGACTTTGAGTCACGCCTGGCCGGATGCAATGAAATTGAAGAATTAAAATCAGAAACCGAAAGATTCAAAGAAGAATGGCAAGCCGCACTGAGAAAAAAACAAAGATTATTCACCGGCCGTTTTGTACTGGGAACGTTAAAAGATCTGATCAGCATTCCTTCTGCAGCCGCTGCCCTGCATAATGTCCTGCAGCAATATCTGCCTCGTGCAGGCAAACTCATTTCCAGCAGTGCACTGTTAAGCGGTGCCGCTGCGATTTCCATCGGATGTCAGTATGTAAATTTTAAGAACCGTGTCAATGCGCAGCGCAGTACATCTGGTTTCTCGTATGTAATTAAAGCTGAGCAGGAAGGTCTTTTTTCGCACTTCTGAACCATTACAGATTACCAAAAACATGCTGTAAACAAAAAGAAATTCCCGCAGCTCTCGATAAGAGTACGGGAATTTCCTGGTGCCACCAGCCGGAATCGAACCGGCACGGTTTTAACACCGGGGGATTTTAAGTCCCCTGCGTCTACCAGTTCCGCCATGGTGGCATGCTGATATTATACCAGAATGGGACCGGTCTGTCAAACCATGCCTGCGCCGAGCCTTACGGTAGAATAACTTTCTCCTGAAATTACAAAAGAATATTGAATCAAATCCTGTTCCGTAGTAAAATAAGGAAAGAACATTCCTCGCAAAACTGCCTTTTTCGACAGTCATGAGGAACAAAGGGGGTAACGCAATGTCGATCATTGATGTTGTTCGTTTTGACGGACTGCGCAGCCGTGACTGGCTGATCTACAAATACCCATCCGACCAGCTGGTGCTTGGCACGCAGCTGATCGTACAGGAAGGTCAAATCGCACTTTTTGTGAAAAACGGTATCGTTGCAGATGTATTTTATCCCGGCACGTACACGCTTGCCACAGAAAACCTTCCGATTCTAAAATCGTTTGTCAATCTTCCGTTTGGCGGACGTACGCCGTTCAGTGCCGAAGTATACTTTATCAATACAACCACCCGACTGGACGTCAACTGGGGTACCATTGATCCGATTCAGCTTATCGACCCGAAGTATTACGTCAAGCTGCGCATACGCGCATTCGGTCAGATGGGTGTACAGATTGTCGATCCGTGCATCTTCTTCAAGAGCCTGATTGGCGGCATGCAGCAGGCCGACCTTGTCAAAATGGATAAGGTTAAGGAGTATTTCCGCGGCATTCTGGTTATCAAAGCAAAATCCGCGATTGCAGATGCCATCATCACCAATGGTGTCTCCGCACTCGAAATTTCCACGCAGCTTGAAAAGCTGTCGGCCTTTGTACATCAGCAGATTGCTCCGGCGTTTGACCAATGGGGACTGCATGTAGTGAACTTCTACATTCAGTCGATCAACTTCCCGGATGAGGATTTCGCCAGGATCAACAAAATTCTTGAGGATAAGGCTGCTTTCGAGATCATGGGCGACCAGCGATACGCTGCCAAACGCTCGTTCGATATCTATGAAGGTGCAGCGCAGAATCCAAACGGCGTTGCCGGTGCATTCGCTGCCGGCGGCATGGGACTTGGTGCTGCAGTCAATCTCGGGACTGCGATGAACCAGGTTGTGCAGTCTCCTGCACAGACGGCAGCCGCTGCGGAAAAAACCTGTATCGCCTGCGGCGAACCGCTTGCTGCTTCCGCAAACTTCTGTCCGAAGTGCGGTGCTGATAACCGTCAGCGCGTCTGTGAATGCGGCTGCAAGCTGACTCCCGGTGCAAAGTTCTGCTCGCAGTGCGGAAAGAAGGTGGCAGAATGAGAAACCGCGGACTCACTATCACGCTGTCAGCAGCGGCATTCGTATTTTATGTTGCGACTATTCTGTATGTCTCTATCGGCGTAATACACGTCGATGTACTGGATAATTACCTGTCATCGATGATCTATCAGACCATTGGTTTTATTTTTCTGGCGTACTTTATCTTCTGCAACATTATCTCCAAGCCGATCAAAACCGGCTATCTTGTTCCGCTGATTATGGCAACAGCCATTTATACCATCGCTGTAAATGTAGTCAATGTTGCACTTGTCGCGTCTATTCCGCACATTTTCTTTGTACTGATCAACCGGGGTCTGCTGCTGCTTTATGCACTGATCTCCATTCCCATGTATGTCATGGGTCGCAAATAAGCTAACTAACAAGGGGGAAATTTATTATGGCAGAAAACAAATGTCCGCAGTGCGGCGCACCGATCGATCCGGGTGCGACCGAATGCAAGTTCTGCGGTGAAAAACTGGCCGCTCAGCAGACGGCACAGCAGTTCCAGCAGGCTCAGCCGCAATATCAGCAGCCGCAGCCGCAGGTCATTATCCAGCAGGCTGCACCGCAGCAGGTATATGTGACCGGCATCAATCCATCGTGGCCGATCAAGAGCAAGGTCGCCGCAGGCGTTCTTGCAATTTTGCTCGGCGGTCTGGGCATTCACAAGTTCTATCTCGGCAAGATCGGCATGGGTATTCTGTACCTGCTGTTCTGCTGGACCTATATTCCGGCAATCATCGGTCTGATCGAGGGTATCATCTACCTTTGCTCGAATGAAGAGAACTTCCAGCTCAAGCACCACGTTCGTCTTCGCTAAATCAGTCCAGCTCACAGCCTTCGGATTTTCCGAAGGCTGTTTTCATTTGTTCCCTCTTGCACTTTCACAGGAAAAGCCTTACAATAAACGCAACAGATTCCCTCTTTACAGAAACGAGTGTACTTATGTTTTTCCAATCCAAACCCAAACCAGATCCGCAGCCGAAGGTCCGCGAAGCGGCAGAGCTGCTGCTCGACCTGTACAAGCAACACTACCGGCTGTGGTATCACCATGCAGCGCTCAAAAAAGTGCAGAGCCGCGCCCGTGAGGTCGCGACCGACGACATCGAACAGTTCTATTCCGATCAGGCGGCACCCGATCCGGCGGCGCTGCTCGAGCAGAAGGTCACACTGGAGATTTTCGAGCGTGCATTTGCGCGTCTGCCCGAGCGCATGCGCGAACTGCTGTACTGCAAATTCTTTGAAAACCTGCCGGATGACGAGATCGCCGAACGGCTGGGCGTGCAGCCGTCCTCGCTGCGCAGCGCACTCAGCCGTGCCCGTGCCGCTTTGCGCACAGAAATTGCAAAGGAGGAACAGTCATGAGCCATCTGCCGAACGAAAACGACAAAAACAACCAGCTTTCCGACCAAATGGAACAGGCGTTTCTCCGTTTGATGCTGCAAAAGCAGGCAGAGCACGAGGGCTAACGCCTGCTCGAGCAGGAGAAAACCCTGCCGGAGCACACGCCGACCGACGAGCAGATAAAACGGCTCGAAAAAAATATTGGGTCAATCACAAAAGTTGTGGGATGAAGGATTTCTGATGTAGGGTTTCCGGCTG
>CAVLCS010000077.1:0-12944 GCA_963661675.1 Bulleidia sp.
AAAAACCATGAACACACTTGTAATCGTGCTGATCGCGGCTGTTGTTCTGTTCGGCGCGTACGTTTTCTACGGACGCTGGCTGGCGAACAAATGGGGCATCGACCCGAAAGCCAAGACGCCTGCCGTTGAACTCAACGACGGCAAGGACTATGTACCGACCAACGGATGGACGGTATTCAGCCATCAGTTCTCCTCTATCGCGGGCGCAGGCCCTGTAACCGGCGCTATTCAGGCGGCTGCATTCGGCTGGCTGCCGGTACTGCTGTGGGTACTGATCGGCGGCGTATTCTTCGGCGCTGTTACCGACTTTGGCGCGCTGTACGCTTCGGTGAAGAACAAGGGCAAGTCGATGGGTATGCTGATCGAGAAGTACATCGGCAAGACCGGCCGCAAGCTGTTCCTGATTTTCTCGTGGATCTTCTGCTGCATCGTTGTTGCGGCATTCGCAGATATGGTTGCGGGCACGTTCAACGCCTACACCGTCACGGACGCAGGCGTTACCGAGCTGGCTGCCACCGCAACCACCAACGGCGCGGCAGGCATGATCTCCATCATGTTTATGGTATTCGCGGTTGTGCTCGGCCTTATCCAGAAAAAGTTTAGCCTGACCGGCTGGAAGGAAGCTGTTGTCGGCATTGCCTGCATCGTTGCTTCTTTTGCGATCGGCATGAACTGCCCGCTTATCTTCGGCAAGGCTACCTGGAGCTACATCACCTTTGTTTACATCTTCTTCGCCGCAGTTCTCCCGATGTGGCTGCTCAAGCAACCGCGTGACTACATGACCACCTTCATGTTCATCTGCATGATCGCAGGTGCGGTCGTTGGTCTGTTTGTTGCACATCCGACCATGAATCTGCCGGTATTCACCGGTTTCACCAACGAAAACCTCGGCACCATGTTCCCGATCCTGTTCGTAACCGTTGCCTGCGGTGCGGTTTCCGGTTTCCACAGTCTGGTTTCCTCGGGTACGTCCTCCAAGACCATCGAGAATGAGAAGACATGCCCAAGGTCGGCTACGGTGCAATGGTACTGGAAAGCCTGCTGGCTGTTCTGGCTCTGTGCGTTGCCGGTGCGGCAGCCGCAGCAGACGGTACGCCGGCAGCAGGCACGCCGTTCCAGGTATTCAGCAGCGGCGTTGCCGGTTTCTTCGAGATGTTCGGCGTTCCGGTTTACGTTGCTACCGCGTTTATGACCATGTGCGTTTCCGCACTGGCGCTGACCAGTCTGGACGCCGTTGCTCGTATCGGCCGCATGAGCTTCCAGGAACTGTTCTCTGTCGATGACATGGAGCACGCTGAGGGCTGGCGCAAGCTGTTCTGCAACGTATACTTTTCCACGATCATCACGCTGGCCTTCGGCTACCTGCTGACCCAGATCGGCTACGCCAATATCTGGCCGCTGTTCGGTTCGGCCAACCAGCTGCTGAGTGCTCTGGTGCTCATCACGCTCTGCGTATTCCTCAAGGTTACCGGCCGCAGCAACAAGATGATCTTCCCGCCGCTGATCATCATGCTGTGCGTTACCTTCACCGCTCTGGTGCAGCGTTTCCTCGCAATGGTAAAGGCCATCTCCGCTGCTGCTACGACGGCAATCCCGGCCGGCGAGACGACCTGGGGTGCGGTATTTATCGCAAACGGTCTGCAGCTGATTCTGGCGGTACTGCTGATCGTGCTCGGTCTGACCATTGTAATCCACTCGTTCAAGAGCTACGCTAAGAGCGAGAAAAACAGCGAGAACGCGTAAACTTCGTTCTCCGCATAACAAAAAACGGCTTCGGTTCCCCGGAGCCGTTTTCGTTTGCCTGCACTTGCAGCGGCAGGCAATTTGCGGTACAATACCTATATTATAAATACCGTGTCCCCTGCTTTGGGGCACCAAGGAGGGCACTACGCCTTGTACGATTTACAAACATTGATTCTTTATGCCAAGGAGAAAAACACCTCCGATGTGCATTTGACCGTTGGTCTGCCGCCCATGCTGCGCATTGACGGTGAGCTTCGCACCTACGGTGCCGCACCGCTGACTGAGCAGGATCTGCAGGACGCAGCCCAGCAGCTTGCGGACGAACATCAGCTGCACGAACTCGAAACCGTCGGTGAATCCGACTTTGCGGTGACGTTTGCCGGTTCGGTGCGCATGCGCTGCAACCTGTTCCGGCAGCAGCACCACACGGCACTGGCGCTTCGTCTGCTGCCGATGGAAATCCCGACGGCCGAGCAGTTTCGTCTGCCGGATATCATCGTGCAGCAGGCCGACAAGCCGCGCGGACTGGTGATCGTGACCGGCCCGACCGGCTCCGGTAAAAGCTCCACACTGGCGGCGCTGATCGACCACGTCAACCGCACCGCGGCACGCCATATCATCACGCTTGAAAACCCGATCGAGTATGTACACCCGCGTATTCGCTCCATCATCAACCAGCGTGAAATCGGTGCGGATACAGGCAGCTTCGCAAGCGGTCTGCGTGCGGCTCTGCGGCAGGACCCGGATGTTATCCTCGTCGGTGAGATGCGCGATCTGGAGACTATTTCGACCGCTATCACGGCCGCCGAGACCGGCCATCTTGTATTCGGCACGCTGCACACCAAGGGTGCCGCCGGTACGATCGACCGTATCGTGGACGTATTCCCGCCCGAACAGCAGGAGCAGATCCGCATTCAGCTGGCTGAGGTGCTTGAGTGCATTGTCTGTCAGACGCTTGTGCCGCGCACCATGGGCGGCCGCGTAGCTGCGTTCGAGATTCTGACCGGCACCTCTGCCGTACGCAACCTGATTCGCCAGAACAAGTCGTATCAGCTGATCAGCACCATGCAGACCAGCCGTAATCAGGGCATGATGCTGATGGACGACTCGCTTGGTGAACTTGTCCGCAGCGGTGAAGTCCGCATCGACGATGCCGTCGCAAAAGCGACCGACCCGGAAGCATTTCCGCAGTCCATCTTCCGATAAGATAGAAAAACACCCGAGGAAACCCTCGGGTGTTTTATTCTGTTTACAGTGTGTTATACGCTTCGTCAGTGACCGCCTCCAACCACTCGTTCGAGGTCTCCTCACCCGGAACCTCAACGGCCAGATGGCTGAACCAGCTGTCCTTCTTGGCACCGTGCCAGTGCTTGACCTCAGCCGGAATGGTGACCACATCACCCGGCTTGAGGCTCTGTGCCGGCTTGCCCTCTTCCTGGTACCAGCCTTCACCGTCCACACAAATGAGCAGCTGTCCGCCGCCCTGCTTTGCATGATGAACATGCCAGTTGTTGCGGCAGCCCGGCTCAAAGGTGACGTTAGCAACGAAAACGGTCTTGCTCGGGTCGGTCAGCGGCTTGAGGTAACTCTTGCCGATGAAATACTTAGCATACGCGGTGTTCTCCTCACCCTGGCCGAAGAAGCCGCCGTGCTCCTCGGCTGCGATATCGTCCGCGTAAACTTCCTTCGCCATGCGAAATGCCGCCCACGCATTCGGCCAGCCGGCGTAGAACGCGATGTGCGTCAGCATTTCGGACATCTCGGTGCGCGTTACACCATGATTGCGTGCGCTCTCAAGGTGGTACTTGAGCGACGAATCGACAATGCCCTTGCCGATCAGCGCGGATACGGTGACGACCGAGCGCAGCTTGAGCGACAGCTTGTCCTCGCGCGACCATACCTCGCCGAACAGCACATCGTCGTTCAGCTCTGCGAATTTGGGTGCGAATTCACCCAGTGCGTCATGTCCTGCGGTTTGCTTTACCATAATTTATGTCTCCCTTCCTGTCAATCACGGCATGCGGATACCCATGTCTCTATCTGCTTTTTTGCGCTCTTCACGCGGCTGCCCTGAATCGGAAGTCCGCGCTTGAGATTCGCCTGCGGGCACAGACGGTGAATGTCGTGCTCGCTTGTGCCCATGCCGCTGCCCTCATGGGTGCAGAGCGGGCAGATTTTTTTGTCTGCAAAGTCAAAATGCTCCAGAAACGTGAATACCGGCATCGGCATCGAGCTGCAGTAGTTCGGATAGCACAGATAAATCGTATCGTAGTGTTCCATGTCCTTCGGATACGCCCTTAGCTCCGGACGGGCATTGCGCCGTGCCTCCGCGCGTGCCTGCTCAACGCAGGCGTTGTAGTCGCTCGAGTACGGCTGCAGCGGCTCCAGCTTGAAACTCGGTGCGCCGGTCAGCTCCTGCAGCATCTGCGCCGCAACCTCGGTGTTGCCGATCTCGATCGAGCGGATTTCTCCTCTGAAATAGTTCTCTCCCGCACGGGAAAAATACACGATGAGTTCTGCCATAACTGCGTCTCTCCTTTCGTTATCATTATTATACCCTGCTTCGGCTTGACACAGAAGAACCAATGCGGTAACATGGTATTAACTAAAAGGCAATACTATGAAACGAGGTGTTCTCCATGTACAACAGCCTGCTGACGACCTTCGTCTGCGCAGCCGACTGCGGCAGCTTCAACAAGGCCGCAGAAAAGCTGTATCTGTCACCGCCGTCCGTGATGAAGCAAATCAATACGTTAGAGAAGCATCTCGAGCTGCAGCTTGTTGAGCGCACCGCACACGGCATTCGGCTGACCGCTGCCGGACAGGTTATTTACCGGCATGCAAAGCAGATGTTCACTTACTCCGAGCAGGCCATCGCAGAGGCCAAACGCGCTGCACAGACCGAACAGACCACCTTCCGCATCGGCAGTTCGCTGCTCAACCCGTGCAAGCCGTTCATGGACCTCTGGTATCAGCTTGATCGGGAATTTTCCAGCTACCGGCTGAATATCGTGCCGTTCAAGGACGATCACGAGGGCATTCTCTCGGAAATCGCAGCACTCGGTGAAAAATTTGATTTTCTCATCGGCGTGTGCGATTCACAGCTGTGGCTGAATTACTGTAACTTTCTGCCGCTCGGACAGTATCAGCACTGTATCGCTGTGTCGCGTGACCATCGGCTGGCCAATAAGGCAAAAATCACACTGACCGACCTGTACGGCGAAACCATCATGATGGTCAAGGAAGGCGATTCGGCGGCTGTCGATGCTATCCATGCCGCACTGCGGCAGCACCCGCAGATTCATGTCGAGAATACCCCGCAGTTTTACGATATTGAGGTGTTTAACCGCTGTGAGCAGACCAAGACGGTCATGCTGACCATCGAATGCTGGAAGGACGTCCATCCGGCGCTTGTCACCATTCCGGTCGAGTGGGATTTCCCGATTCCGTACGGGCTGCTGTATCCGCTCAATCCATCGGAAGAAATCCAGCGGGTAGTTGCGTGTGTGAAATCGTATATCCGCTCTCAATAAAATGTAGGCAAGCACGCCTGCTTTGGGAGCAAGATGCCTCAGGTTCACTCTTACGCTAATTTTCCATCCTCTATTTTCAATTCTCAATTTTCCGCAACTCTACGGAGCGTTCATTGTATTCCCCACCGTTTTCCGTATAATAGAACCCAAGGGAGGTGATCCGAATGGATCAGGTAAAAACCGGCAGACTGATCCGCACACTGCGGACAAAACTGGGACTGACGCAGCTTGCGCTGGCCGAACAGATCGGCGTCAGCGACAAGGCGGTATCCAAATGGGAGCGCGGCGGCGGTGCTCCTGATATCTCGCTCCTCCCACTGTTATCACAGGCTCTCGGCGTGGACACCGAAGCCCTGCTGAGAGGCGATTTGGAGGAAAACGACATGACAAACGGCAATATGAAGAAAATGCGGTTCTACCGCTGTCCGACCTGCGGCAATCTGCTGTTCTCGACCGACGATGCGGATGTGACCTGCTGCGGTGCAAAATTGACATCTCTCGTTATGCACAAACCGGACGCAGAAAATGCACTGCAAATTGAGCACAGCGACGGTGAATGGTACATCACCGCACCGCATGAAATGCACCGCGAGCACTATATCTCGTTCGTGGCATTTCTCACTGGAGACACGATGATCGTTAAAAAACAGTACCCAGAATGGGGATTAGACGTGCGTCTGCCCTATATTCGGCACGGAATGCTGCTGTGGTACTGCACAAAGGACGGACTGTTCTATCAGAACATCTGAGCAAAGGCAGGGAGACCTGCCTTTTTCTCATTTTTGCAGGAGGCATTTTACAATCCTTCATTTTTGGTTATTTTTTTCGTAAAATCGACTTGCTTTTTCACAAGGTCAATGGTATATTCAAAGAGAACTTTACACTATTAAAGCTTGGAGGTAGTTCAAATGTACAAAGAAATGATGGATTCCATCGGTATGATCCAGTCGATCGACCCCGAGCTGGGCAGTGCGATGAACGAGGAGCTGCACCGTCAGCGCCAGAACATCGAGCTGATCGCCAGCGAAAATATCGTTTCTCCCGGCGTTATGGCTGCAATGGGCAGCGTGCTGACCAACAAGTACGCAGAGGGTCTTCCCGGTAAGCGTTACTACGGCGGCTGCGAATTTGTTGACAAGGTAGAGCGCATCGCGATCGAGCGCGCATGCAAGCTGTTCGGTGCTAAGTATGCGAATGTTCAGCCGCACTCCGGTGCACAGGCCAACCTTGCAGTTTACTTCGCTCTGCTCGATCTGGGCGACACCGTTATGGGTATGGATCTGTCCCAGGGCGGTCACCTGAGCCACGGCTCTCCGGTCAACCAGTCCGGTAAGAACTACCACTTTGTTTCCTACGGCGTAAACGAGGACGGCTTCATCGACTACGCTGAACTTGAGAAGGCTGTCAAGAAGCATCGCCCGAAGCTGATCGTTGCAGGCGCATCCGCTTATCCGCGTGCGATCGACTTCGAGAAGATGGCTGAGATCGCACACGGCTACGGTGCTTACCTGATGGTCGATATGGCGCACATTGCCGGTCTGGTTGCCGGCGGTCAGCACCAGAACCCGATGCCGTACGCTGACGTTGTTACCACCACCACCCACAAGACGCTTCGCGGTCCTCGCGGCGGCCTGATCCTGACCAACAACGCAGTTCTGGCAAAGCGCATCAACTCCGCTGTATTCCCGGGCACCCAGGGCGGTCCGCTCGAGCATGTGATCGCATCTAAGGCCGTTTGCTTCGGCGAAGCACTGCAGCCGGAGTTCAAGGAGTATGCGCGCAAGATCGTCGAGAACGCTAAAGCAATGGCTGCACAGCTGCAGGCACGCGGCGTCAAGCTGGTTTCCGGCGGCACCGACAACCACCTGCTGCTCGTTGATCTGACCGACGAGGAGTGCACCGGCAAGGATCTGGAAGCACGTCTGGATTCGGTTCACATCACCGCCAACAAGAACACCGTTCCGGGTGAGAAGCGCAGCCCGTTCATCACCTCCGGCGTTCGTCTGGGCACTCCGGCCGCTACTACCCGCGGCATGGGCGTGGAAGAGATGAAGGTCATCGCGGATTGCATCGCAGACTGCATTTACCACTACGATGAGAAGAAGGACGAGATTTCCGCTCGTGTTCTGGCACTCACCGAAAAGTTCCCGCTGTACGAATAATCTTCGAGATAGAAAAACACCCGTCAAGGTTTCTTGACGGGTGTTTTCTTATACCTTTTCAGCCTTCTGCGGCAGCAGCAGGCCAAGCAGCAGACCGGCCGCGGCCGGAATCAGCCAGCCAAAGCCGAGTACGTTCAGCGGCAGCGCCCGCAGCATCGGCGACAATACCGGAATCGGGAATGCGGCAGCGACACTCTGCACAGCAGTGAAGGCGATGCAGAGCCGATACACCGCACGGCGCTTCTCCAATTTCGGGATAAACGACAGCGCAATCAGCACGATAGCGACCGGATAGATTGCGTTCAGCACCGGCGTGGACAGCCGAATGATGCCCGCAAGACCGATATTCGAGATCACCATGCTCGCCACGGCAAAGAACGCGGCAATGGCCGGATACGGGATGTGCGGCAGCAGTTCATGAAAATACTGACCGACGCAGGCGATCAAGCCGACACAGGTGTTGAAACATGCAATCACGAAAATCGCGGCAAGCAGCACCTGCCCTGTCGGGCCGAACAGGCCGCTGGCGATATTGCTCAGCGTATCCGCACCGGTCGAGCCGCCCGGCCAAGCTGCACCGGAAAGCGCGCCGACGTGCGTCAGCATGGCATAAACAAGGAGCAGCATGGCTCCGGCAATCCAGCCGGCACGGATGGTGCTGTGGCGCACTTGCTGTTCGTCCGTAATGCCGCAGTCGCGGATGTTTAACGCGATGACCGCACCGAAGTTGAGCGCAGCCAGCGTGTCCATCGTCTGGTAGCCGTCCAGAATGCCTGCCAGTCCCGGCAGTGATGCGTAATCCGCAGTCGGCACACCGTAGTGCTCCGCCACCGGATGAAACAGGCAGCCGAAGAACAGAACGAAAATCAGCACGATCAGCGTCGGACACAGGATGCGCCCGAGCCAGCTGGTCAGCTTTTCCGGATGCAGAGCAATGAAAAATGCTGCCGCAAAGAACACGATGGAGTAAATCAGCTGCCGCATGGCGTCTCCGCCGATGAGCGGCGCGAGCATTTGAAACGAGGTGCTTGCCGTGCGCGGAATGGCGAGACACGGGCCGATCGACAGGTAAACCAGCAGCGCGAACACCTGCGCAAACCGCGGATGCACGCGTCCGGCGAGTTCAGACAGACCGCCTGCACGCGCGACCGCGATCACGCCCACGACCGGCAGGCCGATGGCGCTGACCGCAAATCCGGCAAAGGCCAGCCACGCGTTAGCGCCTGCCTGTGCACCGAGGTACGGCGGGAAAATCAGATTTCCGGCACCGAAAAACATGGAAAACAGCGTAAAACCTACCAGAAGCAAGCTTCTCCGGCTCAGCTTTTGCATAGCAGTTCTCCCCTTTCGTATGGATAGTGAAAGCGCCATCATCGCGGGACAATGGCGCTCAGGTCTGCATCTGATCAGATGCGTTTGCTCATTTTTTCGCTGTATTCTGCGCGGTACGCCTCGAACGTGCCGTTGTCGAGTGCATCACGGATCTCCTGCATGAGGTGGTTGTAGAACCACAGATTGTGCATGACGAGTAGTCGCTGGGACAGCATTTCACCGCTCTTGAGCAGGTGACGCAGGTACGCGCGGCTGAACCGCTGACAGGTCGGGCACTGACAGCCTTCTTCGATCGGACGGTCGTCGGTCTGGTACTTGGCATTCATGATGTTGACAATACCGTTATGCGTGAACAGGTGGCCGTGACGCGCATTGCGGGTCGGCATAACGCAGTCGAAGAAGTCGATGCCGCGGGCAACCGCCTCGATAATATTCGACGGTGTGCCAACGCCCATCAGGTAGCGCGGCTTGTTTGCCGGTGCGTGCGGCAGAACGACATCCAGGATGTGGTACATGGTCTCGGTGCTCTCGCCGACGGCCAGACCGCCAATGGCGTAACCCGGGAGGTCCAGCTCTGCGATCGCCTGCATGTGTTCGATACGCAGATCGTCATACGTGCCGCCCTGGTTGATGCCGAACAGCATCTGGTGCGGGTTTACCGTATCCGGAAGTGTGTTCAGACGGTCAAGCTCGGTCTTGCAGCGGCGCAGCCAACGTGTCGTGCGGTCGATGGAGTTCTTGACGTACTCACGCGGCGCCGGATTCTCAATACACTCGTCGAACGCCATCGCGATATCCGAGCCGAGGTTGGACTGGATGCGCATGCTCTCCTCCGGTCCCATAAAGATCTTGCGGCCGTCAACGTGCGAGTGGAAGGTTACGCCTTCCTCTTTGATCTTGCGCAGCGTGGCCAGCGAAAATACCTGAAATCCGCCGGAGTCGGTCAGCATCGGGCCGTCCCAGCGCATGAACTTGTGCAGGCCGCCCATCTGCTTGACGATCTGGTCGCCCGGACGGACGTGCAAATGGTAGGTGTTGGACAGCTCGATCTGGCAGCCAAGCTCCTTGAGGTCGAACGCGTCAACCGCACCCTTAATGGCGCCTGCCGTGCCGACATTCTGAAATACCGGCGTCTGCACCACGCCGTGCGCCGTGCAGAACTCACCGCGTCGAGCGCGGCCTTCGGTTTTGATTAAGTTAAATTTTCCGATTTCCATAATTCCCTCTTACACATTTATTAAATCAGTACAGAAGCATCGAGTCGCCGAACGAGAAGAAGCGGTATTCTTCCTTGATAGCTTCCTGATACGCATTCATAACCATTTCACGCGTTGCAAATGCCGAAATCAGCATCATAAGTGTGCTTTCCGGCAGATGGAAATTCGTTACGAGATGGTCAACTGCCTTGAACTTATAACCCGGATAAATGAAAATATCCGTCCAGCCGGACTGGGCACGCACGGTGCCGTCATCTGCTGCGATGGTCTCCAGTGTGCGGCTTGCCGTTGTGCCGACTGCCCAGATCTTACCGCCGGCAGCACGCGTGTCATTGATGGTCTTGGCGGTCTCCTCATCCATAATATAGTATTCGGAGTGCATGATATGGTCGGTGATCTCGTCCTCCTTGACCGGACGGAACGTACCCAGACCGACGTGCAGCGTCACGAATGCCAGCTTGACGCCCTTCTCCTGCAGTGCTGCGAGCAGCTCTTTCGTGAAGTGCAGACCGGCGGTCGGTGCAGCCGCAGAACCCGGCGTTTTGGAGTAAACCGTCTGATAACGCTCAGGATCATCCAGCTTTTCCTTGATATACGGCGGCAGCGGCATGGTGCCGAGCTTGTCGAGGATCTCGAGGAAAATGCCCTCGTAGTGGAAACGAATGAGACGGTTGCCGTCCGGCTGCACAGCCTCGACGGTTGCGGTCAGCAGACCGTCACCGAAGGTCAGTTCTACGCCGGTGCGGGTCTTTTTGCCCGGACGCGTCAGGCTCTCCCACAGACCGTCACCTTTGTCGGTCAGCAGCAGGACCTCGATCGGCGTAACGTGGCCGACGGCGTGGCCCATCAGGCGTGCCGGAATGACGCGGGAATTGTTGAATACCATGCAGTCGCCCGGCTGCACATACTCCAGCAGATCGCGGAAATGACGATGTGTCACCGAGCCGTCCTTGCGGTCGAGCACCATCAGGCGGGACGCGTCACGCTGCTCCAGCGGATGCTGCGCAATCAGGCGTTCGGGTAAATCAAAATAAAAATCGCTTTTCTTCATCACAAAGGCAAGGACACCACTATGAGCGTCCCTGCCGTTTTTCCTCCCTTGCGTTGTTATGTATTACTTGGCAATTTCAATGCCGGTAAAGTAGAATTTCAGAATCTGTTCGTAGGTGAAACCCTTCTGAGCCATGGCGTAAGCACCCCACTGACTCATGCCGACGCTGTGTCCCCAGCCGGAGCCGTTGAACGTGTAGCTGGTCGGATTGGTGACCGTAACCGTGGTATTCGAGCCGGTATTGCCCGAATTTCCACTGTTTGCGTCCTCATCGTCGCCGGAGTAGTCGCTTGCGGTGCTGACGAGCACAGTACTGCTCGCGTTGTCAAAATCAACGTCGAAGCCGATCGCCTTGCCGATATCGCGCAGCTTGTAGTAGTTGTTGCCGTTGATGATGTAGCCGTCCAGGGTGATCTCCTCGCCGTCGAGTACGATGGTCGAGGTGGATTTGCCGATCTTCTCCACCGCCGTGGACGAATCCGCAAGCTCACCGCCGACGGTCTCATACGCCGTGCCCGAGGTCAGCAGAATGCGCTCATTCTCCTTGTCCCAGCGGACGTTGAACTGACCCTTGGTGCCGCTCAGCAGATAGGCAATATCACGCAGTTTGAAATAATTGTTGCCGTACTGCGTGCCGTTGATGATGTAATAGCCCTGCGGAGATACGGTCTTGCCGTTCACCTTGACGTTATGCGTCGAAGCCTTGACCTGCAGGCTGGTCTTGCTGCCCGAGCCGCCGACCGGCGTGATCGTGTAGCGGATGCTCTTGAGACCGAACACCGTACGGACAGCGCTCTTGGAAATCGTAACAGACTTACCGTTCGTGTCGGTTACTGTAACCTCGTTTACGTTGTCGGTCGCGGTGCGCTTGGTGACCTGTACGTTCGCTACCTTGCCGATGGAATAGTTTGCGGCATTCAGCTTCTGCTGAATCTCATCTGCGGTGAGCGTAACCGACCACTTGTCCTTGTTCGGGTCCTCATACGGGTCAACCTTGCCCTTGAGGTACGCATAATCACCGCCCCAGACATTGGCCGCGTCCTCGGTTGCGCCACCGTCCGACGAATAGAAGTAGCCGATGACCGAACTGCCGTTGTACGACAGGGTTTCGCCCTTGGTAGCATCTACCGCTGCGTCAGACGCGCTGGTGGCACGGTTGGCACCCAGATAAACCTGACAGTTCGTGGTGTTGCACAGATCATAGTCGCTGCCGTGCTTATGCGTGCCGAGTGCGAACGAACGTGCGCAGACCGCCTGCGCCTTCTGGGCCTCGGCAGGCCAGTCCGGATCGATCTCATACGGCAGAACGCCCTTCACATAATCTTCCACATTAACATAGTTTATAACAGTGATGCTGCCGTTCGAGGCACGGCGGTACACAAAGTCGCCGTTCCACTTGTAGCCCTTGAACCACGTCAGCGTGCTGTTCGGACGGATGGCGATATGGTCTGCACCCTGTGCGGACGTGTACAGCACGGTGCCGCTGTCGGTATCGCTGACCTGAAACGCGTTGTTCACCAGCTTGATGGTCAGTGCGCTGCTCGCAATCGACTTACTGCCGGAGAACGTGGTGCCGCTGACCGTGCCGACCGTGTAGCCGGTCTTGTAGCCGCTGACGTTTTCAAGCTGCGGCGCCGCAAAGGTGGAAGCACCGCTGATCGTCAGGCCGACACGCAGCCGTGTATCACTACTTGCCGCATGCGCCGGAACAGCTCCGATGCAGGTGACCGTCATCACGGCACACAGCAGCATGGATAACAGCTTTTTCATTTTTATCAACTCCTGTTTTATTTTTTATCGGTTGATTGCATAATGAAGTTGGACACCTAAAAAATCCATAGTGATTTTCCAAACATGGTAGAATGAAGTTTGCACACAACATCTGCCAAGGGAGGGCAATCACTAT
>CAVLCS010000078.1:0-12682 GCA_963661675.1 Bulleidia sp.
TACGACTCATTCTTGCGGAACTGCGACAGGTGGATATACCCCAGAAGGTTCGGCACAGCGATGGCAAACAAAATGCTCAAAATGACCAGCGTAACCACCAGCTCTACGAGCGTAAAGCCGCCTTTTCCGCACTTTTTGCGCTGCTGTGTCATTTTCGCTGCCTCCTTTCCGTTCGGGTACATAACAAAAGGGCATACTGCACCAATTTATTCATTTTATATTTTACCAAGTCCTACGATTTCTGTCAAGTATCGACACGATTCGATCACCGTTTCCTGCGTTTTTCCTCACTTTTCCTGATGTTTGGAAGGTTTTGCATAACAGAAAAAAAGAAGGCCGCCGAGAACAAATCTCGACAGCCTTCTTAAAAATTTTAAGTTTTTCCGATTAGAGGAAGATGTACTTGAGTACGAACAGCACAGCCAGAACGTACATCAGCGGAGCGACCTTCTTGCCCTTGCCTGCTGCAACATTCAGCAGAACGTAGGAGATAACGCCCATGGAGATACCCTCGGAGATGCTGTAAAACAGCGGCATTGCGATGATAGCGAGGTAAGCCGGGATGGACTCGGTCAGGTTGTCCAGATCGAAGTTGATCTCGGTTACGGTGCCTACCATCAGGAAGCCAACCATGATCAGCGCCGGAGCCGTTGCAAAGGACGGGATAGCGGTGAAGATCGGTGCAAACAGCGTGGATACGAGGAACAGGATGCCGGTAACCAGTGCGGTCAGACCGGTGCGGCCGCCGACTGCTACGCCGGATGCGGACTCAACGAAGGTGGTGGTGGTGGAAGTACCCAGAATTGCACCTGCAGAGGTTGCGATGGAGTCTGCCATCAGCGCCGGCTTGATGCCCGGCAGCTTGCCGTCCTTATCGAGCATCTTCGCCTTGGTAGCAACGCCGATCAGCGTGCCCAGGGTATCGAAAATATCAACGAACAGGAACGAGAAGATGACAACGATGAAGTTTACGATGCCGACGGCGCTGAAATCTACGTTGAAGCACTGGCCGAAGGTCAGACCCAGCTTGGAGAAGTCGGTCATGCCCCAGCTCGGGAACAGCGAGTAGAAGCCTGCGTCCGGCGTCGGAACGTAGATGCCGGTAACCTGGCAGATCATGCCGAGGATCCAGGTCAGCAGAATGCCGTACAGGATAGCGCCCTTCATCTTGCGGGTGTAGAATACCGCGGTGAAGAACAGGCCGATCAGCGTCAGCAGTGCGCAGATGCCTGCGGTGTGGAAGTTCTCCGGGAAGCTGATGATGCCGACCAGCGTTGCGGAGTCTACGCACAGACCGGAGTTCTGCAGACCGATAAAGGCGATGAACAGGCCGATACCAACCGAAACGCCCTTTTTGAGCGTCAGCGGAATGGCATTGAAGATTGCCTCGCGAATGTTGGTCAGAGACAGCACGATGAAGATCAGGCCCTCAATGAATACGGCCAGCAGAGCGACCTGCCAGCTGTAGCCGTAGCCTGCAACAACGGTGTACGCCATGAAGGCGTTCAGACCCATGCCGGCAGAGAGCGCAAACGGCAGGTTTGCCATAAACGCCATGCACAGCGTGCCCAGGCAGGACGCCAGAGCCGTTGCCAGCAGTACCGCCGTGGTATCCATGCCGGTAGAACCCAGTACGCTCGGGTTTACGGCAAGGATATACGCCATGGTCATAAAGGTAGTGATACCGGCCATGACTTCGGTCTTGACTGTGGTTTTGTGTTCCGATAGCTTGAATACACGTTCAAACATCGAATAACCCCCTTTTTTATTTTAGGCTTTCGCCTTGATTACGGTGAAATGATCCAGCTTACTTCCCCTCGTAAGCCACAACGGTCTCCGCCGGACAGGTCTTGATGCGGTCGCGGCCGTGCAGACCCTTGAGTTCCAGCAGGCAGACAACCTTGACGACCTTTGCGCCAAGCTGCTCCAGCAGATGGACAGCAGCCTCGAGCGTACCGCCGGTCGCAATCAGGTCATCGACAACGACGATCTTCATGCCCGGCTTGATATCATCGCGATGAACCTCGATGGTCTCCATGCCGTACTCCAGCTCGTAGGACATGCGGGACGTTGCACGCGGCAGCTTGCCCTGTTTACGGATCGGGATGAACGCCTTATGCAGATTATACGCCATCGGTGCACCGAACAGGAAGCCGCGGGACTCCAGACCGGCGATCGCGTCGAACTCTACGCCGTCCAGCAGTGCGGTCATCTCGTCCACCGCCAGATGGAAGCCGTCCGCGTCACCGAGCACGGTGGTGATATCGCGGAAGATGATGCCTTCCTTCGGGAAGTCCGGAATACTGGTGATATACTGCTCAACCTTACTCATTGAACCTTTATTTCCTCCTTATCCCTGCCAGCTGGCAGAGGATCAATTATGCTGTTTTTACCATTTAGCATACGAAACAGCAATACATTTATATAATATCAAATCGTGTCGTTTGTGGCAAGAGATTGATTGTACGAAATGTGGATTTTTTAATATGAATATTATTACAGTTCTACAAAGTTTTATCTATCGGCTGCAAAATCGAAACTAGAGAATGAAATTTATCTATTATCGTAGGGCGGGGTGCCCTCACCCCGCCGTATAACTCATCTGTATATCTTCTAACCGTAGGGGCGACCAGTGGTCGCCCAAGCAACGCCATATCGTACGGTTTGTGGGCGGCCACTGGCCGCCCCTACGATTACATTTCTGCAAATGGTTTAGACTACGGCGTGGTGAGGTCACCACGCCCTACATAATAAACTCTGCAGCGATATTGCCATTTACATCACATTCATTGCGTTATGCACACCGTTATGCTATGCTGTGCATATACCAACCTCGTTTCTGCTGGGAGGCTGCTATAATGAATCGAAAAACTGTTCTCAACCTTCTCTGTGCCCTATCGGCCATAATTGCTGTCGGAATCGCGGTTTGGATCACCTTGACCGCCCACACACCGCACACAATGGACGATTACATCAACCATCAATACCTGATTGGCATTTCCAGCGGAATCGCACTTGTGCTGTGCATTATCCGCAGTAATCTGCCCAAATAGCAGAAGAGACGCAAACGCGTCTCTTTTTTGTTCTGCGGAGAACGGTAAACCACAAAGTTCTCTTCCCTCTCAACTCTCCACTCTTCACTCTAATTTTCCATTCTCCATTTTCAATTTTCCATTTCTCTCCGCATCCATTCCATCAGCATCCCAACGATATAGACCTGCTGTTCCGCCGAAAGCGCTCTGCCCTGCGGGATACCGTGCCATTTTTCCAGACAGCCGCGGCAGCAGCAGGCAGTCGCGTGCTGTGCGATGAACACCGGATGTCCCCGCATGGGTGTCTGCTTGCCGTCGTTTTTCGGTTCGGCCGGTGCAAGCCGCTTGGAGACGAAATCTGCCGCGTGGTCGGCGATGGTGTTCCAGCCTTTCTCGCGGATATACTGCTTGTCCTGCGCCTTCAAATGAAATCGGCTGCGGAAATTCGAGCGCGAAAGCCGTACGAGCATCTGTGCATAGGTTTCCTGCCGCTGTTTGTCTGTCATTGTGCTCACCTCTAAATATTGTGCAGCTTCTCTCTTGACAGAAGCTGCCATACCTGTTATTTTAGCAGCAGAAGATGTTGAAGGGTCATTAACACCGAAAGGCATTGTGGCGATGGAACTGGATACATCTTCCGAAAAGAAGATGTTGAAGGGTAGTTAACACCGAAAGGCATCGTGGCTGCTGAACTGGATACATCTTCTCAAAGGGGAAGCTGAAGGATACTCACCTTGCGCCGTCTGATCAGCGGCGAGTGTTGGCGGTACTGAACTGGATGCTTCCTCTTTCTTTTTATTATAGTATACCTCACGCATTTCTTCGATTCAACCAAACAGAACATTTGTTTTCTTTTCCCGAATATGATATACTATCTCTGCATTTGATTTTCTGTATCTTCAAACGAAACGAGGAAACCTATGGAACCGACCAAATTTGATATGAAATATGCCGCTGTCCGACGGGCGATCATCGAACAGCGCTTTTCCAAGTTAAACGACAAGCAGCGCGAGGCTGTCTACCAAACCGACGGTCCGCTGCTCATTCTGGCGGGTGCAGGCAGCGGCAAGACGACCGTGCTCATCAACCGCATCATCAACATTCTCAAGTTCGGCGACGGACTAACAGACGAATATGCGCCTGACTGGGCGACCGAGGACGATCTGCTGTTCCTGACCGAATACCTGACCGATCCGCAGCCGGAAAACCGGGCCCGAGCAGAACGTCTGTGTGCGATGAATCCCGCTCGGCCGTGGCAGGTGATCGCGATCACGTTCACGAACAAGGCTGCACGCGAGCTGCGCGAGCGTCTGGAGTTCGCCCTCGGCGACGAGGAAGCCGCGTCCGCTGTCTGGGCGTACACCTTCCACACCGCTTGCCTGCGCATTCTGCGCAAGCACGTTGACTTGCTCGGCTTTGAGAGCGCGTTCACCATCTACGACGAGGACGACAAGAAGCGCGTTATTCTGAACGTGATGAAAAAGCTCGATCTCGATCCCAAGAATTTCGATCCGCGAACTGTGATGGGCATGATAAGCCGTGCCAAGGACAAGCTGATGACACCGCGTCAGTTCAGCGCGGACGCTGTCGGCGATTACTTCCGTGAAAAGGTCGCTGATGTTTACCGCGACTACGAAAAGGCCATGAAAAAGGCTTGTGCGCTGGATTTTGACGACATTATCATGAAAACCGTGCTGCTGCTGCAGAACAATCCCGAGGTGCTAGAATACTATCAGCACCAGTTCCGCTATGTACTCGTGGACGAGTATCAGGACACCAACTATGCGCAGTATGTGCTCACCAGTCTGCTGGCGGGCTATTACGAGAACATCTGCGTGGTCGGCGATGACGACCAGAGTATCTACAAGTTCCGCGGTGCAACGATCACGAACATTCTGGAGTTTGAAAAGCAGTTCAAGGACGCGAAAACCATCCGTCTCGAACAGAATTACCGCTCGACCGGCAACATTCTGAATGCTGCAAACGAGGTCATCCGCAACAACGTCGGCCGCAAGGGCAAGGAACTGTGGACCGACCACGGCGACGGTGCGAAGATTCGTCTGCACCGGTCGGACAGCCAGGAAGGCGAAGCCGCCTACATCGCCGACACCATCCGCGAAGGCGTGGAACAGGGCCGTAAATGGGGAGATTTTGCCGTTCTGTACCGCAACAACGTACTTTCGGATAACATTGCGGCCGCATTCATCCGTGCGGGCATTCCGTACCGCGTGTACAAGGGCCGCGACTTCTTCTCGCGTGCCGAGGTCAAGGACATGTTCGCCTACCTGTGGGTGATCGAAAATCCGGCAGACGAACTGCGTCTGCGCCGCATCATCAACACGCCTGCCCGCAAGATCGGCGACAAGTCGGTCGAGACCGCCATGCAGCTTGCTGTCGAGTACGGCACGACGCTGTACGACGTGGTCTGCCATGCGTCGCAGTATCCGGCGCTGTCGCGCGGCGCCGCGGCTATGGAGAAGTTTGGCGAGATGATTGAAAATCTGCGCAAACTGCGGGAATTTGTTTCGCTTTCCGAGTTGTACGATGAGCTGATGGACAAAAGCGGCTACATTCGTGCGCTGCAGCTGAAGGGCGGTGTGGAAGAGGAAAACCGCATCGAGCACATCGAGGAGTTAAAATCCTACATTGTTGACTACGAGGACAAGACCGAAACGCCGTCGCTCGGCGATTTCCTCGAGAACATGGCGCTGTACACGGACGCCGACCAGTCCGGCGAGGACGAGGACGCAGTCATCATGATGACCATGCACGCCGCCAAAGGCCTGGAATTCCCGGTCGTGTTCCTCGCGGGCATGGAGGACGGTCTGTTCCCCGGCTTCCGGGCCATGGAGAAGGACGAGGACATGGAGGAAGAACGCCGCCTGTGCTACGTAGCCGTCACCCGTGCGAAGGAGCAGCTGTATCTCACCTGCGCGGAACGCCGTCTGCTGTACGGCCGCACGCAGTATTCGCATCCGTCGCGCTTCATTGACGAGATGCCGGAGGAACTGCTCGAGAGCAATATCACGGAAAGCCGCCGGTTCTCGAATGCGACTGCACCCGACCCGACGCTTTCGCGTCCGCAGGTCATGCGGGCCCGGTATGTTTCCGCTGCCAATGCCGCACCGAGTGCATCGCTGGCCTCGGCGGCCAAGAGCAAGCCGCTGCCGAACTTTGCCGCAGGCGACCGCGTGTTCCATAAAGCCTTCGGCGATGGACTCATCGTGTCGGTAAAGCCTATGGGCGGTGATGCGCTGCTCGAGATCGCGTTTGACCAGAAGGGCACCAAACGGCTGATGGCCAAGTCGGCCGGACAGTTTATGCACAAAATTTAAGTTGCATTTTTGTGCATTCCGCGCTATACTGTATCCATCAACGAGTAAGCACCTACCGCATAAGGCTATCTTGTGCGGCAGGTGCTTTCTTTTCGGGAGGTTTTCAATTATGTGGAACATGCTTTGGCCCATTCTCATCACCGTCAGCGCGAACACGCTGTACAATATCTGCGCCAAATCCACACCGAGCGAGATAAACATGTTTGCGTCCCTGTCGGTGACCTATCTGATCGGCGCACTCTGTTCTCTGCTGCTGTTTTTCGTCACCGATACGCAGAAAAATCTGCTGACCGAACTGACGAAGGTCAACTGGAGCACCTTTGTGCTCGGCATCTCGATCGTCGGAGTGGAATTCGGCTATATCTGCATTTATCGCGCCGGCTGGAAGGTCAGCGTCGGCAATCTGGCGGCGAACATTACGCTCGCGTGTGTGCTCGTGCTGGTCGGCGCACTGCTCTACCGCGAGGTCATCACCCTGCGGCAGGTCGTCGGCATGCTCGTGTGCATGGCCGGATTGGGGCTGTTGGCGAAATGACACGCAAAACCGAACTCTGTATGGCGCTGCACCATGTTGCGCTTACATTTTTCGCGATATGTGCGCTGCCGCTGTGGTATTTCACCGGTATCCTGTCCGATGTGCCGCCGAATGTCAGCGCTGATTCGTTTCATGCTGATTTCCGCCGCCTTGCGATTCTGACTGCAGTGTTTACTGGTATTTTCCTTGTCGGCGTGATCGCATTCCGATTGGGTCGGCTGCCGCGCAGTAAATTCCAAATTGCGGTGCTGATCGTGCTGTTGCTGCTCGTTATCTTTCCGTTTCTGCTGTACTGCTCGATCGCGGAAGAATTGCGATTCGGCAGGGTGATTCTTGGATTGTATACGGCATATCTGGTGGAAATTTGTGTACTGATGGGACAAATTTTGCTGACGCCCTCACAATAGTAAAATAAAGGAGATTCTCTACGAGAATCTCCTTTTTATATGGTGTCTGCTACATACTTTGGGTGCTGAAATAAAACTTCTTTATTCTCTCCTTCTATCCTGCATTTATACAACAGTGTCAACGGTGTCTGGTTGCGAGAATAATCCATTTCCGAACCAAATGCAGATTTGCAGAAATATCTCCCGGATTCCTTATCCAGAAAAACAAAGAACATTTCGCCTGAACGATCGTTTCGAATCAGATATTCTGCATCTATTTTACTGTACCTCGGCACTTTTGCCTTGGAAAACAGGAAGAATGAAAAATCATTTTCTAGCGTGTCCTGTAAATTTACAAGCACTTGCAATCGTTTTTGTATGCGATCCCAGTTCTTTGATTTTTCAATCCGCTTTGGGTCTAATTTCCCAGATAAAATCGCTGTTATCAGCTTTTCGCCATAATATTCCGCTGCATTGATTTTAAAATCAACATCATTTGCGTACTGCATGCCGACTAAATGCGGAAAATCATAGCGTTCAAACGAAAGTGAAACCGCATAGCTTTTCTTTTTGCGTCCAAATACCATATCATATCGCAGGTTTAATAACTTTTCCCACGCTTCCGCTGCTTTCCGCAGCAAACACATACCAACACCGTCATTTCTATATAAAAATGAAAGGGATCTGCGAGCAGATCCCTTTCGAGGGTGTTTTCTTTCAGCTTGCGCCTACACCGATCCGCGGTACTCACCCAAACCCACATACATAACTCCACAGACACACGGAAATCGGTCCCATTGCCTGCTTCACAGTTGCGACGGACACTCTATGGTGCCGTCTGGTATTATTATAATACCGCAAACCGAGAAATATGTCAATCCGACCGGAACAATTCCTCTTCTTTTTTTCGGCTTTCTGCTACTCTCTCAACATTTCCCTCAGCTTCTCTATGGCGCGTTTTTCGATGCGCGAGACCTGCACCTGCGACACACCGATGATGCGGCTGACCTGCTGCTGCGTCATATCGCGTGCGTACCGCAAATCGAGCACCTGCCTATCTCGCTCGGGCAAATCCCGCAGCGCATCATGCAGCGACAGATGCAGGCACGTTCTCTCCTCCATGCCCTCGTCACCGACCAGATCGCCCAGCCGTCCGCCGCCGGACAGCTCCCGCTCGAACGAGTCCACCGACACGTCCGCCTGCTCACACGCGGCCACTTCCTCGACGGTCAGTCCGGCCGCCTGGGCCAGCTCGGACACGGTTGGCGACCGTCCATGTCGGCTTTCCCACTCGCTCTGCAGGCGGCGTACACGCACAGCGCGTTCCTTGACCGCCCGGCTGACCTTGACCGCACCGTCGTCGCGCAGGAACCGCCGGATCTCGCCCGCGATCTTGGGCACCGCATATGTAGAAAACTCATTGCCGAGCGACACATCAAAGCCGCGCACAGCCTTGATAAAGCCGACACACGCCAGCTGATACAGATCGTCCGGCTCGGTGCCGCGCCCGTAATATCGCCGTGCGATCGACCAGATGAGACCGCTGTTCTCATCGATCAGCCGCGCTTCCGCGTCCCTGTCGCCGACTGCCGCCTGCTCGAGCAGCGTGCGCATTTCTCCGGTCACGCCTGCCGCTCCTTCAGCACCTTGACCATCGCGACCAGCGTTCCCTTGCCCGGTGTGGACCGCACGCGCATTTTGTCCGTGAACGTCTCCATGATGGTAAATCCCATGCCGCTGCGCGTGTCATCGCCCGTGGTGAACATGGGCTGGCGCGCCTGCTCGACGTTTTCAATGCCGCATCCGGCATCCTTCACCTTGAGTTCAAGTGCTCGTCCCTCAAACAACCGCACCGTCACCGTGATAAACCCGCTTTTGCGTGCGTAACCGTGCACGATGGCGTTCGTCACCGCCTCGGAGACCACGGTTTTGATGTCGCCAAGCTCCTCCATCGTCGGGTCAAGCTGCGCGACAAACGCGCCGACCGCCTGCCGCGCAAACGCCTCGTTGACCGAATGGCTCTCGAATTTCAGGCTCATTTTGTTGATGACTGCCCGCATTACTCCTCCCTCCTTTCAAAAACCATCACCTGCGGCAGACCGGCCGCCTCAAACACCCGCATGGGCTGCGGCGGCGTTCCTCGCACCGCAAATTCGCGCCCGCTGCGGGCACAGGTGCGGTGCAGATGCAGCACGACCGCCAGACCGGAACTGTCCATAAACGTTAGCTCGGACAGGTCGAGCACCAGTTTTTCGCATGGAAACAGCACCAGCAGGTCCTCGGTCTGCTCGATCGCCGCCCGTGCCGCATGATGGTCCAGTTCGCCGGTGTACACCGCGATCAACGTGCCCTCCTGCCTTCTCTGCGTGATTTGCAGCATATATTTCACCTCGAAATCAGCATAAAAATAAGGCTTGTACTCTGTTTAGAAGTACACGCCTTATTTTACCTGTTTATTCCATTTTAATCTGTCGCTTTCGGTCGGCCGCGCAAAATCTTCTCGCACTCGCCGATCAGATACAGCGAACCGCAGATGAGAATGCAGTCGTTCATCTTGGCGTGCTCCAGCGCGAGCTCGATGGCGTGCTCAGTGGATTCGCACTCGTACACGCTCTTGCACGACTGACGCGCCAGTTCCGCGATGGTATGCGCATCCAGCGAGCGCTCACCGGCATCTGGCACGCAGGCATAAAAGTCGTCCGCACGGCTTGCGACCTCGTGGACGCAGGTTGCGTAGTCTTTATCGCGCACCATGCCCATCACAACATGCAGACGCTTCATCTTGAGCAGTTCGTCCACCGCGTGGCACAGCGCGTCCGCACCTGCGGCATTATGCGCACCGTCGAGCAGGATGAGTGGCTGATCGACCACCCGTTCCAAGCGGCCTGCGATACGCGCCCGCGCCAGACCGCGCACGGCGGCCTCGGTCGGGATATGCCATCCGCGTTCCCGCAGCGCGTTCAGCGTCCGCAGAGCCGTCCGGGCGTTCTGCAGCTGATGACGGCCGGGCATAGCAATGGTGTAGCCCTGTTCCTCGTACACGAACGCCGAACCGCTGATATCGCACCGCAGCACGCGGCAGTCCTCTGCTCCGCCGAACCAGATCGCGCTTGCGGCGCTGCAGGCCCGGTGCAGAACCGCCTGTACGTCATTCGGCTGACCGTCCGCGGCAACAACGGCCGCACCCGGCTTGAAAATGCCCGCCTTCTCAGCTGCAATGACGGCCGCCGTGTTGCCGAGCACAGCCGTGTGGTCGAGCGAAATCGGCGTAATGACGCAGACTTCGGCGTTTTTGAGGACATTTGTCGCGTCGCAGCGGCCGCCCAGACCGGTTTCCAACACCACAATGTCGCATTCCTGCTCGGCGAAGTACAGGAACGCCAGTGCGGTCGTGAACTCAAACTCGCCGATGGTCTCGCCCTCGGGCAGCGTGAGCGATTCACACGCCACCGTGACCCGCTCACACAGGCGCGTGAGATCGTCGTCCGAGATCATCACGCCGTCCACGCGGATGCGCTCGTAAAACTGCACCAGATACGGCGAGGTGTACAGTCCGGTCCGCAGTCCGGCCGCCTGCAGCGCCGAGGCGATCATGCTCGCGGTCGAGCCTTTGCCGTTCGTGCCCGCCAGATGAACGAATTTCAGCTTGTCCTGCGGGTCGCCCAGTGCCGCACACAAAGCCTTGATGCGGTGCAGACCCGGCTTGCCGGAAAATCTGCCGAGCGAGTGTATGTATTCGATTGCCGTTTTCGGATTTTCGGTATCCATAATGACTTCTTTCCTTATATAAATAGTGATTGGTTTGATTATATCACACTTTCGCAAAAATGCAAAACCGCACTCAGCCTGCCGCGGCTTTCCGGTAAAGCAAACCGCCTTTGACGAGCAGCAGCAGAAACGCCACCGTCACTGCATACGGCGCTCGTGCCATGGTCAGTGCCAGAACCGCCAGTACGCTGCAGCCGATCGAGCAGACCGTCAGCAGCGTTTGACCCTTCTTTGCATGGCACAAAATCATTCCGGTTTTGACGAGACCGAGAACGGTCAGCACGAGAAACAGCACCCAGAAAATCCTGCTTCCAGCCGAACCGTTTTCCATGTACTGCCGGAGATTCACCGCATACACACATCCATCGACCGGCTGCGGGTACAGCGGCAGGAGCACCAGCAGCAGCGAGAACACATCCGCGAGACCAAACAGCAGACCGCACATGCGGCTGAGATTGGCGTGATTCTCCTTTTGGGCGAGGAAAATCAGCTGTTCGCTCGATAAAAGCGCATCAATGCTCACCGAAAAGTAGGCGGATATGTTTTTCAGCGAGTCGATACTCGGATATCCTCTGCCGGACTCCCACTTGGAAATCGCCGTTCGGGACACATACAGCGCTTCCGCCAGCTCTTCCTGCGTCAGTCCCCTGCTTTTGCGAAGTTCCTGCAGTTTTTCGTGAAATTCCAATGCCGTTCCCTCGTTTCTCTCATTTTTTTCTTTCGTATCGACCATACTGCCGCCAGATAGCAGCAAACCAGTCCGGCGCTCAGCAGAATGCCGCCCACGATGTCCGAAAGCCAGTGCACACCGGAAAGCATTCTGCCGAGCACCATGCAGACGGAAAACGCGACCGAAAGAATCGTTATCCACCGTTTTGCTTCCGTGCCGGACAGTCTGTACCGCACCTGATCGACCAAGGTCGGCATCACACACAGCACCAACAGCGTGGTCGAAGACGGGTACGACGCTTCCAGTCTGCCCTCTATCAGCACCGGACGGTAATTGACCGGAATCATCTCGAACAGCAGATACGCCAGTATCACCACCGCGTAATAGATACCCAGAATCAGGATATCCGCGTCCACGCTACACATGCTTTTCCGTCTGATCCACTGCGCTAATCCAACGCCTGCGAACACTAGACAGACTGCCACCGGCACCAATCCTAGCCAGTCGGTGAGCGTATACAGCGTCATGTGGACACCTGTCAACCGGTAAAACCCGTGATTGAGTGCCGCCAGACCGATTTCGGTTTCCTGCGGACCGAGCGGCTGCACATCGGCCAGCCGAACCAGTGCCGTCCATAGAGCGAAGGCGGTGAGGAAAATCCCTCCGGATAACAACATCTTTTTCATCATTCTGCGCCCTTTCTGTATCGAATGCTTTTGACAGCTTCATCGTACCAAAAGCCGCAGAATGATGCCAGAAACGTGTCGTCACATGCGTGACACGATTCGTATCATCGTAAAAAATGCAAAAGGACTCCGCCATACAGCGAAGTCCTTTGTGTTTACTTGGTTGATTGCATAATGAAGTTGGACACCTAAAAAATCCATAGTGATTTTCCAAACATGGTAGAATGAAGTTTGCACACAACATCTGCCAAGGGAGGGCAATCACTATGG
>CAVLCS010000079.1:0-12357 GCA_963661675.1 Bulleidia sp.
TGATTTTGCTCCAGTCTGCTTTGCTATACCCTTTTTCAGTCTCGCAAATTTTGCGGGACTTTTTTCATTTTGGCTATTGACTTTTGTTTGCAGGACTCCATTTTCAATTCGCAATGATTAAATGGTGTCTAGCTTGACCTTACCGTCCTCAGCAGAAAGGTGAGCACCCATCAGCGGCTTATCACCGGTGACAATGGCGTTCGCAAGCGGATTCTCGATCTCCTTTTCGATCAGGCGGCGCAGATTGCGGGCGCCATAGCGTACCGAGTACGACTTCTCGGTGAGCAGGTCGAGCAGGCTGTCGTCCCACGTCAGGCGGATATCTTTATCCGCAAGCGTGGTGCGCAGTTCACCGAGCATGATCTCCGCAATGTGGCGGAAATTGTCCTCGGACAGCTGGTTGAACGCGATGATCTCGTCAATGCGGTTGAGAAACTCGGGACGCATGATGTCCTCGAGGGCCTTCATCACACGGTCCTTGCTCATCTGGGACACGGTGCGGCCGAAGCCTGCAGGCGTGCTGTTGGACTGCGAACCGGCATTCGAGGTCATAACGATGACCGTGTTCTCGAAGCTGACAACACGGCCCTGAGCGTCAGTCAGACGGCCGTCATCCAGAATCTGCAGCAGAGAGTTGAGCACATCCGGGTGCGCTTTCTCGATCTCGTCGAACAGAACGACCGAGTACGGACGGCGGCGGATCTTCTCGGTCAGCTGACCGGCCTCATCGTAGCCGACGTATCCCGGAGGGGAACCGATCAGGCGGGAAACCGTGTGCTTTTCCATATATTCGGACATGTCGAGACGAACGAGCGCGTCCGGCGAGTCGAACAGGTCGAGGGCAAGCTGCTTGACCAACTCGGTCTTGCCGACACCGGTCGGGCCGACAAACAGGAAGGACGCCGGCTTGCGCTTGGGACTGATGCCCGCACGGTTGCGGCGGATGGACGCGCAGACCGCGTCTACGGCCTCGTCCTGACCGATGACGTGCGATTTGAGGCGTGCCTCCATGTCACGCAGGCGTGCGGACTCCTGGGCGGCTACCTTGGACGCCGGAATGCCGGTCCAGATCTCGATGACCTCAGCCAGAAGCTGCTCGTCAACCTGCGGTGCGGGCTTGGTCAGCAGCTCGTGCAGCTGCGCCTCCACCTGCAGGATGCGGCTGCGGCAGGACGCGATCTTAGCGTAGGTTTCCTCCTCCTCGGCACGGGCAGAGGACTGGGTCAGTTCGTCAAGCTGTGCCTGCAGGCGCTCGAGTTCGTTCTGCAGCTCGGGAATCTCGGACAGCTGCGGAGAATCCAGATTGAGCCGCGAGCAGGCTTCGTCAATGAGGTCGATGGCCTTATCCGGCAGAAAACGGTCGGTGATATAGCGTTCGCTCATCTCAGCGGCACGGCGGCACATCTCGTCCGACACGGTAACACCGTGGAAGGTCTCGTAGTACGAGCGGATGCCCTTCAAAATCTCGGTGGTCTCGGCAACCGACGGCTCACCGATGTAGACCGGCTGGAAACGGCGCTCGAGTGCGGCATCCTTCTCGATATACTTGCGGTACTCCTTGAGCGTGGTCGCGCCGATGACCTGAATGTCACCGCGGGCGAGCGCAGGCTTGAGGATGTTAGCGGCATTCATCGAACCCTCGGAATCGCCGGTGCCGACAATGTTGTGTACCTCGTCGATGACAAGAATGATGTTGCCGATACGCTTTACCTCGTCAATGAGGCCCTTCATGCGGCTCTCAAACTGGCCGCGGAACTGCGTGCCCGCTACGAGAGCGGTCAGGTCGAGCAGATGCACTTCCTTGTTGCGCATCTTGAACGGAATGCGTCCCTCGTTGATGCGGACCGCCAGACCTTCTGCAACAGCCGTCTTGCCGACACCGGGTTCGCCGATGAGACACGGGTTGTTCTTCTGGCGGCGGTTGAGGATCTGAATGACGCGGTCGGTCTCGCGGTCGCGGCCGACAATGTGGTCAATGCGGCCTTCTGCGGCCTTTTTGGTCAGGTTTTCGCAGTAATTGTTCAGATACTTACGCTTTTTGTCCTCCTTGCGGGAAGAACGGGTGCGGGTCTCCTCCTGAGAGCCGGCGGCAGGCTGACCCGGCAGGTTGCCGGACGCGACCGGATTGGTCTCGTGCGGTGCGTCGTCGTCCGTGCCGTCCGAACCGGCGGGAACCAGATCGTTGAGGTCGGACAGAGAGCCGATTTCACCGGAGAGCGCTTCCAGGTCGTCCTCGGTGATACCCATCTGCTCCATGATGTTATCGAGCGGCTTGACACCCAGTTCGCGTGCGCACTTGAGGCACAGACCCTCCTGGGTGGTCTTATCCGGTCCCTCGATTTTGGTGATGAACACCACCGCGATGTTTTTCTTGCATCGCGAGCACATTGGCATATTCATAGGTTAAACTCCTTTTAGGAATGGGAAATGATTAGATTGCGATTGGTAAAACGTCCACAAGCTGACGGAGCAGCAGTGTATGCTTGACGCGCTCCGGCGAGAGATAGCCGAGCGACGTATAGGTGATCGGGAACAGCCACTGCAGCACGATCAGCAGGATACAGACGAAGGCAATGCCGGTCACAAGGCCGATCACGGCGCCGCCTGCGGAGTCGAGTGCGCTCAGCGGTGTGCGGCGCACAATCAGCTTGAGACTGTGGCCGAAAATCCAGATGAGCCGTCCGAACAGCACGCTGAACAGCACCATCAGCATGGAGAACGCAATGCTCTCCGACATGCCGACTGCGGCTTCGGTGACGGTCTGCCGCAGTCCGTCCAGTACGCCTTCGGCGGTTTTGAGTGCGGCCTGCTTTTCAAACAGCTGACCGACCGCCGGTACGACCACCCACTGCGCCACATAAGGCGCGGTGTACTTTGCGGCCGTGACAGACGCGGCAATCATGCCGATGCGGCCAATCACGCCGTACAGCGCACCGACAAGTCCTCGTCGGGCACCGAGCCACACGTTAGCCAGCAGCACGGCGATGAGGATCAGGTCAGGTGCGTTGAGCAGCTGCACTGCGGTGGAAAAGATATCGTTGAGATCAGTTATCTGCATGAACTTCCTCGGATCGTTCGGAATGTGCGGTAAAGATACGCGCGTTGCGGTTGTACAGCAGGAAAACCGTGCCGTCATCGGTCATGAGCACACGGCGTGCACCGACAGTGTCATCGTTGTGCCACTGCGGCTCGGCCGAGGTGTTGTAGACCGTGACACCGGACGCGGACAGCACCGCCGTACCGGCGTTGGAGACGGCCAGAGCCGTCGGCTCCTCGGTCAGAGCGAACGGACCGTGCAGACTGCCGTTTCGCACGGTGTACAGGTCGCTGCGGGCATCGTTCAGGTAGGAGCGCACAGCGACAGCCATCGTGCTGCCCTGCGACGCACTGGCGATCAGATCCTGCGAGCTGAGTTCGAGCAGCACATCGACCGCACCTCTGCGGGTGACGTGGTACAGACCGGTGTCGCACAGGGCAATGGCGGCGTTGTTCTCCGAATAGGTGAGCGTTACGCCGAGGGCATCGGTCAGTGCAGTGTCCGAAATCTGCTTGCCGGAGGACACATCAAAGAACAGCACATGGGATTCGAGCGTCACACCGTTCTGCCGGAAGGCGAGAATGCCGAGCGTGCTGCTGTCCGGCGAGAGCACGGCGGATACAATATAGTATTCCGATGCTCGGTATTTGAAAACCTCTTTTCCTGCGGTGTCGTAAACGGCAGCGGCAGTGCGGTAGCCGTGCTCGTTGGTGGTGAGCACAAAACGGCCGCTGCGGCCGACCGAACCGTTCAGAATAGTGGATTCCAGCTCCAGTTCTGCGACTGCGCCTGCCGAGCCGACCAGTGCGGCTTTGACACCGCCGCGGTCGTACACAAGCACATAATTCGTGCTGCTCTCCACCGCCGGATCGGAGTAGCCGAGCGAGTAGCGCAGCGTGGTCATGCTGCCCGCACGGGACAGGAACAGTGCGTCACTGTCCGCGTACGCCAGACCGGATTCAAACAATGCACCGTCGCTGAAGGTCTCGTTTTCATAGTTGATGGTGGTGATATCGCCGTCGTGCGAGCGGACACCGGCCGCAATGTAGCTGCCGAGCGTGCGCAGCGAAGTCGGCGTAAAGATGCGGTAGTTGGCGATCAGGAAGATAGCCGTTCCCAGCACCAGCGCCCAGCCGCAGATCATGCTGAGCAGAGCCGTTGTGCGGATACGCGCGTCCTTGCTGTCGAGCATGCGCTGACGGCGTTCCCGCTTGGAGATCGGAAAGCGGATGATATTCTGCTTTGGGTTCTGTTCGCTCATGAGATCCCGCCTCCTTATTGTAGCGTATTTGATGGGTGAAAATGTGAATAGAACTTGAAATCTGTCGTTCGACAGGCGAAATCTGTCAGTCGGACAGGTGGAATCTGTCCAGTTCGGGCGTATCGTCGTACCACAGGCGGTTCATGAACAGACCGCACGCAGGCAGGGTCGGTCCGGCCTGCTCCCGGTCGCACGCGAGCAGTACATCGCGTACCTGCTCGGGCGCCAGCTTGCCGCCGCCGACGTAAGTCAGCGTGCCCGCAATGGCGCGTACCATGTTGTACAGAAAGCCGTCGCCGCACACGCGGATGCGGATCAGGTCGTCCATCGGCTCCACCTCGCACCAGAAAATGGTGCGCACGGTGCTCTTGACCGGCGTGCCCTGACTTCTCACAGACGCGAAATCCTGTTTGCCGACAAAATACTGCGCACCTTCCTGCATTTTAGCGATATCCAGCGGATAATTGTACCGATATGCGTACCGTGCGTGGAACGGGTCCCGCAGGGTGGAAGGGAACAGGTAGTAGGCGTATTCCTTTTTGGTGCAGTTAAAGCGGGCATCGAAGTCCTCGGGGACCTCGACTGCACCGGAAACCGCAATGTCCTCAGGCAGAAAGCTGTTGAGCGCATACGGCAGACGGTCCATCGGGATGGTGCAGGCTGCGTGAAAGTTTGCAACATACCGGCGGGCATGAACGCCGGAATCCGTGCGTCCGACACCGGAAACGTGAACTTTCTGCTTCAGCAGATGAAAAATCGCGTCCTCCATGCTCTCTTGAATCGAAGGACCGTTTTTCTGGATCTGCCAGCCGTTGAAATTTGTGCCGTCGTAAGAAAGCACTAATGCAATATTTTTCATCATAGTTAAAACTTAAATATTAGGCCAAACCGTAGGGCGGGGCACTCCAGAGTGGCTTCTCTTGCCCTTGTGGGCAATTCACCTTCTGACCTCACCCCGCCGTTTTTTACGGTAGGCATTCGTTTGAATACGGCGGGATGAGGTCATCCCGCCCTACAATATAGATTTGTGTTAAAGGCCGAAATGCTTGAGCACGATTACAACCGCGAACAGCACAGCCACCCACAGCAGTGCGCCAACATCCACCCGGGCGATCTTCAGCTGGCGCATACGGGTACGGCCAACATCACCGCGGTACAGACGGCACTCCATCGCGGTGGCCAGCTCGTCCGCTCGGCGGAACGCCGAGATGAACAGCGGCACCAGAATTGGAATCATAGCCTTGGCTCTCTGGATGAGGTTGCCGGAGTCGAAATCTGCGCCGCGTGCCTTCTGTGCCGAGATAATTTTCTCGGTTTCCTCAATGAGGGTCGGGATGAAACGCAGTGCGATCGACATCATCATGGACAGCTCATGCACCGGCGCATGCAGCTTTTTGAGCGGAGAAAGCAGACGCTCGAGTCCGTCGGTCAGCTGGATAGGCGAGGTGGTGTAGGTGAGCATGGACGTTGCGATGATGAGCAGCATCAGGCGCAGCACCATGAAGATCGCGAGCTTAATGCCTTCGATACTGATGTGCAGGAAGTGCCACTGGAAAATGTAGGTGCCCGGTGTATAGAACAGGTTGAGCACGGCCGTGAAAATGACGATAAACAAAATCGGTTTGAGGCCGCGCAGCACCATTTTGGGCGAAATACGCGAAATACCGATGATAACCGCCAGAAATGCGATGATAAGCGCATAGGAAACCGGACCTTGTGCGAGGAACAGCAGCACGATGAATGCAACTGTCAGCACGATCTTGACACGCGGGTCAAGCCGGTGCACCGCACTGTTGCCCGGGAAAAACTGACCGAGGGTAATATCCTTCAGCATTAGTGAGCCGCCTCCTTCCGCTTGCAGGCGCGCAGAGCATCCATGGCCTGCGCTACGGTGTAAACCGAGGTATCAACGTCGTGACCGCGCTTTTTCAGCTCGAGCATGACCTTGGTGATCATCGGGATGTCCAGTCCTGCGGCGATGATCTCGTCCGCATGCGAGAAAACTTCACGCGGCGTATCGCAGAACAGCACCTTGGCATGATTCATCACGAGCAGACGGTCGGCGATCTGGGCAATGTCCTCCATCGAGTGGGATACGATGAGGATGGTTGCGCCGGACTGCTTGTGGTAGTTGCGAACCAGATCGAAAATCTCGTCACGGCCGGCCGGATCCAAACCTGCGGTCGGCTCATCGAGCACGAGCACGTCCGGACGCATGGCGATAACGCCTGCGATCGCAACACGGCGTTTCTGGCCGCCGGACAGCGCAAACGGAGACTGATCGGCCAGCTCGGGTGCAAGACCGACTGCGGCCATGGATTCGCGCACGCGCTCGTCAATTTCAGCCTGCGGCAGCTTCATGTTGGTCGGACCGTAGGCGATATCCTTCGCGATGGTCTCCTCAAACAGCTGATATTCCGGATACTGGAATACCAGACCAACGCGGAAGCGCGTTTCGCGGCTGCACTTGCCCTTGGCATCCCAGATAGACTTGCCGTCGAGCAGGACCTCGCCCGAGGTGGGCTGCAGCAGACCGTTCAGGTGCTGGATGAGCGTGGACTTGCCCGAACCGGTGTGACCGATCACACCGAGGATTTCACCTTTTTCGATTTTGAGGTCAACATGGTCGAGCGCAGTGCGTTCAAAGGGGGTGCCTGCGCCGTAAACGTGCGTCAAGCCCCTCGTTTCAAGTATGGTTGACATAAGATTCTCCTTCGGATAATCAATTGAGAATGGAAAATTGATAATGGAAAATTAAGGTGTCCGTGCGGAGCACGGTTATAAATGCGCCGCGCAGCGGCGAAACCATCATTCTCCATTCTCCATTTTCAATTTTCAATTCAAATATTCTTGCTCAAGAATATTTGCACATTCGTCAACGGAAAGTGCGTCGATAGCAAGGTTTTCGCCGTCTTGCTGATCGAGGTCATACAGGACTTCGATGGTCTGCGGCACGGTCAGAGAGGCTGCACGCAGCTTGTCCACCTGCGTGAAGATTTCACGCGGTACGCCGTCCATCAGTACGTTGCCCTTGTGCATGACAACGACACGCTGCGCCTGCACGGCCTCGTCCATGTGGTGGGTGATGAGGATGACCGTGATGCCGAACTTACGGTTCAGCTCACGGACAACATTCATGACCTCACGGCGGCCCTGCGGGTCGAGCATCGCGGTCGGCTCATCGAGCAC
The DNA here is from genome assembly GCA_963661675.1 of Bulleidia sp. Taxonomy (GTDB): domain Bacteria; phylum Bacillota; class Clostridia; order Oscillospirales; family Butyricicoccaceae; genus Agathobaculum. The sequence goes on from CAVLCS010000079.1 coordinate 7,488, forward strand.
AACGCAGCGCGGCATCATGGCGATGACGCCCGCAATGGCGATTCGCTGCTTTTGTCCGCCGGACAGACGGTGTGGCGCCTGTGCACGGTATTCGTACATACCAACGGCACGCAGTGCATCGTCAACGCGCTTGCGGATCTCCTCGGGCGGCACGCCCATGTTTTCGAGTGCAAACGCGACATCTTCTTCAACAACGGTGGCGACAAGCTGGTTGTCCGGGTTCTGGAACACCATCGAGACGGTTTTGCGCACCTCGTAGGTGTTGTTTTCGTCGCGGGTGTCCATCATGTCAACGTAGCATACGCCGCCGGACGGCAGACGGATGGCGTTAAAGCAGCCCGCAAGCGTACTCTTGCCCGAGCCGTTGTGGCCGAGCACCGCGACGAACTCGCCGCGCTTGATGGAAAGGTTTACGCCCTTGAGCACCGGCACGGAAAGCTGTCCGTCCTCGGTGGGGTAGGCGTACTGCAGGTTTTCGGTTTTGATGATTTCACTCATGATTTCGTACCTTTCGTTAAGGTAAAGTTGGTGACAAATTGAGGATTGAAAATGGAGAATGGAAAATTATTCGGTCAGATTTGTACGGGTGGTTTTGACAATGGCAACCAGCAGACGTTTAAGAGACATTGCTTCGCGATGCAAAGAGACATACTGTTCCTGAGTTAGAAAATCGGTGGCATCTAGTAAATCCAGCCAATACAGTGTTTCGTCGGCTTCTTTCAGTGCAATGCTGATTTTGGAAAGGAAGTCCTTTTTGCTTTGCGCCTGTTGTGCTTCACGAACATTGGCACCAATACTGGTGCCGCATTTCATCAGCTGACGGGAAAGAACAAATTCTTTTTTGTCATTTGCGAGTGCTGTGCATAATTTGACAATTCGCACAGCAAAGGAGAAGCTTTGCGTCAGGATTACATTTTCCATTATCAATTCTCCATTTTCAATTTTATTTACTCTTCCGCAATAAAGCGTGCACTCGAGCCGCACGGCAGCACGAGTCCGGTGGACTCAACCGGCAGACCAAGCTCATGGGCCTCGATCTTACCCGCGGCACGCTTGCCGGCGGTGATGCCGAGCAGGTAACTCATGACAGACGGTGCTAGACCGGTCGAATAGCTGGAAATGAGCACGAACAGCGGCTTATCGCTCAGCACGCCCGTGGTCAGCTCTACGAAGTCGGCAACGTCCTCTTCGATCTTCCACGTTTCGCCGGACGGACCGCGTCCGTAGCTCGGCGGGTCCATGATGATGGCGTCGTACTTGCGGCCGCGGCGGATTTCGCGCTGCACGAACTTTTTGCAGTCGTCCACGATCCAGCGGATCGGGCGGTCAGCCAGACCGGAGGACGCAGCGTTCTCCTTGGCCCACTGTACCATGCCCTTGGACGCGTCAACGTGGCAGACGGACGCGCCTGCGTTTGCCGCCGCGAGCGTAGCGCCGCCGGTGTACGCGAACAGGTTGAGCACGTTGATCGGGCGGCCTGCGTGACGGATCATCTTATCGATGAAATCCCAGTTGGCGGCCTGCTCGGGGAACAGACCGGTGTGCTTGAAACTCATCGGCTTGAGCTGGAACGTCAAATCGCCGTAGTGGATAGCCCACTGCTCGGGCAGCTTGCGGATCTCCCACTTGCCGCCGCCTGCGTTCGAGCGATGATAGATAGCGTTCGGCTTGTTCCACACCTTGCAGTCCTTGTCACGCGGCCAGATAGCCTGCGGGTCTGGGCGCTGCAGGATCTGGTTGCCCCATCGTTCAATTTTTTCGCCGCCGCCGCAGTCGAGCACGGCGTAATCCTTCCAATGATCTGCGATCCACATAAAAATTCTCCATTTATATATAAGATAAGTGTTTACATAATAATTCAGTATCTATTCTACCACCAAATGTACACTAACGCAATGAAAAGCGATTAGAAATAAGGAGTGTCAAGACAGCACTTTTTGACAAATACAGCAAAACGGCTGCACCGTAAAGTACAGCCGTTCGAGCGGGAAAAGCGGTCAAAACCGTTCGCAGTAGCCTTCGCCGCCGTTTGCAAGCGACTTGAGAGCGGTCTCGCGGCGTTGCTCAGGCTCGTCCGAGATACATACCGCGTCGGTCAGTACCTGTCGCGCCTGATACGGCAGATCGAAAAACTGCTCCATTGCACGCGGATTGTGTCCCATCTCCTGCATAAAATCGAAGGGAATTTCGCCGGAGACCTGTTTTTTCTTGTCCTGCGCCATAATTGCACGCTCCTTTCGATTGCAGTATCTCCGGGAATCGTGCTATAATACACTTATATTAGTTAGGAGTTAGGAGGTAGGAGTTAGGAGTTGACAAGCGGGAGATAGGGAACGGTGCGGAAGCACCAAAACTCCTACCTCCTCACTCCTATCTCCTCACTGTAATAAGATGGATTTACAGAAAAACAAGGTATATCGTTGCCAGATCACGGATTACACGGCGGACGGCACGGGTTTTGCGAAGATCGAAGGTCGGGCGGTATTTGTGCCGCGTACGGCAGTTGGCGATCAGTGCGATGTCCGCATTGTCAAGGTGACGAAAAATGTAGCGTTCGGCCGGGTGGAGAAGATTATTGTGCCGTCGGCACAGCGCATTACGCCCGCGTGTCCGGTGGCGGACAAGTGCGGCGGCTGCTGCTATCAGCACATCACCTACGAGGAAGAGCTGCGGGCGAAGGAGAAAAAAGTGCGTGACGCGCTGACGCGCATTGGCGGTCAGGACGGTGCAAAGCTGCTCGGCATCACGGGTGCACCGACGACCGAGCACTACCGCAACAAGGCACAGTATCCGGTCGGTCGTGACAAAGAGGGCAACATCGTTACCGGTTTTTACCGTCCGCGCAGCCACGACATTGTGCCGGTGGACAAGTGCCTGATCCAGTCCGAGACGGCGGACAGCATTGCCGATGTGGTGCGTGACTGGATGACGGAATTTTCGGTCATGCCGTACGATTATGAGAAAAAACGCGGTACGATTCGTCATATTTACGTTCGTGTGGGCGAAAAAAGCGGCGAAAGCCAGCTGACGCTCATTTCCGCGACCAAGAAAATGCCCAAGCTGGACGTGTTGGTCGAGCGCCTGCGTGCGGCAGCACCGTCGCTGACGGGCATTCTGCTCAACCACAACCAGAGAGACGACAACGTGATTCTGGGCGACCGGACGGATGTTCTCTGGGGTGAGCCGATGTTAGAGGATCGCCTTTGCGGGCACACGTTTTTGCTCTCGCCCGAGGCGTTTTATCAGGTCAATCATGCGCAGGCCGAGCGTCTGTACGCGTGTGCGGTGGAGTATGCGGGTCTGACTGGTGAGGAGACCGTGCTCGACCTCTACTGTGGTGCGGGTACGATCACGCTGGCGTTGGCCGAGCACGCAAAGACCGCCATTGGCGTGGAAATCGTGCCGGAGGCCATCGAAAATGCTAAGCGCAACGCACTGCGCAACGGCATGGAGAACACCGAGTTCTTCTGCGCAGATGCGGGTCAGGCCGCACAGCGGCTGGCGAAACGCGGCATTGATGTGCTGGTGGTCGATCCGCCGAGAAAGGGTCTGGACGCGACCGCTCGTGACGCGATTCTGAAGATGCAGCCGCCTAAGGTCGTGTACGTTTCGTGCGATCCGGCAACGCTCGCGCGTGATGTCGCCGAGCTGTGCGGCGCCGGCTATACGCTCGAGAAAGCGCAGGCGTTCGATCTGTTTCCGAGAACGTTTCATGTGGAGACTTGTGTGTTGCTGCAACGAAAAAATATGTAAAGACCCTTAATTTTATACACTTTTTCAAGCATATCGTCTTTACGAGCGATGGCGATAAAGTGAGAAATAAAGAGATAAGTCTGTAACTAAGGGCTTTCCATTGTACTGTTCAAATGTAATTGATATAATGCATTATAAGTAAATCGGATTTTGTTGATTTGGCTAATCCAAATCTAACGAATGAAAGGAGCATATAATGGAATTTAGAAAAGATTTAGGACAGTATGTTTACGAATATAATGGCTTGATTTTTTCTTGGGACGAAGAACCGGAAGAAGATATTCAGAATACTATGGAGTCATTAGCTGGAAATTATTTTAAGAATTTAGGCGCGATAATTGATTTTATGCTATCTGATATTAAAGAAATATATGGAGAAGTTACTGTTGAAGAGGTAAAGAAAAAACTTGGTAAACCTGTTATTGATTATAATAATGGAACAGTGACTTATTATGAGCAATCATTTGATGATTGCCATATATTTGAGTTTGAATTTATGGACGATGCATTTGAAGATTTACAGTATTTTTCGATAGATGGTTAATGAAAAGAAAAAGCGGAGAAGGAAAATCCTTCTCCGCTTTTTATGCTGTTACAGCCTTAACTTACTTGTTGAAGTAACGCTTCAGCAGGCCCTCGAAAGCCTTGCCGTGGCGGGCCTCGTCCAGTGACGGGTGTACCTTAGCGTAACTATCCAGCTATATAAGTCCTTCATGTTTTTGTTTACATGGAGCAGCTTTGCCGCTTCCGGCACAGAGTGCAGAATATTCAGGCACTCTATGACCTCTTTTGCCAGTTCGTTATTTCGCTGGCGCTGTGCCGTACTTCGCACAACATACCAATCAAATAGATACATAGAAAAAGAGCCTGCTTCCCATGAATAGGAAGCAGGCTCTCCGTTTTTATGCGACTGGCATGATTCGGAATACTTCGCTTTAATCGGAGATAAGAAAAATAAACCAATGAAAGCGGCAGATTTACTTACTAATCTCCAGTCCATCTGCCCAGCTGCGGACGGTGCTGTCTGATGCACCGGAGGAGAACCGCTGGCCGCTCTGCCATGTGCCGCCGTTTGCCATCTGCCGGAGCAGCTCGCCGCTCTGGCCCATACCGGAGG
>CAVLCS010000080.1:0-12254 GCA_963661675.1 Bulleidia sp.
CTCTGATTAACTAATTTCTACCGTGCAGGTGTCCAACTTGCACTTGCAATTTGCGAAATAAAAAAAGAGCAAAGGCACTGTAATAGCACCTTTGCTCGATTGCTGCATATCATACCATATCCATAGGAGAAAGTCAAGGCAACACCACACAATGAAACAAGAGCGATTTGCGAGCAAATTTTGCGTACTGACGCGGCACGTTTTCTTGCAATACTTGATGTATTGTAAGAAATCGCAACAAAGTCAGGGCACAAAATTTCCGCAAAGCGCCGTAGCTTTCATTGTGCGGTGTTGCCTCAGGCGCACGGTCACGCAGGCAGCGCATCAATCTGCTGCTGCGCAGACTGCAGCGCCGTATCGGTATCCTGCTGACCGGTCACGCTCTGCCGGAAGGCATCGCACAGGATTTTCTGCTCCCTGCCGATATCCCGATACGCGCCGACCGCGGTCTCCCGGTCCAGATACACCATCGGATCCAGATATGCGCCGTAAAAGCTGTTCCGGTAGATCTTCTCGACCTCGCTGTCCAGATATGCGGGCATCATCTGTTCTGCCGCCATGATCTTGGCACCCTCGGCACCGGCCACAAAGCGGATAAACTCCCACGCCAGTTCCTGCTGCTGCGAGGAACGGCAAATCCCCATGCCGGTCTGAATGACCGTTTCGCCGCTCTTCTGTTCCGCTGCCCAGACCGGCGCCTCAATCACGCCCCACCGGAACGAAAACCGTCCCGCCAAATAATCGGTCATCAGATAATTCAGATACCACGTACCGCCGATGTACATGCCGTACTGCCCCAGTTCAAAGCACTGCTGCTGCACATCTTGCGCGATGCAGGTGCTGTACTGCGGCATGCACTGCTCCTGCTGCATCTGCTGCACCCATTCGATGATCTGCCGCATGCTTTCCGCATGATCGTAATCGCCGTTTTTACCTGCCGCAAGCCACTGGATATCCATCGGCAGCGACATCATGGCGTACTCGCCCTTGTGCAGGCGGCTCTGCAGCTGCTGTGCCAGTTCGTGCACCTGCTCCCAGGTCAGCTGCCGCTCGGGATACGGAAGGCCTGCCCGATCAAACAGCTCGCAGTTGTACAGCAGCACATACCGGTCCCGCCGATAGGGAATGCCGTACTGCCTTCCCTCAAACTGCATCTGCACCAGATCGGCGCTGTCCTGCAAATCGTGTCCGTACTGCGCCATCAAATCGTCGAGCGGCTGCGCAATGCCGTATTCGTACAGCTTGTGCAGTGAATCCATCGTGCGGCAGAGGAATACATCGGTCTGTTTGCCGCTCAGCAGCCGCGCCTGCATTTTCTGATCGTAGTATGCGTCCGGATAGCTGACGACCTTGACCTGCACATCGGGGTGGCTGTCCTCGAACGCCTGCACCAGTTTCCAGTCGTAGCTGGTCTTGTCGTAGTCCCACAGCACCACGGTCAGCGTCGCCTTGCGGGAAACATCTATGTTGTCCTGTGCCGTGCAGCCGCACAGCATGAGCAGCACCGCCAGCAGAAGAAGTCCTTTTCTCCGCAATGCTATCCCTCCCGACGCTGATTTTTGTACTCGATTGGTGTCATGCCCGTGAGCCGCTTGAAAATACGGCTGAAGTAAAATCTATCCTCGTAACCGACCATCTGCCCGACGCGGTATGCCTTTGCGTCCGTGAGCAGCAGCAGTTCCTTCGCCCGCTCGATCCGGTACTCCATCAGCAGCTCGGTGTAGCTTTTGCCGGTAAATTTCTTGAGCAGCGTGCTGAAATACGACGGATTCAGGCTGACCGCCCGTGCGGCCTCCTGCAGTGACGCGTTTTCGCGGTAATGCGCCGCAATCCAGTCCTGCGCCATGCTGACGATCTTGGCACCGCCCTTTTCACTCTCCCGCAGGAGAAAATCCGACAGATCCCGCTGCAGCGCGTCAAGCCACGCCAGTACATCGCCCAGTGTTTCCATGTGCAGCAGTTCTTCATAGCTGCGATAGCTGTTTGTCAGCACCGACCGGATTGGCAGCTCGTTCCGCTCGAAATGCTCCTGCACGATGTACAGCAGCTCGAGTGCGATCGCCCGCACGGTGGAGCGGCTGAGCGACAGACGCTGCATATCGGCTCCCAGCCGTGCAAACACGCGCTCCAGCTCCTCCGGCGTGCCGGAAACCAGAATCTCACCAAGCTCCGCCCGCACACCGGACAGGCTGTAGCTGTCCTGCCGCGCCTGCTCCATGTCCTGCTGCCAGAGCAGCACACCGTCATGCGCCGCGTAAAACCGCTGTGACACGGCGGCATTCACCCGCCAGAACGCCTCCTTGATGCCGGCGCCGCCGGGCTGCATGCTGCTGCCGATCAGCACTGTACACGAAAGCTCCAGATATTCCTGCAACATTTTGCGCAGCCGCTTGGCAAGCCGCAGGATCGCCTCGTCCGACGGCTCCGCCGGTGCGGTCAGCAGCACATCAAATTCGCCGGTGCGGCCGGAAAAGCAGTAGCCGCAGCAGGCGTCGCTGACGATCTCCTCTGTGATGTTGATGACCGAAATGCGCAGCGTCTGTATCTCCTCTGCGGTGGCCTCCTCAAAGCGGTATACCTCGCCTGACTTGATGACCATGCAGTACACCGGACGGCTCTCCAGATGGATATCCAGCTCACGCATGGACTGCTCGAGCTGCTGTCCGTTCATGTAGTAATTGGAGACCACGTCCCACAGGAAATTCTGACGCAGCAGTGCACGGCTCTTCTTATCATCGCCCGAAAACAGCGGCGACGCTACCGTATTCTCCGACACGATGGCCCGCAGACTGTGCAGCAGCTCCTCCGGATTGAGGTTCAGCTTGAGCAGATAATCCCGTGCGCCCAGTTTGAGCGCCTGCTTGACCAGTTCGAACTCGTCGTAGCTGCTCAGTACCAGAATCTCCGGCGGTGTGCTCAGCTTTCGCAGCTGACGAATCAGCTCAATGCCGTCCATGCCCGGCATCTTGATGTCGGTAATGACGATGTCCGGCTGCTTTTCCTGCACCAGCTGCAGGGCCTCCAGACCGTTGGCCGCCTCTCCGACCAGGACAAAGCCGTTTTCCTCCCAGTTGATGACGGTTTTGAGTCCGATCCGGACCATTGTGTCGTCATCTGCGATCAGTATACGCGGTTTTCTCATTTGCTCTCCCCCTCTTCCCGCAGATGTGCGGTCACACAGGTGCGGACGTGTTCCTCGCTCTCAAAGGACAGTCCGCAGTCCTCGCCGTACAGCATGCGCAGACGTTCATCGACATTGTGCACACCGATGCTGCCCTGCGTCACCTGCTCGTGCCGCTGCAGGCGCTGTAAAATCTCCGGCGGGATACCTGCACCGTCGTCCTCGACCGAAATGTAGATTTCCCGCTTGTCCCGCCACGCCGTCAGCCGAATCGTGCCGCCGTGGTGCGGCACGGCTTCAATGCCGTGCGAAATGGCGTTTTCGATGAGTGGCTGCAGTAGAAAGCGCTGCAGCTGCAGGTCGAGCAGGGTTTCATCCTGCACATCGACTTCATATTCAATGTTGCACTTGTAGCGGATATTCTGGATGTACACATACTGCTCCAGAAGTGCCAGCTCCTCCCGCAGGGTGGTCGGCTCCTCTGCCTTGCTCAGGCTGGCCCGCAGAATGCTGCCGAGTGCCTCCGTCATATTCTGGATGCCGCGTGAGCCCTGCATAACTGCCATCATCTTGATCGAATTGAGCGTGTTGTAAATGAAATGCGGGTTGATCTGCGCACGCAGCATGCGGATCTCGGCCTTGCGCTTTTCCTTCTCCTGCCGTACGCGGCTGTCCAGCAGCTGCCGGATATCGCCCTGCATGTGCTCGATGCCCAGCTCCAGCCGGGCGTATTCCTGCACGCTGTCGCGCGGCAGCTCACAGTCGAAATGTCCCTGCGCGATACGGTCTACCACGTCCGCCATCCCCCGAATCGGCTGCACCAACCGCTCCGCGAACACGGAGGCCAGAATCAGCGCCAACAGCAGTGCCAGTACGCCGACCACCACGAATGCCTGCAGCAGAATGCTGCGCTGCTGTGCAAACTCGTAGGTCGAAACCGCCTCGATAATGCGCCAGTTGTACACTGTCGAGCTTTGCCGAAAGAACTGATACGACGCATCCTGCAGCTTGTGCTCCTTGTTCAGTGCCGCACCGCGCAGGTCCTGCCCCGCCTGTGCGGACAGCCGCTTCCAGCCGTCACTGCGCACGATATACGAATCCGCCGCATTGACCAGACAGAACGCCGTGTCCTGCTGACCGAGCAGCGCGTCACCCACATCAGTCAACACCGCCTCACGCAGTAAAATAACCAGATAACCGGCGGTTTTTCCGCTGCTCTCATTAATGATACGGCGGCTGTACGGCAGCACGGTCTCATACCTGCTGAACCGGCACGGATTGTCCACACTGCTGCCCCAGCAGGCAATGCTGCCGTCCGCAAAAAATGCGTCGCTGCAGAAGGCACGGTACACCGTATTCCGATCGACCAGCGCCGCCTCCTTGCCGCGCCGAATGTCCAGCCCGTTTTCTCCGATGAGGTACAGCGACAGGATATCCTCCGTGACGGTTACAAACTGGAACTGCTCGTCCAGCATGGACGCAACCGCCGTTGTTGCCGACGGGTCATCTGCCGTCATCAGCGCGCGTATCTGCTCATTCTGGCAGATCTGATTGGCAAACTCCTCCACACGCATCGCGTTTTCTTCGATCTTTTCAATCGTATGCTGTAAGTTCTTCGTATTCTCCCGCTCGAGATTGTCCCGCAAGACCCGCTGCTCGGACACGAAATAGTACGCGCTGAAAATCAGACACACCAGAACCGCAGCCAGCATGAAAAACAAAAACAGCTGCTGTTTCATTGTCGGTTTTGTTCTGCGGAGCATCCTGTCTGCACCTCCTGCACGGATTAGATACTGATAGCATTATTATAACATACCTCGGTGGAAAAGCGAAAGTGCAGACCCTGCCAAACGGCAGGGTCTGCATGCAAATGAGGGGGAGCAAAATTACTTAGTGTAAGAGATTGTGCCGTCTGCATTGCGGCTATAGTGGCTCAGCCAGTTGTCCCATACGCGTTCGGAGTGCTCTGGCATGGTAGCATGCGGCATGTAATCTACGATTTCTGCCTGTACCATCGGAATGCCGGCTGCATTGGTGCAGGTCATGGTGTACCAGCGGCCGGACTTAGCAAATGCGCCGCCGCTCTGCCATTTCAGACTGCCCTTGGTTTCGTTGCCGCCGTTGATCTTGCTCCAGTTCAGAGAATCGGTGCACTGATTCAGCGCAACCCAGTCGCTCAGCGTCTTGCCGGAGGAATTGCCCTCGGTCAGCGGGACCGGACAGATTGCCCATTCCGTGCCGCCTTCGGTGCCTGCCGCCATGTAAACCGGAACACCGGGATAATCAGTATCTGCCTTTGCGGCTTCTGCCTGCGCAAATACCGCTGCGTTGAAGATGAAACCGGACAGCGGTGCAACTGCCGCAAACATTTCCGGCTCATTCAGCGCCAACACATGCGTCATCTGAGAGCCCCAAGAATGACCGGTTGCATATACACGGCCGGTGTCGATCGAATAGGTTTTCTTCAAATCGCTCAGCATGTACTTAAAAAACTCGATCTCGTCCATGCGGGACGGGTCCATTGCGATATTCCATGCGGGGAACGGTGCATTGCCGTTTTCGGAAATGCTGCCCGGGATTGCCGACGGGAATACAACGATAAAGCCGTTTTTATCTGCAACCTTGTACCAGTCGGTCTGACCGGCATAAACGCCGCCATTCAGGGTGTAGCCGTGGTTTGCAAATACTACAGGAGCGTTGTACTGTACGTTTTCCGGTACATATACATACCACTCACGCATCCAGCCGCCGACTTCTTCGTAATGCCGGGTCATGTGAAGGTCCTTGATTGGATCCTTGGTAACGCGCAGGTCACCACCTGGGTCTGCCATCCAGCGGCGCACGCCGAACAGGAAGGTATTCCAGATCGTGCTTTCCGTATCTGCCGGAGCAGTCTCGCTCGTCCAAATACGGTATGCTTCCTTATCGCGGTTGTCCTTGTATGCATCCTCAGCGGTGGTCCAATCCGCCGAGCGGACATACTTGGTGATAGCGCCGACTGCCGTACCATTGCCGGTGATCTGATCCGCCGTTTTCCAGTATGCCAGTGCATTTGCGTTGTTTTCTTCCGTGCCGATCATCCATACCGGAAGCGGCAGGGTGTTCTTCGGGATCGTGCTCTCGCGGGTGGAGGATTCCACATCGTTGTAGCCGTTCAGGCTGGAGGCCATCTCTTTGCCGTTTGCTTCGATCCAGGCCGCATCGACCGAACCGGCATTAACCGTGGTCAGGCCTGCCCATACGGCTGTCTGATCCATTGCCGCCATCTGTGCGATCGTACCGCCTTCGCCGTAGCCGACCATGTAATTTTTCGCCTCATGGATACAGTACATTGTGCGGCCGGAGGCTGCTGCATAAACCTTGTTCACGTAGTCGATATCTGCCTCGTGCTCTGCCGCGGTCGTGCCGTAGGTCAGACCGTCCAGATAAACAACGATGAACTTTTCCTGCTGCTTTGTCCAATTTTTATCGTCGATTGCCTGCGTATCCGTGTTATCCGCCAGTGTTTTCCATGCGTCCAGCTTGCTCTCGTCCTTATCCGGCAGAACAAATACGCCTGCGCAGGATTCACGTGCACCGTCCGGTACATACGAGGTAAAGGTGCGGGTCTCGCCGTTATCCAGCTTTACGGTTTCCGTGTGCTCACCGGTATACATCGTTGCATACGGATTTGCCGGGTCGATATAGGTGCGAACGGTCAGTGCATAGTTTTTCTTTGTCGTGCCATTCGGTGCAGTGACCTCGATGGTGATCTGCTTGTAGCCGTTGTTCAGGTCAACGCTTGCCTTGCCATCGGATACCGGAGTGCCGTTTACCTTAACCGTTGCCTTCGAGGACATTGCGGTCGGGTAGATATCAACCGTCTTAGTGCCTGCCGGTACTTCTGCGGCCAGCGTATTCTGCTCGCCCATGCGGATCGCAAACACGTTCGTACCGTCTACTTCGTGAATGTTGGAAATATTGCACATCCGGTTATCCGTCTCACCGGAAACCGTAACGCGCAGGTTTGCCAGTTCGTCTACTGCGGTGTAATCCTCTCCTGCTAGAACGTTCGTCTTGCTGCCGTTCATGCAGATGAAGTGTCCGGTGCCGCCGTTTGCATAACGGTCGCCCGCGAAAGAAGCGCCGTCCGAGCCGCCGGTATTGCGTACCGAAACGCGCATCGCCGTTTCCGGACCGTAGTCCACGATGTTCTGTGCGGCGGTGATCAGCGTATCCAGATGACCGAGCAGATCGTGAATCTCGTAGTCATCATGGCCGCTCCAGACGACTAGCTTGTCGAGGTCGATCTCGCCCGCTTCCGCCAGTGCAGTTACCTTATCGCGGAAGATGCGCAGGCTGGAAAGCAGTACGCGAACGTCATTGTTTACCAGAGTCAGCGAATCTGCAACGCTGCGGCGGTTGCAGCCCAGCTGGTCAGACGAATAAAGAATGTTGTGTGCCTTGTCGAGCAGCATCATGCAGCCCGGCGTATGTCCCGGAATGTCGTAGTTATCCAGTACGACACCGCCAAGATCAAACTGATAGCCTTCGCTGATGCAGGTAAAATCGTCTGCCGTTACGTTTTTGTCGTTCACATAGTTCAGCGCCATCGGGATATCCTTTTCGTTGATGTAGACCTTACGGCCTGCCTGAACGAAATCGCCCAGCTGTGTGGTATGATCCGGATGACCATGCGAAATATAAACATCAATATTATCCGTACCTGCCAGCTGCTTACAGTATTCATACAGGTTATTTGCGCCTGCCGGTGCCATGCCTGCGTCGATCAGCAGTGCGCCCTTGGAGCCTTTGATCAGATACATTTTATCGCTGTCGTAATCAATAACACTCCAGACCTTCATGCCGTCCATATCGTACATCAGACGGCTCTTGTGTTCCAGCTTGGACATACGGTCGATCGTATAGGTGAAGGTTACGACCTCGCTATCCTCCATGCCTGCCTTGGAGGCATAGGCTTTCAGTTCCACCTTGGTCTGCTTTGCAGCGCCGTCCCAGTTGTCCGTATCTGCGCCGATGGTGATGAGTTCCTTCACTTCTGCACCGCCGAAACCAGAATCAGCCTTGAACTTGGTCTGGTCAAATACCTTTGCCGTTGCCGAAGTCTTGGGATCGGAACCATCCACCGTATACTTGATTTCAGCGCCCTCGGTATCCGAGAACAGCGCCATGTACTGCGTTACCGTGAAGGTGCCCGGCGTATCCGGATAGTACGGGTCGGTATAGCTGTCATAATCCGTGTAGGTGTACGGTGCTGCGACCTGATTGCTGTTCTTCTTGCTGACGTTCAGTGTATAGGTCTTGCTGTCCGAACCGTTCTTCGCCGTTACCTTGATAACGAAGCGCGTAGTACCGCCGGTGAGCGTGCCCTGATAAGCCTTGCCGGACTCTACTGCATTGCCGTTCACGGTAATCTTCGCACCGGAAGATGCGGCTGTCGGAACGATCTCGATCGAGGTTGCGTCAGCATCTGCCACCGCGGTAAAGCTGGTGGTGGTCTTGCGGGTCGGCTTAGTGCCGTCCGTCGGGTACTGCCAGTTTACATTGATGCCGAAATTCGGGTCGTTCCAGAGCAGATTGCCCTTCTCGCCCTGCTTATGTACGGACAGGTTGGACAGATCTGCGATCTTATCTTCGTTGCCGTCGCGGTAGCCGTCGGACAGGTAATTCTGCATATTGACGTTAATGCCAACCCAGTTGATGTCCTTCAAGCGGTCGCCGACGACCACGGTCTTGGTGTTTTCGAGGTAGCCGTTAAAGCTGTCCAGCGTGCGCAGAGTAGGCGTCATAGCGTCTGTGCCCTCGTCAACGACCTTCTGTACCGCCGTCTGCAGGTTATCCAGATAGCTTGCCGTGCCGTCCAGCACTACGTCGTTGTGGCCGGTGAGAATGCGCTTTACCGTGCCGAGGCTGTCTACGCGCTCGAGTGCGATCTGCAGAGAGGACAGATAAACGTCCATCGAGTCTGCGAAGAACGTCGAAGACAGGTTTGCGAACTGCATCCAGAACGAATCCGTGATGTGTGCGCGGTTGTTGCCGACCTGGTCGGTCGTGAACAGGTTGCCGGTCGCGGTATCAAACAGCATAATGCCTGCTACCTGATGGCCCGGCAGCTCGATGACGTTGAACTTGGTGCCGCCCATGTCGTAAACGTCGCCGTTTTTCAGCGTTTTCAGCTGTGCCTCATATGCCGTGTTGGCCTCGGTCTCGTCCTTGAACATGCCGGAGGCTACACCAAACTGCTTAACATAATCGCGCAGTACGTCGATACCGCGCTCATTGACATAAACATTAGCGCCCAGATTCTTGTTTTCTTCGCACAGGAACTGATGCGTCATCTGCACATGATCGGGGTGCGGGTGGCCGATGATAAGGTCGATCGGCTTGCCTTCACCGACGATCTCTCGTGCGGTCTTGTACAGGTTTGCCGCATCGTCTGCGTCAAAGTAGCCGGCATCCAGAACCATTGCGCGGTCAGTGCCCTGCACCAGATACATCTTGTCGCTGTCGTAATCTTGAATGAGCGTTACGTCCGGAACGTTATTGCCGTTCCAGTCCTTGGGTGCGCCTACCTTCAGCTCGTGGTGCGGAATGCTGGTAACATCGTAGTTCCAGTTTGCAACACTGCTGGTTCTGCCGTTCTTCACCGCGATCGCCTTGACGTTATAGGTCTTGGTGACTTCACCTTCCTTGCTTGCGGTCGGCTGGGTGATCTCGATCTGACGGTACTGGTAGGTTTCAAACTTTTTGCTTGCCGTAGTCGGAACGGCTGCCTTGTCCGCACCTTCCGCGATCTCGTAATAAATGTCTGCGCCGTCCTGTGCGGTCAGCGTGACGAAATAAGTCATGTCGTAGTTGAATACGCCCAGGCTCTTGGAGGTCTCCTGTCCCTTGGGGAGCGGGTATGCACTCGGTGCTGCCGGTGCAGACGAGCCGTCGCCGGAGGAGCCGCCGGTCGAGCCGCCCGTGCCCGTGCTGCCGCTGCTTACCAGCGTAGAGTTGTGAATCTTAACGACCTTGCCGGTAATCTCGCAGTCGGCTGCCTTCACTTCGCCGGCCTTGCCGCCGAGAACGACCGTGCCGCTCAGCTTGGCCTTGTTCAGCGTAACGCCGGACGCCTTGACGATCACAATACCGGTGCCCTTGGGCGTTACCGTGCCGGATTCGGTGATGTAATCCGAAATCATGTTGTCGAGCAGCTTGACAACCTCTGCACGGGTGATATTCGCCTTCGGCTCAAAGCGGTTGCCGCTGCGGCCTGCGATGTAGCCGTTCTCCGCAAACGCTGCCACGTTTGCCATTGCCCACGAGGAAATGCGGCTGTTATCCGCAAAATTCGTCGAGCTGCCGCCTGCCGTTACCGACAGAGCGCGTGCCAGCATGCTGACCGCCTCTTCGCGGGTGATCTTGTCCTTCGGGCGGACATTTTTGCCGTCGCCCTGCATTACGCCTGCCTGCGCCACACGCAGAATCGGGTCGGTGTAGTACGCCGTACCCAGATCAGCGAAAGTGTTCTCCGCCTTGGTCTGGTAGTCCATTACGCGG
Source organism: Bulleidia sp. (assembly GCA_963661675.1). Lineage (GTDB taxonomy): Bacteria > Bacillota > Clostridia > Oscillospirales > Butyricicoccaceae > Agathobaculum. The sequence continues at coordinate 10,667 of CAVLCS010000080.1, forward strand.
TCTATGATGACCGCCATATCTGCTCTTGTTATCGGGCTGTTCGGCTCAAAATCGCCGTCATGGCCCTGAATGACACCACGGTCGCTCCAGCGGCTGATCTCGTCCTCCGCCCAGTGCCCGCGGGTGTCCGCAAATGATACGGCAAAAGCTGACGGCAGCATCGTCAACAGCATTGCCAAAGTAATAAACCATGCACATATCCGTTTGCGTTTCATTTTCATTCTCCCTTCTTTACTCGTTGTCGGCCGAATTTCATCGGTTTCCCTACTGACATTATTGTACCGTGTCCGGGGCAAAGCGAAAATGAAGGAAAGTCAGAATTGTTGCATGATACACTGAAGTTTTGCACTTCTACGTTCGGTGTTGTACGATTCCTATTTTGTTTGTTGTAGGATTGATAGAAGCCTGCGTTATTCGTCGAAGCCGAACACACTCTGCAAACTCGGCAGTGCCCGCTGTTTCCACTTGCGGCCGATCGTCACCGGATTGATCCCGCTTGCGCGCTGGTATTTCATCAGCGCATCATACTGCGAGCCGGAAAGCTCCGCACAGAGCGCACGGCGTGCCTTGCAGGCGCTGCCCATGCGTGAGGTCTGCGCAATCCATGTGTCCAGCCGCTCCCGCTGCACGGATTTTCCCGCTTGGGCAAGCTGCTCCTGCACTGCCGCAAGTGAGTAATATGTTCCCGCCGGAAAGCAGTCCTGCATAGCTTTGCACAGGATACACGGAGATTCCTGCAGAAATCGATGCAGCAATTCCGGTGAATAATTTAGATTGGTTATGCCGAAGTGCTTTTGCAGCATGGCGGCACCGTATTTCGCCTCAAACCGAAGCATGCCCTGTGCATCCTGATAGTCGGCGAACTGCGCATTGTAATCGTCCCGCAGTTGGTCCGCCTTGGAGTACAGCGAGACGGCATAGTCCTCTGTGTTGTGCTTCAAATCGTAAGAATAGGCGTAATGAATCGGTTTATTCCGCTTTTTGTTGTCAAACCGCGAATAGGTCTGCTTGAAGCCGTTCGGCACACCGCCTCTGTGTGCCAGCGCGATATAAGCGAGCGGGTCCAGCGTTTGAGCGTTCACACTGAAATCTACCCGTGCAAACGTGAAAGTCTCCGGTGCGCCGAGCTGTGCATCCTGCAGTATATCGCGCAGATTGCGGTCCAGTGTTCTCATATAATCTCGGCACGGGCTGAATAATGCTACTCTCTGTATCTCCATATAGAGCAGCGAATTGAGATTGATTGTTAATTTGATAAAACCGCAGTTTCGTGCGGCTCGCAGGTTGATAATCACGCCCTGCGGTGCGTACATGTAAAAATAGGATTCATTTTCTGATTTTCGATAGCTGCCTGTTCCATATCTGTCAGACAAGCCATACAGCAGCCTTCGATAGCTGCTGACTTCCTCCAGCGGAATCTTCCGCTGTAACGTAATTGTATGTATAGAATGATAAATGTTCATCTCATATACCTTCTTTGATAATTTTTATCAGACTGTTGTGCACAGATAAAAAGTTATATCGTCCGAACAATGTTTTCGGTAAAATGAAAGTATCGCAAAAGGTCTCGAAAAAGTTAGCACCCCAA
>CAVLCS010000081.1:0-12116 GCA_963661675.1 Bulleidia sp.
TTATCCTACACCAGGGGGCTTTTTGTCTATTGTCCAGTTTTACTGAGGCAGTTCACGGTGGCTGTGCCTTTTTATTATCCTCTTAAACCTTCTAATTCAGTCAAAGAAAGTCCTTTTACTAAAATGCTGTCCTGTTTTTCATCAAAGCATATTTTTTAATACGCTTCAGCGCTGCAAAATAATCTGTATCTCCGATAATGGCATCCTTTGTTGTACTGATAAGCACCAATTTCCACTCAGACACCACGTTTCCATCGATTAGATATTCATTCTGTGGAAATTTGGGCAAAATAGTTTCGGTTCCCTCTGTCAGTGCGATTGCTCCAAACGGTGTACCGTCCGGTTTTCCATAAAATTTAGGTGCAGCAGCATATGCGTTGCTCCAATCCACGTTTTTCGCTTCAATTTATCAAATAATCCTATGATAAGTTCTCCTGACAAATCTCGATTTACGCTTCTCTCGTCAAATCCACCTCCGGCCGGGCATTCGTGCCGTACACGATACGCGGGACACCGCTGAAATCCTCGGTGATGGTGACATCCTTGTAGCCGTGCCGCTGCATGATACCGGCCACATCGTCCGCCTGCTGCCAGCCGCACTCAAACAGCAGCCTGCCGTTCGGCGCAAGCAGCTCGTCCCAGCGGTCGCAGATGGCGTGATAGAAATCCAGACCGTCCTCGCCGCCGTAAAGCGCCTCATGCGGCTCAAAATCGGCCACACTGTGGTCGAGCGCCTGCATTTCGTCCTCGGTGACGTACGGCGGATTGGAAACAATGATATCGAACTGCCCGAGTCCACGCGGAGGCGCGTGCATGACATCGGCTTTCATGGTCAGCAGACGGCTGCTCACGCCCAGGTCGCGAGCGTTCTCTCGAGTGATGTGCAGCGCACCGTCCGACAGGTCGATCGCGGTCACGCGGGCGTCCTCGACCGTATGCGCCGCGGCAATGCCGATGCAGCCCGAGCCGCAGCACAGATCGAGAATACGCGGTGAAACGCGCTCCTGCGCCTGCTCGATGACCAGCTCGCACAGCCGCTCGGTGTCCGAGCGCGGAATGAGCACCGAACGGTCCACCTTGAAGGTCAGGCCGTAGAAATCCCACTCGCCGAGAATGTACGCCAGCGGTTCGCCGTCCAGACAGCGGTCGCACAGCAGGTCGGCGTAGTCGGCCGTCGTATCCTCGACGTAAAAATGAGACCAGCCGGCGGTCTGCTTTTTATCCGCCTTGCAGGCGTACGCCGCCAGCTCACGCGCGGTAAGCTGCGGCATCGGGTCGCCGCCCTCCTTCAATCGGCGGTAAAGCTGCATGTAAACATCATTGATGGTTTTGGTCACACAGGGTCAACTCCTAAAATTTACGCGGGCTTGAACCACAGCGGAACGGCGTTCTCCCGCACCTTGCAGCTGCGGAACACGGCTGCCGCTGCAGACTGAAATTCCGCGGCATTCTTGGCTTTTTTGATGGCTTTTCCCGGTTTTTCGCTGTTTTCAAACAGATTCAGATGGTAAAACCAGATTTCCTTCATGCGCAGCATGGCAATGCGGCTGTCGCCGAAGGCTTCGCAATAGCGTGCGAACAGCGTGTCATGAAAGGCCTCGAGCATCTTGCTGTCTGCGGCTTTGCCGCCGGTCAGGCGCGTCACAAGTGACGGATCGGCGATGAGTGCTCGGCCGATCATCACGGCCGGCAAAGCGGGATAACGCCCGCTCACGGCGCTTACGTCCTGCTCGGTGATGATATCGCCGTTGTAGCACACAGGCATGGTGCAGCGCGGCAGCGCCGCCGCAAAATCGGCCTCGCGGACCTTGCCCTTGTAGAAATCCTGCCGCACACGCGGATGAATGGTCAGCTCGGTGATGGGGTAGCGGTTGTAAATCTCGAGCAGCTTGTCAAATTCACTCGCCTCATGCACGCCGAGCCGCGTTTTGACCGAAATTCCCTCGCATTTTGCGAAAACCGTGTCAAAAAAGCGGTCGAGGTAGTCCGGATGCGCGAGAAATCCCGCTCCTTTTCCCTTGGCCGTCACCGTGCCGGACGGACAGCCGAGGTTGAGGTTGACCTCGGGATACCCGAGGTCGTGCAGCGCGTTCACCGCCCAGATACAGTCCTCGGCGGACTTGGTGAGCAGCTGCGGCACGGCAGGCACGCCCTCGTTGTACTCGGGAAGCACATCGCGCTTCTGCCGCGGCGTCAGCCTTTCGTTCGTGGTCGGCGTGATAAACGACATGAAATACTTGTCCACACCCGGAAAAAATTCGTGGTGCGTCCGGCGATAGACCGCACCGGTCACGCCTTCCATCGGCGCAAAATAGTAGTGCATGGCGCTTACCACTCGTCCGAGCCGTCGTCCGGAATGACCGCCTTCATCGCGGTGATCGCGACCTCGATCATGGAATCGTCCGGCTCAAATACGGTCAGGTGCTGCACCATGAGTCCCGGCCAGCGCAGCGCACGCGAGATAACGCTCTCCGAGCGTCCGGCGTAGCGGTTGAACTCGTAGCTGAAGCCGACAACGAGCGGCAGCAGGATCAGATGTGCCAGCATGCGCAGGAACGGATTGGTAATGTCGATAATGGAAAAGACGATCGACGAAACAATAGTTGCAATGATAATGAGCACAAACATGAAGCTGGTGCCGCATCTCGGGTGGTATTTGCCCTGTTTGCGGACGTTTTCGACGGTCAGTTCTTCACCGGCCTCGTAGCAGAAAATGGTCTTGTGCTCGGCGCCGTGGTACTCGAACGTACGGCGAATGTCCTTCATATGGGACACCGACCACATAAACAGCAGGAACAGCAGCACGCGCACACAGCCCTCGAGCACGTTGCGCGCGAGTACGCCCCAGTTTTTCGGCACAAAGCCGCCGAGAAAGCTCGGCAGCAGGATAAACAGGCCGATCGGCAGGGCAATGCCGATGACGGTCGAAATGCTTAGAATGATCTTGTTCAGACCTTCCGAGCCGAATTTCTTTTCCAGCCAGATCTCAAACTTGGACGGCGGCACATCGGCCTCCTCGTCCTCAAAGAAGGACGCAGAGTAATTGATGGCCTGCATGCCTTCCTTCATGGCGGTAAACAGCGTATACGCGCCGCGGAAGACCGGCTTTTCCCAAATTGGGGCACGCGTCGGTGCGGGTTCGATCTTGGTGACAAGCTCGCCGCCTGCCTTGCGCACGACCGTGCAGGACTGCTTGGGTCCCTTCATTACAATACCCTCGATGATCGCCTGACCGCCGATGGTGGTTTTCTTTTGCGTTGTCATGAATGCTCTCCTTCGGTATACGGGGTTTCAGGCACCTTGGGAATGGCACCGGTGATGCCGAGCGCTTCCTCGGACTTGGCGGACGGCAGGGTGACGGTGACAGTTGTACCCTTGCCGACCTCGGACGCGATATCCAGCGTGCCGCCGTGCATGGAAACGATTTCCTCTGTCACGGCAAGGCCGATGCCGCTGCCGCGCTGCTTGGACGAACCCTTGTAAAATTTCTCCTTGACGAACGGCAGCTCGGCCTCGGGAATGCCCTGGCCGTAGTCGCGCACGGAAACGACGATATTGCCGCCGTCACGCATGAGGTCGATGTCGATCTGCTTGCCGTCACCGCCGTATTTAGCCGCGTTGTCCAGAATATTGAGGAACACCTGCTTCATGCGGTGGCGGTCGCCGTTGATGTAGTAGTTCGCGTCTACATCTTCGTCATACAGCAGGCGGATTCCGCTCTTTTTGAGCAGATTTTCGTACATATAGACCGCTTCGTACAACTCGATCGACATGTCGAACATCTCGATCTCCAGCTTCATGCGGCCGGATTCGATGCGCGCAAAGTCCAAAAGTTCCTCGACCATGCGGGTCAGGCGGCCGGATTCCTTCTGGATAATGGTCAGTCCCTGCATGACCTCTTCCGGGTCCTCGCCGCCGCCGGCCAGCAGCGTTTCACTCCAGCCGCCGATGGCGGTCAGCGGTGTGCGCAGCTCGTGCGAAACCGAGGAAATGAAGTCGTTTTTCATGCGTTCGGCGCGGCTGATCTCGTCCGACATGTAGTTGATCGTGTCGCACAGCTCACCGATCTCGTCGTCGTAGGTCTTCTGCAGGCGCACACCGTAGCGTCCGGCCGCGATCTCCTTGGCGATGGTGTTGATCTTGAGCACCGGATCGACGATCGACCGGATAAAATAGCTGTTCGACGCCACGACCAGCATGAGGAACAGCAGGCATGCGAGAAGCGAGAAGCCGACGATCATCCAAATCTGCCGCTCGACGATGCGCAGTGAGGTGATGTACCGCACACCGCCGACCAGATCGCCGCGGGCGCTCAGCAGCGGTGCCGTGACGCTCATCACGCGCTCACCGGAAAGCGGGTCTCTGCCGGTGAAAACCGCGGTTTTCTGACCGGAAAGCGCCTGTGAGGCGTCCTCAGTCGAAGCAACGCCGCCGCCCGATAATCCCGAAGTGGACAGCAGAATGCGGCCGTTTGCGTCCAAAAACTGCTGTTCAAACTTGTCCTGATCCTGAAACGTGGTGACAGTCGCCTCGGCCTGCGTGTAAAACTGGTCGTAGGTGTCGGTGAAGTATTTGCGGAACGTGTCCGACGTGGTGGCCGCTCGTGACGCGAGATTGTCGCGCACGGTAGCATAGTAATAACCCGAGACGCCGACGGAGATCAAAATGACCACGACTGCCAGAATGACGAGCACGAAGGACAGCGAGTTCACCAGCCAGCGGCCCTTGATGCCGCCCGGAGAGTGCTGAACCTTGGGTACTTCCGGCTTCGGAGGCGGTTCCGGTTTGCGTTTTTGCTTGCGATTTGTCATAGAAAATGACCTTTCTGTTGCTGCTTACCAAGCAGCGGAATGTGCGCCTACCCGGCGAGGGCACAAGAAGGAAGCAACCTACGGTTTCCTCCTTCTTGTGAATCTTCCTCTTTCCCTTGGAGGGCACGGCGATAATTCATAACTGAGACTATAAAGGAACGGGCGTACTGCTCATCTTCCGTAGGTGCGGCTGTTGGCCGCCCATTACGCAACCTCAACCGCTCAAGCTGTTTTCTGACTGCTACACATGCGGTTCAATCAACGCAGGGTGCGGCATAGCAGTGCCGCACAAACTTTTTGCGCGTTATACCGTCTGGCACCTGCGCAGGATAAATTATATAAAACGATAGACTCGCAGGTGCCGTCCGTTATAACGTGCCAAAGAGTTGCGCGACACGGGTATGTCGCGCCTGCGGAAATTAAACCATATGTGTAGCAGTACGCTGTCTGTGAACTGCGAACATTTCGCGAAACAAACGGTAGAGTAACCCAACTGCCGTTCCCCTTTTCGAAGCGGTCGCCGGTCTCTGGTCTGCGCCAGACTAAGAAATAAGGGAAACGGGATTCAAAAGGGTAGAAACCGTAGGTGTCTACCCTTTTGCCCACCGCCGCGGGTGCGGCGAACCCCCGGGTCCGCGCAGAAGGCTATATCAGCCTTCCCACATATAGCCATAGCCGCGGACCGTTACAATATGGGTTGGGTCCGCCGGCGAATCCTCAATCTTGATCCGCAGACGGCGGATATTGACATCTACGATCTTGAGTTCGCCCACATAATGGTGTCCCCAGACCATTTCGAGCAGCTCATCACGCGAAAGGGCCTTGCCGATGTTCTGCATGAACGCCTTGAGCAGACCGTACTCGATCTGCGTGAGTTCGATCTTCACGCCGTTCTTGAGCACCTCACGGGCACGCAGATTCAGCTTGAACGGACCGGATTTGATCACGTCGTCCTCGGAGAACGGCGAACCCGACACACGGCGGTACAGCGCGTCTACTCGAGCCGCCAGCTCGATGACCGAGAACGGCTTGGTGACGTAATCGTCCGCACCGTTCATCAGACCGGTTACCTTGTCCGCTTCCTGCGTGCGGGCGGTCAGCATGATAACACCCGCCTGATAGCCTGCGCCGCGCATCGCACGGCAGACCTCATAGCCGTCGATGCCGGGCAGCATAACGTCCAGCACCGCAACCGCGATATCCTGATTATCGTGGTACTTTTCCAGTGCGATTTCGCCGGTTTCGGCCTCTATTACCTCGTAACCGCTGCGTTTCAGGTTGAGAACCAGAAAGGAGCGGATATTTTCTTCATCTTCCAGAACCAGAATTTTGCGCTTCATTGTAATATCCTCCTGTACTTTTAGCGCTTATTGGTAACTGCCGCGTGTTTGCGGCGGATAGGGTTCGATTAGTTGTTCCACGCCTGGTTGACCAGCGAGAACCGGGCTTTGATCTCGTCTCCGGTCAGCGCCAGCTCGCTCTGCTCGCCTTCGTTGGTCAGTTTGGCGAAGTAGATCGCCTGCGTGGTCTGTCCCAGCTGGATCAGATCGGTACGCTCGGAGTAGTATTCGCGGTTGGAGCCGGTCGCGCAGTAAATGTTGAACAGCGGAATGGACGATTTGTCCTTGCGGTACTCGAAAAACTCCACATAGCTGAGTCCGCCGTCGTTTGCCTTGATCGCAGTGATGCGGTCGTGCCATTTCTGGTCGATCAGCAGGCTCCACGCGTCCGAAATGTTCTGATAAGTGGTCGCGACCTTGGCGGGCACCTTGCCGATGCCGTAGGCGTACCAGTCGAGCATGTACACCGCGTCGGACGAGGACGCGTCCTTGTAGCCGGCCATCAGCACGGCACGCGGCAGCTCGGTGATGCCGTCACCGTTCACATCGCTTGCGTAGACCGCTACCGGACGGTAGGTGCTGTGGCTGGCGGTGTCCTCGCCGTCCAGCGCCAGATTGCGCAGCGTGCCGTCCGAGTAGACAAAGATATCGGTCGTTAGACCGGCGCCGCTCGTCACCTTTTCCTCGGCGAACACGGCGGCCTTGCTGTCCTGCACGCGGCCGGACTGCATGCGCTCGACCGCTGCGGTCGCCTGACTGGTTGCTGCCTCACCGGCCAGCAGCATGGAGCCGCTGTCGTACTGGTACAGACGCGCAACGCGCTTGCCTGCCGTGTCGGTCGTAATGAGCAGCAGATCCTTTGCGCCGTTGCCGGTCAGGTCGGTCAGCTCCATAGCGGTATATTCGGTTTCAAGAATCATGCCCGGAGTGCAGTTTTCGTCAAAATCGCACATGGTAAGTGCACCGGTGCCGTCGCCCGGCAGACGCCATGTGAGCACCATGCCACGCCTGCCGCTCGGCTCGAGGACCGGAAATTCGACCGAACGCAAAGCAGTTCCGCGGCCGTCGATCGTGCCGGTGCAGACGTAGCGGTCGTCCTGCTTGCGGTACACGGCAGCGGTGAAGTTGTTGCTCGTTGCCGAGGTCGAACCGCGGAAGAACGTGATGGCTTCTTCTACGCCGTCATTGTCCAGATCGACCAGCTGAATGGACGAGCGGTTTTCGCCTTCGGTCGGTGAGGCATAGGATACGCCCTGTGCCAGCTGCTTTTCCAGCTCAGCCTGCAGGCTCTGGTAGTTGCTGGATGGTTTGGGCGCGGCCAAAAGCTCATCGCCCGATGGAAACGCACAGCCGCCCAGCAGCAGAAGGAACAGCAGTGCAGGTAAAATTCGCAGTGATCTCATGGATCTCTCCTACCTAAAATGATGCAAATATTGGTTGACAGGTGCAGGCACCTATACATATTAAGTATAGCACAATCGGACTGGGTGTGGTACTGAAATTTACGCAAATTTTGCGGGATTTCAAGCGGAAAGGGATAGAAAAAGGGCGGACGAGAGAGGTTCGTTCTTAGAATTGAGCAGGCAAACAAAAAGGACGCACAATGTGCGTCCTTTTACGGGATTTGGTTAGTACCGCAGCGGAATACCGTGCGGCTCCGCCTGTCCGGCGGGCAGCAGCGCTGCCGTGATATCCGGTCGGCGGGTTTCGATGAAGTTTACGCCCTTGCGGATCAGTTCCGCAAGCGTGTTCGGGTCGTCCGTGCACCGGCTCATGGTGAACAGGCCCGCCTGTCGGCAGGCCGAGACCAGCCGCTCGGACAAATGCTGCGGTTCGGCCCGCAGACCGAACAGACCGGTCGTCTGTGCGGCATTGACCAGCGCGTCAATCTCGCTCGGCAAGTTGGGCAGCTCGCCCATGATATGTAAATCCGGGTTGGCAGACGCGACACGAGCCGCTTCGACCAGTCCCAGACCGACGATGATCGTGTCATCCAGACAATCTGCGTGCCGCAGCGTCATGCGAAGCTGCCGCAGCATGGTCTGATCGTGCACGGTGATGGCGATCTTGCCCTGGCAGGTCCGCGCCAGCTCGATTGCCTGGCTGACCGGGATCAGCTGCGGCGCCGCCTGATGCAGCTCTGCGTAGCTGTGGTCGCTGACAGGCAGCTGAGTGCCGTCGGGCGCGGCAACACAGCCGTCCGACGAAAGCACGGCAATGCCGTCCGCAGACATGGCGACCGATAGACAGCAGCCTTTTGCGCCCTCGTCGTTACCGGCCAGAATGGATTCCAGTCCACCGCGTTCGGTGTCCATGCAGCCGTCCGCGGACAGGACAAAAGTCTCCTTGTTGGTATAGTACAATACCGATCCTCTCCCTCTGTTACAGGGTCTCCGGAGCCTCGTACTCTACGCCCTGGGTGTCCACGGTGACGGACTTCATCTTCTGCTCCTCACGCGGACGGTCATGCCAGTCGCGCTTGGTGTTGACGATAGCGTCAACAATGTCCATGCCCTCGATGACCATGCCAAAGGAAGCGTACTGACCGTCCAGATGCGGTGCGTCCTCGGTCATGATGAAGAACTGGCTGCCTGCGGAGTCCGGTGCAGCCGTGCGGGCCATAGACAGAACACCGCGGGTGTGGTTCAGATCGTTCTGGAAACCGTTGGCGGTAAACTCACCGCGGATCTCGTAGCCGGGGCCGCCCATGCCGGTGCCGTCCGGGTCGCCGCCCTGGATCATAAAGCCCGGGATAACACGATGGAAGATCGTGCCGTCATAAAAGCCCTTCTGCACCAGAGAAACAAAGTTGCGCACGGTGTTCGGTGCAACTTCCGGGTACAGCTCAGCGCGGATAATGCCGCCGTTTTCCATTTCGATGGTAACGATAGGATTGCTCATTGGTATCAACTCCATAATTTTTGTCATTTTGCAGCATATGCACAGCCGAGCTGCACATATATGTATTTCTATTGTAGCAAATTTGACGGGGTACGGCAAGTGGTGTTTGTCGAACGGCGGACTCCCTCTGCAAATTCATCCTAAATGCTGCAATTTGTCCGCAATGCGCAGAAGCGCATGCGCGTCCTCTGCACCAAGCTGCTGCTCGATGGCCTTTTGCGTCTGCTGCCAGATTGGAACCGCAGCGGCCAGGCGTTCTGTGCCTGTCTCCGAAAGAGAAAAGCGGCGGCCGCGTCCTTCTTCCGGCTGTATCCAACCGTTTTTCTCCAGAATACGCACGTTGCGCACCATTGTACTGCGTTCCAGACCAACCTTCTCTGCCCACTGTGTAATGTTGGCGCTGCCCATGCGCTGCAGATGGATAAGGAGACAGTACTGCGCTACCGTCATGCCGCACGGTGCAAGCGCTTTATCGTAAATATCGGTCAAAATGCCTGCACTGCGGCGCAGATTGATGCAGTAACAGGTGCTTTTATTCTCGTTTACCATAATATCATCTGCGTGCAGCGGAAAACTGCGATGTTTTTTCCGGTTTCCGCATCGGATACCGTCGCATCCCAAACCTGCGTAGAACGCCCAGTGTGTACAGCCGTCGCAGTGCACAGCGCTGTGCCGCTCCGCAACGTACCGATATGATTGCACTTGGTTTCAATGGTGGTAAATCCTTTTGCACCTTCGGGCAAGTGCGCAATCGTTGCATTGCCGCAGCAGGTGTCCGCCAGCGCGATTACGCTAGCCGCATGCAGATATCCGTTAATTGCCAAATGTTTTCGTGTGATAACCATACGTCCGGTCAGCTTTCTCGGTTCGATCGACAGCATTTCCACACCCAGCAGCCCCGGCAGAACATCTGCACCGCCGTGATTCAGGTATTCCGGCGTAATTTCTTTTCGCAGTTTCATATACAGTCCCTCCTATATAGTGTATATACACTATATAATTTTTAGCGAATCCTGTCAAGCTGTTCCGCCGGTTTTCTTAATTTTATCGCTCTCCTGTAAAAACCTGTCACAAAAACTGGTAATCCACTTTATCCACAGGACTTTCCACAGGCTATCTGGGGATAACCTTGTGCATAAAGTGGATAACTTTTTGTATACACCCTCGCAAGCCGCCGTATATCTCGCTTTTTCGACTACGCATTGTAATATCCGCTGTGGAAAAAAGGCCGCTGAATAATCCACCGCACCTTGTGGAAAACTTGTGAGCAGGGCAAATTCACCACTTCAGGAGGGATCATCTATGTCCGAAGAAACCCCGTCCATTGCCGCACCTGAGCAGAATGCCATCGCCGAAACCGGCTCCATTACAGCGAAAACCTCACGCGGCACGATACACTGCATCACGATCGTCGGCCAGATTGAGGGCCACATGGAACTGCCGGCGCAGAACAAAACCACCAAGTACGAGCACCTCATTCCGCAGATCGCGGCAGTGGAGCAGGCCGACGAGATCGACGGCTTGCTCGTGCTGCTCAACACGGTCGGCGGCGATGTGGAGGCCGGACTGGCCATCGCGGAGCTGATCGCAGGCATGAAAAAGCCGACCGTGTCGCTCGTGCTCGGCGGCGGACACTCGATCGGTGTACCGCTGGCTGTGGCCGCAAAAAAGAGCTTTATCGCCGTTTCCGCCGCCATGACGCTCCATCCGGTTCGGATGAACGGCACGATCATCGCTGTACCGCAGGCGTTCGAGTATCTGGCGAAAATCCAGGAGCGCATTGTGGATTTCATCACCTCACACTCGCATATCACCGCCGATCGGCTGCAGCAGCTCATGCGCGAGACCGGTCAGCTGACCGCCGACGTCGGCACGGTGATTTCCGGCAAGCAGGCTGCTGCACTCGGCCTGATTGACGAAGTCGGCACGCTTTCGGATGCACTCGAGGCGCTCTACACGATGATTGAAGCACAGAAAACGCAAAAAAGAGACGGTCAATGACCGTCTCTTTTGATTTATACGCTCTGTTTTACCCGTTCCGGCAGCTGGGCCAGCACGATGGCCGCAAACATCAGCACACAGCCGAAAATCTCTCGGCCGGACAGCGCCTGACCCAGGATCAGCCAGCCCGCGATAACCGAGATAACCGACTCCAGGCTCATAATCAGCGACGCGACCGCCGGGTTCATGCCCTTCTGACCGATGATCTGCAGGGTGTAGCCCACGCCAGACGACATCGCGCCTGCGTACAGGATCGGCTTCCACGCAGCAAGAATGTTCGCTACGGTCGGCTGCTCGAAAATCAGCATGCCGATGCCCGACAGGATTGCACAGAAGAAAAACTGGATGCAGGACATTTTTACGCCGTCCACCAGCGGGGAAAAATGGTCGATGACCGTGATATGGATGGAGAACAGCAGTGCACACGACAGACCGATGAGATCGCCCATGGCAAAGCCGAAGCTGCCGCCGGTCATGCACAGGAAATACAGGCCGGCCATGGCCAGCGCCACGCCGCACCAGTGCTTGAGTCCGCACTTGCGGCCGAACAGCAGGCCGAGCAGCGGCACGATCAAAATATAGCACGCGGTCAGGAATCCGGCCTTGCCGACCGGCGTGTACAGCAGCGCAAACTGCTGGGTGATACTTCCTGCGCACAGCGCCGCACCGCAGCACATGCCGCCGATAAGCAGCGTTTTACGCGCTTTTGCGCGTTCCTCCGGCGTTTCCTTGGGATGCGGACCGCCGTTTTTGCCCAGAACCGCAATCACCGGCAGCAGCACGATTCCGCCGATGACGTTGCGCGCAAACACAAACGTGAACGGCCCAACGTAGTCCATGCCGACGCTCTGCGCCACAAACGCCACACCCCAGATGGTAGCGGTCAGCAGCAGAAGCAAAGAATTTCGCAGCTTCATACCTGTTTTTCTCCCTCATTTGCAAAATTTTATAAAAGGTTGATTGCATAATGAAGTTGGACACCTAAAAAATCCATAGTGATTTTCCCAACATGGTAGAATGAAGTTTGCACACAACATCTGCCAAGGGAGGGCAATCACTATGG
>CAVLCS010000082.1:0-11497 GCA_963661675.1 Bulleidia sp.
CTCTGATTAACTAATTTCTACCGTGCAGGTGTCCAACTTGCACTTGCAATTTGCGCTTTATTCTGTATTGCATAAAAATATGATTTATATGCAGCTTATTTGCTAATTTCACAATATCGCCCCCTTTAATATTCAGTTTTCATTAGAAAGATTGAGCGAGAAAGATTGAGCGGCTCCTTGGGAGCCGCTCTTTTTATTTAACCTGCAGTCTTCAACCGAAACTGCTCAACCATCTTCAAAAAATGCTGATGTACCGTCAGGTCCGCATCCAGTTCTGGATGAAATGCCGTTACAAGCATATTATCCTGCTGTGCAGCTACGATATTGCCGTCAACGACTGACAGCACTTCAACATTCTTTTCCACACTCTCAATATATGGTGCGCGAATAAATGTCATCGGAATTTTCTCGGCAGTGCCGAACCGATCTTCCGTGAAAAAGCTGCCGAGCTGTCGGCCATAGGCATTGCGCTTAACGCGGATATCCATCACACCGAAGCACGATACACCGCCGTCAACCTGCTTGGCCAGCAGAATCAGACCGGCACAAGTTCCAAATACCGGAAGTCCGTTCTGAATCTGCTCACGCAGCGTGTCATACAAATCCAGTTCGCGCAGCAGCTTATTCATGACTGTGCTTTCGCCGCCCGGAATGATCAGACCGTCCATCGTCTGGTCCAAATCACGTTTCTGACGAATCTCAAAATGCGGAACGCCGAGTTTATCCAGCACTGCGGCATGCTCCGCGAAGGCGCCTTGCAGCGCCAGAATTCCAACTGCCATTTTACTTGCCTCGCTCTGCCATCAGCAATGCGATTTCGTTCTCGTTGATGCCGACCATTGCTTCACCCAAATCGGTAGACAGCTCTGCAATCAGCTTTGCATCGGTGTAATTGGTAACAGCCTTTACGATCGCTGCGGCACGCTTTGCCGGATCGCCGGACTTGAAGATACCCGAGCCAACGAACACGCCTTCTGCGCCAAGCTGCATCATCAGTGCTGCGTCAGCCGGCGTTGCAACGCCGCCTGCTGCAAAGTTTACGACCGGCAGACGGCCGTTTTCATGTACGCTGCGCAGCAGTTCAACCGGAACCTGCAGCTGCTTTGCTGCCTCGAACAGCTCGTCCTCACGCAGATTCTGCACACGGCGAATCTCTGCGTTCATAGCACGCATGTGACGAACCGCCTGTACAACGTCACCGGTACCCGGCTCACCCTTGGTGCGGATCATTGCAGCGCCTTCAGCGATACGGCGCAGCGCCTCACCCAGATCACGAGCACCGCATACAAACGGAACCTTGAACTGCGTTTTGTCAATATGATATACATCATCTGCCGGAGACAGTACTTCGCTCTCGTCGATGTAGTCGATTTCGATCGCTTCCAGTACCTGAGCCTCAACAAAGTGGCCGATACGGCACTTTGCCATAACCGGAATGGAAACTGCTTCCTGGATACCGCGAATCATCTTCGGGTCGCTCATGCGAGAAACGCCGCCTGCTGCACGGATATCTGCCGGAATACGCTCCAGTGCCATAACTGCACATGCGCCTGCTGCTTCGGCAATCTTTGCCTGCTCCGGCGTGGTTACGTCCATAATGACGCCGCCCTTCAGCATCTGGGCCAGTTCCTTGTTCAGCTTATATTGTACGCTCATGTCGTTCAGACTCCTTTGTTGTTTGGTGTATGAACGCATTATACGCCTTATCTGAATATATTCAAATACTCAGATTGCAAATATTTTATAATGCCAGATTATCAAAGATAAAGGAAACGCACGGTTTCTATCTTACAACAAAAACCGTGCGTTCTATCATGTATCAGCTGTTATATACAGCGTTTTCCTCATCTGTTACATTGTTCGAGGCATCCACAGTACCATTTAGATAAACCGTTGCACCCTCATCAACACCCCAGAAAATCTCGGTATTTTTTGCATCCGAAACGCCGGTTTCAACGGCCACAAGCTGGTAACCCTCAGGTGCTTCCATGCCTTCCGGAACCGGCAGGGTCTCGTCGAACGGAATCTCGTTGCCGTCCTTGTCGATGAGCGTTTTGGTGAATACACCTGTACCGTCTGCCGTATGAACGATAGCCGCATTCGGAACCATCAGACAGCTATCGGATTCCGCAACAGCAATCTTGTAATCGACCATCATGCCGCTGGAAATCGCCTGACCCTCGATCGAATCGACCGTGATAATCGCCTTGAAAGTCGTCAGGCTGCCCTGACTGCCGATGTCCTGCGTCGGCTCCGGAGAAACCGAATCCACCGTACCGGTAAGCGGCAGCTCAGAACCATCCATCGTGTACATGTTCATTGTCACGGTCTGTCCAGGCTCTACGGACTGTGCTTCTTCCGGTGTCAGTTCAGCGGTAACAACGGTGTCGTTCAGGTCGGAGACAACGACCAGCGGCTCGGTCCCATCGGTGTCCTCCCCTTCTTCTGCGTTCAGCGAGGTAACAACGCCGTCAATCGAAGCCATGATGGTGGCATCCATAATCTTCTGCTGCAGTTCAAGAATGCGCGTTTGAATCTCACTGACCTTGGCCTGTGCGGCTGCAGCCGTGCTCTGAGAAGCCGTAAGACTGCTGCGCGCATCCGAAGTATCCGGTGCCACAACATTAGAGATGGACATAATGACCGCACCGCTGTTGTATGCGCGGTTCGAGCCGTTAAAAGCGGTAATTTCGCCGCCGATCGGTGCTGTGATGACCTGCTCGCTGATATAGTCCAGCTTGCCCGAGCCTGCAGAGAAAATCGTGCCGGCACTGTCGCTATTGATCGTGGCCGTAGCGCTCGTGCCCTGTGTCAGTGTGCCGGAACCATTCGGCACCGTCAGCACGACGAGAAAGGTGCTCTCTCCGGAAGCCGCATCAAGCGACGAAACCGTTGCCGAAACCTGTCCTGCAGAAGTAGACACCGTGGCCGTTTGTCCGGCCTTAATATCCTTGGCATATTCCGAACTGAACTGCACCGCCAGCTGCATCTGGCTGTCGTTTACCATGCGGCCGATGTTCTGTCCGGCACTCACCTTCTGCCCTACCGCAAACGTGCTCGATGCGATAAATTTACCGGTAAACGGTGCGGTAGCGCTTCCGTGGGTGTACTGGCTCTGCGCCGAGGCAATGCGGCTCTGCGCCTGCGTGATTGCTGCCTGTGCGTTAGTCAGCTCGGTCTGCGCAGCCGTGAATTCCGCTTGTGCAGCCGTCAGCTGTTCACGAACCTCGGTCGGATCGACAACGATCAGCGGGTCACCGGCATGTACTTCATCGTCTTCGGAGACCAACACCTGAGAGATTTTGCCCTCAAGACCCAGACCGAGTTCCTCGGTGTTGCGTGCAGCCGTTTCGCCGCTGCCCTCAATATAAGTACCAATATCGCCGTAGGTGACGACCGCAGTCGTCGGAAGCGTAACTTCCGTGCCGGTATTGTGCGAACGAATGACAGCAAATACCGCACCGCCGACCAGCAGAATAATCAGTCCTGCTGCGATAATCACGCGGACGCGCTTGCTCAGATGAAACTTTTTGCGGAAGAATTCTGCAAGCTGCTCTGCCTTTTCGTTCTTTTCCTCTGCAGTAGTCTCTTCAGCCGCTTCTTCCGGTGCGGCAGATTCTTCCGGCTGACTATTCTCGTCAGCGGCATTCTCCGGCACCGGCGGAAGCGTCTGCGTCTGTTCGAGATCCTGCTCCTGCTCATCCTTGTGCTTGCCGAAGAACTTCTTCTTGTTCTGGCTCATATTTTTTGATGTTCCTTTCTATGCGCTGTTCCTGTAAAACAGAGCCGTGCCTGATCCTGGGAAGTTATTTTCATAACCATTGCACACCGTCTGAACGGTCTTTTTGCCGCTATTCTGCGTTGTTTTTTCTTGTAATCCGCCAGGATTGCTGCGAAAAAACGCCTTGCCTATCAGCAAAAATCCGCGCTCATCCGGCGCACTCTGGCTATAAAAACAACTTCCTATCTCTCAATCAGAGCCTGTAAAAAGTCGTGTACTTTGGTGGGCAGTTCCTCCAGCGAACCGTCGTTGAGGAATTCCGCGTCATAGGCGTACTCCGCAACGCCGTCGTCCGAACGGTTGCCCAGCTGTCCGCGTGCCTGCTCCAATGTCGGTCGGCGCACGAGAATGGCCTTGCAGCCTGCACCTGCCGCCTGTCGGAAGCGTTCGATCTCCTCCGGCTCCCGGATATGGACGAACAGCAGTTCCGCGTCATTTTCGGCGAACGCCTGCAGTTGCTCCATGCAGTAGCGGAACGGAAGGTCGTTGAATTCCGTGCAGTCCGCTTTCAGCTGCGAGAGAAACCGACGTGCCGCCGGTGTTTTGGTGCCGTCCCATCCGGCGGCTTTGGCCACCTGCAGGATGGGCGTGATAGACGAAATGTTCTGCACCTTCCAGCTTTGCGCGGCAGCACTACATACGGTGTCCTTGCCGACACCGCCGCTGCCGTTTATGATAAACACTTGTTTGATCAAGTAAAAGTCTCCTTCAAATGCGCATTTCTATACACTATACATTTTAGCACAGCAAATCGACCTTTACAAGCTGATAGACTTTACAATTCTGTTAAAAAAGCGTGCCTGTTTTTGACAGGCACGCCCGAGTTTACAGGATGATACAGATCAGTCCTCCTGCACTTTCGTTGATGATTTTTTCCAGTGTTTCGCGGATTTTGCCGCGGGCATCGTCCGGCATACGGCTCAGTTTGTGCGATAATTCCTCACGAACCAGTTCATTGAGCGATTTTCCGAAGATATTGGTATCCCAAATCTTTTCCGGCTGTTCTTCAAACTCGCTGAGCAGATAGTGCACCAGTTCTTCCGACTGCTTTTCCGTGCCGACGATCGGATTGACCTCAGCTTTGATATTCGCCCGCATCATGTGAATGGACGGCGCAGAAGCCCGTAGGCGCACGCCATACCGTCCTCCCTGCCGAACGATTTCCGGTTCCTCGAGCGACAGCTCTTCCACCGACGGCATCACGATGCCATAGCCGGTCTGGTATACCTGATCGAGGGCTCCGTGCAGCCGTTCGTACTGCTGTTTCACCGTGGCGAAATCCTCGAGCACTCGAATCAAGTCCGCGTCATCCCGCACCTGAATGCCAGTCTGCTCACCGACGATGCCGTAGAATACGGTTTCCGGCACATCTACATGCACGACAGCCGAGCCGCTGCCGAGCGCCATATTGTCAACGCTCGCCCGCTCGACATATTCGTTTGCTTCGAGGGTGCGGCACAGCGTCTGTACGTCACGCATTTTCTCTCCGCCTGCGGCAGCTGTGCGGATGCACTGGTAAATGCTGTTCTGCACCGGATGATGCAGCGGCAGTGTGCCGATATAGCGCGGCAGCACAAAGCCGATCTCGCAGACTGGAAATTCATACAGCACCTGCTGCAAAATATCAGCAATGCCGGTTTCATCCAATTCCAGACAGTTTACTGCGATCGGTGTAATCCTGTACTGAGACTGCAGTTCGGCACAGACGCTTTGTGCCGCTTCGCCGTTCGGCTCTGCCGAGTTGACCAGTACGATAAACGGCTTGCCGAGCGTCTGCAGTTCCTCAATGACGCGCTTTTCGGCAGGTACATAGGATTCTCTCGGCAGATCGGTAAAGCTGCCGTCGGTCGTTACCACCAGTCCGATGGTGGAGTGCTCGCCGATGACCTTGTGCGTGCCGATCTCAGCCGCCTCGGCCAGCGTCATCGGCTCTTCCTGCCACGGCGTAGATACCATGCGAGGCGTGTCGCCTTCCATGCCGCCGAGTGCGCCCTCCACCAGATAGCCGACACAGTCCACCAGGCGTACACGGCAGGCACCGCCTTCCGGCAGGGCAATCTCAGCCGCTTCCTCGGGAACAAATTTGGGTTCGGCAGTCATGATCGTCCGACCGGTGCCCGACTGCGGCAGTTCATCTCGTGCGCGCTCCCGCTTGTAGGGATTCTCCATATCGGGCAGCACCATCGTCTCCATGAACCGCTTGATAAACGTGGATTTGCCCGTGCGGACCGGACCGACAACACCGATGTAAATATCGCCGCCGGTGCGGCTGCTGATTTGATCATAAATTTGGTTTTCCATTCTCTTCCCGCCTTTCAGTCCTGAATCGGAATCAGCAGCATGGCATTCTGCACGCGCTCCGTCTCCGCCGGTAAGTCATTCGCACAGCGGATTGCCTGCTCGGTCGTGCCGCAATTCTTGGCAATGTCCCACAGCCGTTCCTCGCCGGTGATCTGCTTGAGCACCAGTGTTACGCCGTTATGGGCACTCTCCTTCGGCTTGACCTCCAGCGCAGAGATATGGCAGAACGCCAGGCGTTTCTGTGGTGCGGCTGTGCCGTTTGCGGTGACCGTCAGCAGCATTCCGCGCTCACCTGCCGCGGTAGCACGTGCAGAGAGTGCAAGCTCTTCCGGCTCTCCGGCTTCACTATACGGCATGGTCAGCGGCACGATGCGCTGTACCGCGCAAAGCTGTTGTTCATCGCTCAAATACAGCACACGGATTGCAGCTTTGACCTGCAGTTCGCTCTCGGATACCCGTTTTGCACCGCAGCAGATTGCCTGTGCCGTGATCACATGTGAAACATGCTGTGCCGTCTGCAAGGTCTCACTGCCTTCGGCGGTAAACGGCTGTGCGGACGGCATATCCTGAAGTACCGGATGTTCTGCCTGTGCCGCAAGCGTCTTGCTGGGTAGATACATATCCTCGATGCAGCGCAGCTTGCGCTCCTGCCGCAGAAGTACCGTTGCCTGGGCACTGATGGTGCAGGACAGCATGCCGTCAGGCTCCAGTCGGCAGTCTGCTTCGGATACCGTCATGCGCACCTCGATCAACGCATCTTCTTCCGCTTCGGGCAGCTCGAGGATTTGCGTGAATGGCGTGCGGCTGTTTAGCACACGCACGGCATCATCCTCCTGCATGGCAAGACAGTGCAGCACGGCTTCGCCCTTGACTACAATTCTGCCGTGCATGGCTCGGCACTCGGATACCTGCATCGTGCAGTCGGTGTGCAGAAGGGACAGCTCGGCTGCATCCGCCAGCTGCACATCGTCCAGTATCGTCACCGGATAGCTGCGCACCTGCTCGAGCAGTGTCACGTCCTGCAGCTGGCTCAGGCATTCCAGTCCGGCGAGTTCAATCGACTCGGTGACCTCGCATTCGGTCTTGCAGTAACCTTCTGTTAACAAACAAAGCTGCACGCTGACACTCACCTTGCGGCTGTTCACGGCTTCAGCATCCACCGCAGCAATGCGGCACACGGCACAGCAGACGGATTCCGCCGTTAGACCTTCGCATTCCTCAATATGTGCAAACGTAACCGGCACGGAAAGCCGACGCAGCTTTCCACCGTTCTCCGGCTCGTATAGTACAGTCGTCTGCACGGTGCCAGACACGAGCAAACGGTCATTCTGCGGACTCTGGTCCTTGACAGCCGCCGTACCATATGCGCACACGATCCGTCCGATATCCGGAAAGGTATCCGGCACGATGGAATCCGCGCTCTCTGTCGCCGTGGAGATATGCGACAGCTTTTTTTCGTAGTAGCAGATGCTTGTTTGATTCAGTTCCATTGATGCTGCCTCCTTCGGTTTCACTGCTGCTCCTGTCACTACCATATGACCCGCTCGTGCAAAATATGAACAGGCCGTTTTTACTTTGCTGTCACATTTTCCGTCCGCGCTGCTTATATTGGTAGTAGGAGCGTGATGCGCTATGTTCTGCCGTGGTCAGGCGATCGGCCTTGCCGTATTTATGTTTGGAGTGGGCTTATTGCTCGGCAGTCTGCTCCCGTCCTGTCTGCCGGTGTGGCTAATCGCACTGGCAGTGATCGCGGCAGGGCTGTTCCTGCTGCAGTGCTGAAGGAGGGTAAGGCATGATGAAGGTCGTTGTATGGAAAAGTCCCAAATGCTTACGCGGGATCCTGTGCTGCCTGTTTCATGTAAACAGAGCATAAGAAAAAGCGCATTCGCAGATAAAACTCTGTGAATGCGCTTTCGTCTGTATGAACATATGGAATTCTTACTTCTTCTCGGTCGTGCTGCCGAAGCCGCCGGTGCGTTCGCCGTCAGCCTCGTCATCTACGGTAATACCGAACGGCAGGAAAATACCCTGTGCAAAGCCGTCGCCTGCGGCAACCGAAAGAGTCTTGCCCTTGTGATCGTCGCTGGTCATCTTGATGAGGATGTGGCCCTCGTTCTTGGCCTCGAAGTAGTCACTGTCGATGATGCCAACCGTATTGTCGAGCTGCAGGCGGTGACGGAAGCCCAGACCGGAACGCGGATACAGGCTCAGCACCCAGCCGTCCTCGATCATCACGCGGATACCGGTCGGAATAAGAATAGTCTCGTGCGGAACCAGCGTAAAGCCTTCCGGTGCAAAGAAGTCATAGCCGGCAGAGCCTTTGGTCGCGCGGCGCGGCAGTCGGATGTTCTGATAGACCTTCTTGGCCTCATCCGCACTGCGGCGGGTAGCCGCGCACCAGTCACGGACAAACTGTTCCTCGGATACCTTAAAAAACTGTGCGATCTGTTGCATAATTCAGCACTCCTTTTTTACTTATCGTCATGCAGGACGATACTGTTTGCAGCAAGCGTGCGCGGCACATCGATCACGCGCTGGTTTGCACTGCCGCGCCAGTGAAGCTGCGGGTCAGCCTGCGCCTGTACGAAACGGCCGTCGATCAGTACGTCGATCTGATCGAGAAACGGCAGCCACTTGATCTCCTCCCAGCGGTAGCCGGTGTACAGCCAGATGGTCTTGTCCGGAAACTTCTGCCGGATCTCATGGCACAGTTCGCTGATCTCCTCACGGTTGCCGGGAAACAGTGGGTCACCGCCGGAAAACGTGATGCCGGAGATGTAGTCCTTGCCGAGTTCGGTGAACAGCTCGTCCTTTGCTGCCTGATCAAACAGCAGACCGCCTTCCGCGTCCCACGTGATGGGATTGTGGCAGCCGGGACAGGCATGTCCGCAGCCGGCCACCCACAGCACAACGCGCAGACCGTCGCCGTTGAGCATATCGTCCTTGGTTATATTGTGATACTGCATTCGTGTTACATACTCTTTCTTTCAGCAATTTCGGCCATCTTGGCATCGTTCAGGCGCGTATCGCCCTTAACGCGAGAGTAGGAAAGATAGCCGTTCATTCTCTCGATTTTGGTCAGATTGCGGCTGCCGCACTTCGGGCAGACGTCCATGGAAAGCTCCTCATGGCCGCAGTCGTCGCAGTACGCGAGCGACAGGTTGACGCCCTCGTAGAAGCCCTTAGCCATGGCACGGCGTACCAGAGAGCGGATGGCCTCGTGGTTGTAGTCGATCGGGTACTTAACGTACTGGATCTTGCCGCCGTTGCACAGATTCCAGAAGCGGCCTTCCAGATCCTGCTTCTGGATCGGGGTCAAATCCTCGGTAACGTGGCAGTGGAAGCTGTTGGAAACATACGGACGGTCGGAAACGCCTTCAATAATGCCATATTTCTTGCGGAACTGCTCAACCTGCAGACCGCAAAGGCTCTCTGCCGGGGTACCATAAATGGCATACAGATTGCCGTCCTCGTGCTTGAACTGCTCGACCTTGTTGTTGATATACTGCAGCGTTTCAAGTGCAAACTCGCCGTCCTCGGCAAGCGACTTGCCGTTGTACAGCTCCTGCAGCTCGTTGAGCGCGGTAATGCCGAACGACGCAGTAGCGGTCTTCATGATCGGCTTGATCTTGTCCGACGGCTTGAGGTGTCCGCCGTAGAAACCGCCCTCGCAGTACGCCAGCGGATTGGTGGACGCACGCATCTCACCGAGGTAAGCGTAGGTGCGGATGTGCAGCTTGCGGATCAGCTCCAGATAGTAGTCGAGCACCTCGTGGAACGGACGACTCTCCTGCTGAGATTTAGCATAGATCATCGGCAGGTGCAGCGATACGGCGCCGATGTTCCAACGGCCAACGAATACCGGCTTGTCGTTCTCGTCAGCGGGTTCCATGCCGCCGCGTTCGTACCACGGAGACAGGAAGGCACGGCAGCCCATCGGACTGATGATCGCGCCGTACTTCTTGTACATGCTCGGCACATAGCCTTCGCCGGTCAGCGACAGCCAGTCCGGATACATCGCACGGGACGAGCACAGAATGCCTGCCTCGAACACGTCCTCGAGCGGCTTGCCGGGACCGTGCAGGTTTTCGTCGTACAGGAATACAATCTTCGGGAACAGAACCGGCTTTTTCTGGCCCTTTTTGCCCTGGCCCTTGCGGCGTACGTTCAGCATGGTGATGGAAGCCAGCTTGGCAAATCGGCCGGTACCGGTACCCATCGTCATGGTGATAAACGGATAGTCGCCGCGGCTGGACGCTACGGTGTTGAACTTGTACTCCCAGCCCTGGAAGCCCTGCTCAAAGTCGTTGAGAATGTCCGCCATGACTTCCTTCTCGACCGTATCGGCGTCCAGACCCAGATGGGAATACTTCTCGGTCAGCATTTTGTAGCTGCGCTCGGCATACGGCTCAAGCAGCAGATCGACCGACGGCACGGTAAAGCCGCCGTACTGCTGGCTGGCAGCCGAAAGCACGATATCGCCGATAACGTCGAATGCAACGTTAAGCGTTTTCGGCTCGTTGTACCACAGATTGCCCATCTCGAAGCCGTCCTTAAGGACGCGAGCCACATCAAACAGGCAGCAGTTCATCGTGTCTCGGCGAGCAGACATATCGTGGACGTAAATGTAGCCGTCACGGCACGCCTGCAGCTCCTCGGTGTTCATGAAGAACTTCTGGTACAGCTCCTTGTTGAGCTGATTGAAGATCAGGCTGCGCTTGGTGGAGACCAGCGCGGAATCCGTGTTGGAATTTTCCTTATCGCCGATATACATGATGGACTGGCTTTTCTGGTATACACTGTCCAGCATGCCGACAAAATCCTGCTTGTAGTTGCGGTAGTCTCGGTAGCTTTTGGCAACCTCCGGCCGTACCGACTCAAGCGCGGACTCGACGATGTTGTGCATTTGCCAGATCTGAATTTCGGTCATGTGATGGTCACGGATATAACCCTCGACATGATTGCAGATCGACTTGAGTTCGTCCTCCGTAAAGTTGTAGAGGACACGGTTTGCCGACTTATTGACGGCGATAACAACCTTCTGGATGTTGAACGGTTCTTTGGTGTGATCCTTTTTGACAACTCGAACCATGTGTTGTTCTTCCTCTCTAAATTTCATACGTTCATCATTATATCATATTGTCCGACAAAAAGCGAACAAAAAAGCACTGCCGTTTATGTGCCAAGTGCAGAAAGCACAAATCCATATATCATGTGCCGCTATTGCATTGTACCATACAAGATATAGATTTGGAAGGGTAAAATTCGACAAAATTTCTGTGCATATTTTTCCGAAAAATTCTGGCGGTTGATTGCATAATGAAGTTGGACACCTAAAAAATCCATAGTGATTTTCCAAACATGGTAGAATGAAGTTTGCACACAACATCTGCCAAGGGAGGGCAATCACTATGG
>CAVLCS010000083.1:0-11464 GCA_963661675.1 Bulleidia sp.
TGACGCTCGAGAACGGCATGTTTGCGTGGAAAACGCTGGACGGCGAAACATATCACGAATGGAAAATGGATAATTGAGAATGGAAAATTGACGTAACGCCATATGATACAGTCATTTTCCATCCTCCATTTTCAATTCTCAATTCCTGCAAAAAACTGCAACAAAAAAAGAAGTCCGCAAAGCGGACTTCTTTTTGTTTAGAGAGCGAAACCTTACTCCCACAGGCCCTTAGCCTTCATATCGGAGATATACTCGTCGCAGTTGGACGAATCAACGACCTTTGCGCCGGAGTCGATGTAATCCTCAACAGAGTTGCCCTCGAGGACTGCAACCGCTGCTTCAACAGCCTTGTAGCCCATGTCGTAGCCGAGCTGAGCGATATCCATGCCGAGCGTGCCTGCCTGAACCGCCTCGATCGCGGACTGGTTGCCGTCAAAACCGCAAACTACGGTATCCTTGTAAGCAGCATTGCCGGAATCGTTGATGATCTTGAGGGCAGCCATCGCCATATCGTCATTGGAGGAAAGAACTACGTCAATGCCGTCCGGATACTTCTGCATAACAGCTTCCATTGCGGTGGAAGCCTTCTCAGCCATAGCGTCGCAGTACTGCACTTCGACAACCTCGCCGCCTGCTTCTTCAGCGCCGGCCTTGTAGCCTGCCAGACGTGCTTCGTGGGTCTCATCGCCCTGGGTACCGGTCAGGATCAGAACGGTCGGCTTGTCAGCGCCGCGTTTCTTGGCTTCTTCGACAGCTGCCTTGCCGCCTTCCTTGGCCGCGGACTCGTTGCCGGTGCCGACGAACGTGGACTTCTTATCCGAAGTAAAGTCGGTATCTACGGCGATGACCGGCTTCTCCGAGGTGGAAACCAGGGTAGCCGCGGTATCGGACTGCAGCGGCGCCAGTACGATGGCGTCAATGCCCGGGTTGCCGAGAGAAGTCTCGATCATGTTGACCTGCTCATCATACGAGGTAGCCGAGGTCGGAGACTGGATCTCTACGTTTACGTTGTCGTGCTCATCGGCGTAAGCCTTTGCGCCTGCGATAACCTTGTTGAAGTGGCCGTCGGTCAGCTTAACGATGACCGAGATGTTGTAGCTGCCGTCACTGCCGTCTGCGGAAGAACCGCCGTCTGAAGATGCGGAGGAACCGCCGCCGCAGCCGGTCAGCATAGCCGCACACATTGCACTTGCCAGAGTCATAGCCAGAAATCTTTTCTTGAACATAATTCTTTCCCTTTCTCTGTTGTGTGAAGATCACACTGGTTTTTTTCTCTCTTACTTCTTCTTTATTATAATCCGCCTTATGCGGAAATGTCCATTGCGGTTAGATCAGGGTCTTGCCGCCTGCGATGGTTACGGTTACGCCGGTGATGTAGTCGGCACGGCCGCCTGCCAGGAAAGCCATCAGGTCTGCAACCTCTTCCGGCTCGCACATACGGCCCATTGCAACGCCGCTGGTCAGCTCCTTCTCGTACTCCTCCGGGGTCTTGCCCTCTACCAGAGAACGCTTCTGGAATACTTCCTGTACCATCTCGGTGTTTACATAGCCCGGGCATACAGCGGAAACCGAAATGCCGTACTCGGCGTACTCAAGGCCGAGA
The DNA here is from genome assembly GCA_963661675.1 of Bulleidia sp. Classification (GTDB taxonomy): domain Bacteria; phylum Bacillota; class Clostridia; order Oscillospirales; family Butyricicoccaceae; genus Agathobaculum. Next base: position 1,604 of record CAVLCS010000083.1, read on the forward strand.
ACCTGGGTCAGGGAGTTGATGCCGGCCTTGGAGATGGAGTAAACGCCGTTTGCGGACTCGCCGATCTTGGAAGCCTGCGAGGAGATGGAAACGATGTTGCCCTTCTTCTTATCGGAGTCGCGGAGCTGCTTTGCGAACAGCTGGCTCAGATACCAGATACCACGCAGGTTGATGTTGATAACGCGCTCCCACTCGTTCGGAGCAAGGTCGATCATGTGCTTTGCAACCGTGATGCCTGCACAGTTTGCCAGAACATCAACAACGCCGATCTTAGCGTTTACGTCTGCGAAGAACTTGTCGCACTCTTCGAGGTTGCTTACGTCTACTGCGTATGCGTAGGTCTTAACACCGTACTTCTCAGCAACTTCAGCTGCGGACTTCTCGAGAACGTCCTTGTTGATGTCAACCATGATAACGTCTGCGCCGTACTCTGCGAACTTTACTGCACATGCCTTGCCGATGCCGCGTGCTGCGCCGGTTGCGATGCAAAGTCTGCCCTTATAATTTTCACCCATGATAAAATCTTCCTTTCTGAATGTTTACACCTGTGCATTGTTCAAACGTTGGAGCGTCGGAGAACAATCTCGGTTTTATCTTTTGTTGCTCTTTCTTGATTGCACCCTTATTATATGATAGAATACTTACAGAACCAATCTCTGTACTTGCCATCTTATATTCAAAAAGTGCTATCGCGATATTTCGTAAGGAGGGAGACTATGCACCAGCTGGAAGACGGTATTCTGGAAACCTCGGAGATTTATTTTCTGCAGCCGTCCGCGTTTGCGGAACGTGCGCTGTTCTACCTGCAGCACCTCGGCATTTTTGAGTGTGATGCGCGGTATGTTGTCAGCCACCCGTACTGGGAATCCGTGCTGCTGCTGTTCGTGGATGAAGGCGAACTGGAGGTCTCGTTCCGCGAGGAAATGTTCGTGGCCCGCAAGGGAGACGCCGTGCTGCTCGACTGTCGGTACGAGCACATCTATCATGCGCTCAACCATGTCAAATTCCACTATATCCACTTTGCGGGCAAGAGCGCGTTCGAGTATGCGTCGCTGCTGTACGATCTGAATCACAGTGCGCTGCTGCAGAACGCGGGCACGGACACGATGAACAGTTCGTTTCAAAATCTGCTGCATCTGGCCCGTTCGCAGACCAATGCGCAGAACGAACACCGCATTTCAGTGTACATCCATATGATGCTGTGCGAGCTGGCGGAGTCCAGCTACGGCATTCCGGCGGCCGCTAACGAGTCCATCGAGCGGGCGATTCAGTACATGGAGGAGCACATCACGGAGAACCTTTCGCTCGACGAGATTGCGGACGAGATCGGACTGAGCAAGTTCTATTTCAACCGCCTGTTCAACAAGCATATCGGCATGACGCCGCATAAATACTTCCTGAATATGCGCGTGCAGCATGCCAAACGTCTGCTGATGACTACGCACGATTCGGTTGAGGAAATCGCGGAAAAGTGCGGCTTCGACAGTGCGTCAAACTTTATCCGCCTGTTCAAGCAGAGGACCAATATGACGCCGACAGCGTTCCGAAAAATACCGTTTTAACACAAAAACACCTGCTGGATAGAAGCAAACCAGCAGGTGTTTCCTTGCCCTTACGACAAGAGAGAAGAGAAAAAAGAGGAATGGGTGTCTTAATTAGAAGTCGCGCGGCATAACCTCGTGCAGGAAGTCGATGGACTTCTTGATGGCCACGAGTGCCGGCATGGTCTTGTCCTCGATTTCGAGAGAAACCGGGCCGTCGTAACCCATCATGCTCAGAACAGCGAAGAATTCCTTCCACCATTCAGCGCTTTCGCCGAAGCCGAGGGCCACGTAGTTCCAGTAGCGGTGGTTGTAGTCGTCGAAAAACTTGGTCTCCAGACCGCCGTTTGCCGCAAAACGCTCGCGTTCCTTGCGGAGATCCTTCGCGTGAACGTGGTGGATTGCGTCAGCGCCGAGTGCCTTAGCCATTTCGACGCCATCGCCGCCCATCCACATGTGGTGGCTCGGGTCGAGGTTCATGCCGACCATCGGGCCGACAGCCTTGCGCAGACGGAGCAGCGTTTCTGCGTTATATACGCACTGTGCGCCGTGGTTTTCCAGTGCGATGGAGGTGATACCGTGGTTTTCAGCCATCTTAACGGTCTTTTCCCAGTACGGAATCAGAACGTCCTCCCACTGGTACTTGAGGATATCCTGGCAGCTCATCGGCCAGCAGGTGGTCACCCAGTTTGCAGTGGTGTCGGTCGGGTTGCCGCCCGGGCAGCCGGACATCATTACAATATTATGTACGCCAAGCTGTTCCGCCAGCTGGAAGGTCTTCTCGACAACAGCCTGATGGGCCTTGCCGGTTTCGTTCGGCTCGAGCTGGTTGCCGGAGCAGTTCAGCGCCTCGAGAACCAGACCGTGGCTCTTAATGGTCTCCATGTACTTCTCGCGAGCGGAAGCGTTCTTCACCATCTCGTCGAGATCGATATGCGGCGCATTCGACCAGTTGCCGCAGGCAATCTCCAGCGACTCAATGCCGATCTCCGCAGAGGTTTTTACCATTTCTTCAAAGGGCAGGTGGCCCAGACCGTCTGTATTTAAGCAAAGTCTCATAATCTTTCAAACTCCTTTTCTCGTATCCGGAAAGTTTGGTTTTGTTTCAGTGTCTATATTGTGCACGAAAATAAGCGGAAAGACAATCTCGGTTTGTGACACAAAAATATTCAAATAATGCTGTATCATACAGAAGGGCAATAATTGAATATAAGACGGCAAGGAATGATATGGTAAATAAAAAAGTCTTTGCTTATAATAGCAACCGTGCCTTTAGGAACAGGTAAATTGCACAACTTTATGGGGAAAGGACTATTCAACATGACAAATTCCAAAGTCGCAGCAAGAGGGAATGCTGCGGACACGCTCAGCTGGGGAACACGAATTTCCTACGGCTGCGGTGACGTTGCCTGCAACATTGTTATGGCAGGCATGGTCAACTCACTGCTGACGCTGTTCTACACCGACTATGCCAACGTGCCGATTGCAACCGTCGGTCTGGTCATGCTCATCTCGCGTTTCTTTGACGGCTCGTCGGACGTTATCATGGGCATTCTCGTCAATCGTACCCATTCTAAATGGGGTAAGGCGCGTCCGTGGATCCTGTGGATGGCGATTCCGTATGTTATCTGCTCGATCTCGCTGTTCTGCGTGCCGCAGACCTCGGTGAGCCTGCAGTTCTGGTACATTTTCGTCACCTACAACCTGCTGGCGACCGTGTGCTACACCGCTATCAACGTGCCGTACGGTACGCTCTCTACTTTAATGACGCGTTCTTCGCACGAGCGTGACATGCTGTCCATCGTGCGTATGTCCATCGCACCGGTCGGCCGACTGATCGCGGTCACGCTTTCTCTGCCGCTGGTCAAGCTGCTCGGCGATACGCAGGCAGCCTGGATCAAGGCGATGATGCTGTGGTCGGCGCTGGCGTTCGTCCTGCTGATGACCTGCTTTATCAACTGCAAGGAGACCGTCGAGCTGTCCGCCGTTCAGGCAGAGCAGCAGCATGTCGGTTTCAGTCGCAGCCTGAAATCGCTGCTCGGCAACAAGTATTTCTGGGCGGTTCTTATCCTGTGGACCATCACGGTCGTGCAGCAGACGCTTGTCGGCACGCTTGCGCCGTACTACTGCAAGTACATTTTCGGCAATGACAGCCTGTACAGCCTGCTTTATATGGCGGAGAACATCACGCTGATCGTCGGTGCGCTGGCATGTCCCAAGCTGCTGAGTAAGTTCGGCAAGCGCGATCTGTGTCTTGCGGGCTGCGTACTCGCGGTTCTCGCACAGCTGCTGTTGTTCATCGACAGTCACAGCTTTACCATGCTGTTTGCCGTCAGCATCGTTCGTGCCATCGGTCAGGCGCCGATCACCGCTGTTATCTTCGGTATGATGGGCGATGTCGTGGAATACGGCCACTGGAAGTTCGGCATCCGTCAGGAAAGCCTGATCTTCGGCGGCGGCTCGCTCGGCTTTAAGATCGGCAGCGGTATTTCCGCTGCAGTCGTTACCGCGATGCTCGGCGCGGCCGGATTTGTCAGCTCGGTCAGCGGCGGCAATGCCCAGCCGGAGAGCGCAAAGCATATGATCGTAGCGATTTACCAGTTCGGTATCCTCGCTATCTGGATCGCCGCAGTTGTCGTACTGCTCCTGTATAAGCTGGATAAGATGTATCCGCAGATCGTCAAGGAACTGGAAGAACGAAATAAGTAAATAAGTAATGCAAGAAACCCACCGCTGTATAGCGGTGGGTTTCTTGCTCCATTCATGCTTCCTTGCAGTGCAGACAACTTTCACAGAGATTCATTTTCCATTCTCCATTCTCAATTACTGCAATAAAAAACCGAGGCGTAAAGCCTCGGTTTTTTGCTTAACGGGATAACTTAGTCGACTTTCACAGTCCAGCCCAGTTCATCCGGCAGCTTACCCCACTGGATGCCAGTCAGGGTGTTGTACAGCTTGTGGGTGATCTCGCCGATCTCACCGTTGTTGATGTGTGCAACATCGCCTTCGTAGCGCAGCTCGCCAACCGGAGAGATAACAGCAGCGGTACCGGTGCCGAATACCTCTTCCAGCTTGCCGTCATGGGAAGCCTTCATAACGTCAACGATCGGCAGACGCTCCTCGGATACCGGAATGCCCCAGTGCTTGAGCAGCTCGATGCAGCTCATGCGGGTAACGCCCGGCAGAACGGTGCCAACGGTCGGAGCGGTGTAAACGGTGCCGTCGATCTTGAAGAAGCAGTTCATGGAGCCGACTTCCTCGACGTACTTGTGCTCAACGCCGTCCAGCCACAGGGTCTGCTCGTAGCCCAGCTCGTGAGCCTTTACCTGAGAAATCAGAGATGCAGCGTAGTTGCCGCCGCACTTGGTGAAGCCGGTGCCGCCCGGGCAAGCACGGGTGTACTCATCCTCAACGAAGATCTTAACCGGATTGATGCCGGTGGAGTAGTAAGCGCCAACCGGAGAGCATACGATGATGAACTTGTGGGTGCGGGAAGTACGAACGCCCAGATGCGGCTCGGTTGCGATGACAAACGGGCGGATGTACAGGCTGGTGCCCTCAGCGTGCGGAACCCAGTCCTGATCGAAGGAAACGATAGCCTTGACAGCCTGAACGAAATCCTCTACCGGCAGGCTCGGCAGGCACATACGATGGTTGGTGTTGATCATACGCTGTGCGTTCTTGTCCGGGCGGAACAGCTGAATGGTGCCGTCCGGGGTACGGTAAGCCTTCAGACCCTCAAAGGACTCCATTGCGTAATGGAAAACCATCGCTGCGGGATCGAGCTCGAGCGGCTGATACGGTACGATGCGGGCGTCATGCCAGCCCTTTTCCTCATCGTGGTCAATGATCAGCATGTGATCGGTATAATGAACGCCAAAGCCAAGGTTGTTCTCATCCGGCTTTGCCTTAGGAGTAGTAGTGCGCTGTGTTGTGATCTGCAGCATGGTTGATTCACTCTTTCTTTATAAGAATTTGTACTCTTTTATTATAGCACTCGATTCTCACAACGCAAGGTGTTTTTCAGCAGAAAGGGTGACAAACCCGCTGTGCTTTGCTATAATATGTTCGTACGAATTGCTGAAAGGAGTGAGTGCGTATCAAAAAATTCATCAGCTGCGTGCTGTGTGCGGCGCTGCTGCTGGCGTTTCTGCCTGCACCGGCTCATGCGGTGACGCTGACCGCGGTCAACGACACCATCCTGCCGCTCGACGAGAGCACTATGCCTGCGCGTCTCGGCGGTGAGACTTATGTGCCGTACAGCGTGTTTACCACGCTCGGCGTGTCGGCTTCGGAGAATGACGGCGTGCTCGATCTTTCCGCAAACGGTGAAACGCTCAGCTTTTCGACTGCGGAAGGCTATGTGTACGATCAGAATCTGAACAGCTATTCCACACCGGCGTATGAGATGAACGGAACGGTTTATGTGCCGGTCAAGCTGTGCTGTGCGAAGTTCGGATTTACATATTCCTCGCTGACGCTGCAGGGCGAGAACGTGCTGCGTGTCGCAGACGGCTCGGCGCAGAGCGACTCGGCGTTCATTGCCGCCCACACCAAGGTGATCGAGAACACGATCGACGACTACAAGGGCAACACGAACAATCAGACCGACCGAAACGACAGCAACACGAACACCAACACCACACCGACAACTCCTGCGGTGGATAACGACACCATCGAGATACCCAAGGTAGAGGAAAAACCGGCGAACAAGCCGTCCCGCGTGTACCTGGCCTATTACGGCACGCCGAACGAGAACACAGCGGCTGTTCTGGACAACCTGCACGATGCAGGCACAAAGGCAGCGTTCTTCCTGCCGACGGATACCTCTAAATGGGACGATAATCTGGTTCGCCGAATCGCGGCGGAAGGCCACACGGTGGCGTTTCTGCTGCAGGCGGACAGCAAAACCGCCGGTGCGGATATGCTCGCCGAACTCACCTCGGCAAACGAGCGTCTGACGCTGCTGACCGGTGTCGCGACCCGCATTGCCGCCAACCAGAGCGGCAGCGACGCCCTCACCGAAGCACAGCGCACGGTGCTCATCGGCGCTGGCTACCGCCTGTGGGATGCCGGTCTGGACAGCGGCGATGAGGAGAAAAACGCAGCGGAAGCGTACACGCAGACCGTGCAGTATTTTGCGTCCACGTCCGGCGTGGTGGTCGTGCGGCTGCATCACAGCAAGGCATCTCCGAGACTGACCGAAGCACTGTGCTCGTATATCGGACGGCAGGGCATTCCGGCAGGACGCATCACGTTCAGCGTTACGCCGGTCAACAGCGCGTCCGATACCCGATGAAGGGAGAAAACTATGAAGCTGATCTTATGTGTGGATGATAAAGGCGGATTTGCCTTCAACCATCGCCGCCAGAGCCGCGACCGTGTGCTGAACGAACACGTTCTGATGCACTGCGGTATGCACAGGCTGTGGATAAGTCCGTACACCGCCAAGCTGTTGGGCGAGGACACGGCGGCGCAGCTTTGTGTGGCCGAGGACTGCCTCGAGCAGGCCGGTGAGGACGATTTCTGCTTCGCCGAGGTGCATGATCCTGCACCGTACCTGCATAAGGCACAGCAGGTGATCTTGTATCACTGGAACCGCGTCTATCCGGCCGACCGGTATTTCACCCTGCCGAAAAACGGGTGGACCAAGCAGAGCGAGACCGAATTTGCCGGTTCCTCGCACGAAAAAATAACAGAGGAAGTATTTATCACATGCGAAAACTGACACGCGCGTTTGCGCCGATCGTATTAGCGCTCAGCCTGCTGCTTTCCGGCTGTGCGCTGCCTATGCCGTCGAGCAGCTCGATTTCGATGGACGATTTGCCCGCCTACTCGGATGCGGCTTACGTCGAGATCGACGGCAACCAGCCGTATTTCTCCGACGCCGATAAACAGGACACCGAGTCGTTTGAGGAATATTCGGATTTGGATTACCTTGGACGGTGCGGCACGGCGTACGCCAATGTCGGACAGGATCTCATGCCTGCAGCAGGAGAAAAACGCGGTTCGATCGGTCAGGTCAAGCCGACAGGCTGGCATACCGTCAAGTATGACTGCGTGGACGGCAAGTATCTGTATAACCGCTGTCACCTCATCGGCTGGCAGCTGACCGCTGAGAACGCCAATAAGCAAAATCTCATTACCGGTACGCGGTACCTCAACATCGAGGGTATGCTGCCGTTCGAGAATATGGTCGCCGACTACGTGAAGGAAACCGGCAACCATGTGCTCTATCGGGTCACGCCGGTGTTCGAGGGCAGCAACCTTGTGGCCTCGGGCGTGCAGATGGAGGCGTGGTCGGTCGAGGACGATGGCGAAGGCATTTGTTTTAACGTGTACTGTTATAACGTCCAGCCGGGTGTGGAAATTGATTATGCCACCGGCGAAAGCAAGGCAGCGTGAAGAAAAAAACAGCAAGTCAGTTTGACTTGCTGTTTTTTGTTGCCTAAAGGTTAGATTTGCTTGCGGATATGCTCCAGAGCACCCTTCTCCAAGCGGGATACCTGCGCCTGTGAGATGTGTATCTCGTCAAACGAAAGGAAGTAATACTTAGGGTGATTTTGATTTATGGCCTTATCGTACTGCAAAATGGCGATTCTGTCAAGATAAGCGGGAAATAATAAAAGAAAAGTTTAAAAAGAAAACAGCAAACCTTGCAGGTTTGCTGTTTTTTCGTCTGCTACCCAAGGTGCCACCGCACACAGTACCGCACCTCATACGTGCCCTGATACCCCGAGCGTGCTCGCTGAAAGCTCATTTGCAGCTGCGAGTTAGAGGTTTGCGTTTCAGATACGATCGGCTCTGCACGGGTGGTGAGGAAAATATCAAGCGAGATACGGGTTTTGCTCTCGTCCGAGTCCACGACGATATGGTCAACGAGCGCCTTGGACATCTCGCGCGAGAACCCGCAGCTCATCTGCCACCGTTCCTCGATGGTGCGGCGCAGGTTTTCCACCCGTCGGATACGTTCCTCCAGTGTCTTGTCCGCGTTCTGTAGTTCTGTTCGCTGCTGCTCGAGGGCGGCAAGCTGCTCGTTGCAGGTCTCGTTGCGCTGTTTGAACTCGTCGTTCGAGAGCGCACCCGCAAGCACTAGATCGAGCAGCTTGTCCTTGCGTTTGGTGACGGTTTCGATTTCCTGCTCGACTTGAGCAAGCGCAGGTGCGTTGTCCTGCCGGGCGGCAAAGGCGCGGAGATTGTCGATGTACTCCTGCACGGCGGCTGAGCGCTCGTCCGTCACCTGCTGAAATACGCGCTCCAAAATGCGGTCCAGCTCGTGGCTGTAAACCGTTGGGGAATTGCAGCCGCCGGTTTTGCCCTTTTCGCGGTACAGCCTGCAGTTCCAGCATTCCGACTCGCCGCGGCTTTTGCTTTTATACACATGCCTGTGGAAAGTTGTGCCGTGTCTGGCGCAGATCAGCTTGCCGCTGTAGGCGTAGCGGTTCTGCGATGCCTGCGCGTGCGCTTTCATGGTCTGCCCGCGGCTGGTCAGCAGACGGTTGGCCTGCTCCCACAGCTCCTCGGGCACGATGGCAGGCACGCGGTCGTCCTCGTGCACGAGCCACTTGTCCGCACTCAGACGGTAGCTGCGTTTGTCGCGGTAGTCTCGTGAGGCGTACCGCCGACCGGCATAGCAGCCCTTGTATTTCGGGTTGCGGATCATGCCGTACAGCGTGGAGTAGGTGAGCGGCTTGCCCTGCCGTCCGCGTACACCGCGGCTGTCCAAATCGTTGGCGATCGCCCGAAGACCAAGGTCGCCTGCGGCGTAGCGCTCGAACACCTCGCGGACTATGGCGGCTTCCGGCTCGACAATCTCCAATCGCCCGTCAACCTTGTTGTAACCGAACAGATTGTTCTGCCCGAGCAGCACGCTGTTCTCCTGCGCACGCTTAAAGCCGAAGCGTGTGCGTTCGGACAGCTTGCGCACCTCGTCCTGTGCGATGGAGGACATGATGGTGAGCCGCAGTTCGGCATCCTTGTCAAAGGTGTTGATGTTGTCGTTCTGAAAGTACACGCCCACGCCGCAGCGCAGCAGCTCGCGCGTGTAGCGCAGGCTGTCGAGCGTATTTCTGGCGAAACGGCTGATCTCCTTGGTGACGATGAGGTCAAAGCGGCCGCATTTCGCGTCCTCGATCATCTGGAGAAACTGCTCGCGTCCCTCGACAGACGTGCCGCTGATGCCCTCATCGACATAGCCGCCGACGAATGTCCAGTGCGGATTTGCGGCGATGTAGTCCTCAAAATAGCGTTTCTGGTTGCCGAGACTGTTGATCTGCTCGTCTTTGTCGGTCGAAACGCGGGCGTAGTACGCCACAGCAAG
>CAVLCS010000084.1:0-11213 GCA_963661675.1 Bulleidia sp.
CGGCAAGCTGGGGCTAAAACTCCGTGCAGATGGAGCTCTCATAGCGATTTATGCAGAAAAGGAATTTTGCCTTTCCCACCGTACAAAACAATGTGCAATGACATGGAAACTGCCGAATTTTCTACGGTGCCCATTTGCTACATCCCATCACAGAACGGACAGATTTACGAAATGCGCCACAACGAGATCGGTACGTTTGTCGCACCAGCTTCTAAAATCGCGGAGTTGGATATTATCAGGGCAGGTTTTCATATGAATCTGCCCCGGCTTCCAGCCGCCAAGCTCGCGGAAATCGTTTCGTTCTTCCGTCGCGTCTGCGTAGAGAATGGTTCTCGCACTGAGGCCCTTGTCAACGTGTACTGGGACCGCATGGAACAGGAGTATATCCTGCATGTTCCCACGCAGCGCGCAACCGCTGTCAGCGTAGAAACCGATCTTGCCGATCATCCGAATGAAAGCCGCTATCTTCATGTTATGGAAGTGCATTCGCATAATATGATGTCCGCACGCTTTTCCAAGACAGATGATAAGGATGAGCAGGCCACACGGCTGTACATGGTTATCGGCCGACTGGATCGCTATTATCCGGAAATCCGCTGCCGATTTGCTTGTGGTGGAACTCATGTCGAGATACCCGCAGAGCAAATTTGTGAACGCACTGATGTGCCATTCTCGACGACATGGCTGACCGCGGTTCATGCCGTACACCATGATGTGACCATCAAGGAGGCGGCATGATGCGTTTTCCTGTTGACCGACCGATTCACATCGTTATGCTCGGCTGCGGCGGCACCGGAGGTCATATCGCACCTCATCTGTACCGTCTGCTGTATTCGCTGTTCCGACCTGCCAAGGTCATTCTCTGTGATGGCGACATCGTAGAGCGGAAAAACCTCGTGAGACAGAACTTCATTGTGTCCGACCTCGGCAAAAACAAAGCCGAGGTCCTTGCAACGCGATATGCCGGTGCATTTGGTATGGAAACCTGCTTCATCGACCGCTTTATCGAAAGTGAGCAGCGGCTAAAGGACCTACTAGAACCAGAACAGAAGAACACGCTCGTTATCCTGATTGGTGCCGTGGACAATAACCGCAGCCGTCAGCTTTGCAACAGTGTGTTTCTCCAGACACACGATCTTATTTATATTGATTCCGGCAACGGTTTATCGAATGGTCAGGTCGTGTGCGGTGTCCGCAGAGGTGGCCGTACAGCGCAGAAACCGGTGGCTCGTTTTTACCCAGACATTCTCGACCCAACAGATAAATATCCCTCCGAACTGTCCTGCGCTGAAGCATCCGCTTCCGCACCGCAAGCAATTACCGCAAACATCATGGCGGCAACGCTTGTGCTGTGTATGCTGTATAACATTCTGGCAACCGGCAAACTCGTTGCTCGCATGACGACTTTTTCCAGCGAAACTGTCAATGTTCGACCGCTGCTCTCCAAACGGAGAGCAGCGTAATCAGCTGACAAGGAGATGTACTTATGCCTAAATTAAACCTATCGGAATTTCTCAATGATCTCGACAAACTGCCTTCCACCCACAGACTCCTTGATAATCTCGGGGAGTTTTATCTTTTGAAGAATGTATTAGTCCCGTTAATGGAAGATCAAGCCGTATCTCTTCACAATCTGGATTTCGATGCATTTGATTCAGATGATATCTATATTCTGACCATGCGTTGTGAGGATGCGGATGACAACTGTTCTTCTCATCCGCTTTGCAAGTATGCGATCAATACCGATCCTGCAGTTCAATCAGACTGCGATTTCATCTGAAGGAGATCACCTATGGAAAATTATGAGCAATTAACCTATGCATTGAAGCAGCTGTCCGTTGCGCAGTCTTTCTATAATATCGGACACTTAGATGCCTATATTCAAGGCTGCGGACCATTTGTTGACTGCGATGAAACCTTTGTGTATGGCAACCGGTATGAACTACTTAGTGCTGCAGCTGATTTTGTGGACATTCGTTGGGATGAGAGCGGAACCTGTGAACGCATCTACTTTTCAGACGAATGCATGCGCCGGTATTTCACTGTTGTGAAGGAACATGCGGACAGCCTATGTATCCGTATACAAGATGATCCCTATTACAAGGATATCTGCCAAGATGTTTATGATATACTGCTGGACGCCTGTCCATACAACTGTTGTTTTCGTATTGTAACGCAAACACACCACCTGTATGGCTACGGTTTGTCTGTCTGGGTACATTGTGAGCACTTCTATGACTACGAACACCTATTGAATGGAATTCTGCAAACTATCGAAATCTTTTCTCATCGATTATCCATGCTGGAAGACCAAGGCTTGATTTCGACCAATAATGTGATTTCATTCTCCGAACCTGCCGAGAATACTGCAAAGGAGGCGGCTTGATTATGATTTGTGAAGCCATTCTGCATTTCGATCCATTACGAACCCAAATCAAAACCGAAATTATCGATCAAAACAATCTGCATAGTGTAAAATACATCGAAAGCGATGAAATTATGCGTATGATTCGTCAGCATAGCTATACAGCACCGATGCGCAGCGGACTTCTGCCGTCGAACTGTATTGCACTTACCGTGTATAAAGAGCAATGGAACGTAACGCTTGCCAGTGATTTCGACCGTTGTGCGGTTTCCTATTACAACACACAGTATGAAAATTTTCCTGTCCCACGAATCCTGCTGTCCTGTACCATCAACGGCAATAGATTGCAGGATTTCCGTCTGGCTATTGCCGATCAGGGCGAATTAACCCCGCAGACTCCGCTATTCCAATGTCCTTTTCCTAACGTCAAAGGCTTTTCACTTTGCGTTGGCACTAATGTTTTCACTGGATACGACTCCATCGGTAAGCTCCGGACGCTCCTGCACCGCGTAATGGCTGTGCCATTTGGCGATGACCACTACCGACCAAATCAGACACGCTTAAATCTTAGTGCTCGCGAACTTTTTGAGCACTTGAAAGACAAAACGCCGGATTACTATTACAGTCATGTGCTGATTCCATCCGGCAAGATTCTTTCCGATTTTATTGGAGGTACTGTATGAATGCAACTGAACTTTCGCGCCAACTCAGCGAACCATTCCCATCGTCTGATGTAGAATGGCGTATCACCAAGGTACATCAGCGCTCCGGTCTTGCTGTACCGTATATCACTAGCCGCGCAATTCAAAACCGTCTGGACAGCGTAGTCGGCCCTTTCTGCTGGCGCACACGGTATATTCCGTGGCACCAGTACGTCCCCAAGCCGGCTCGCGGCGAGAATCCCGAACAGACAGACCGTACACCGATCGCCTCGCAGCTCTGCGGCCTGTCCATCTATGACGAGGACAAGCAGGAGTGGATCGAGAAAATCGACGGCGCCGAAAACACGGACATTGAAAGCATTAAAGGCGGTATTTCGGACAGCTTTAAGCGTGCGGCGGTCCTCTGGGGCATCGGCCGATACCTGTATCTGTTTGATGCAAAGTGGACAGCTATTGACGAGCGCAAGCGCATCGCTAATCCTGCTGAACTGACACAGTATTACACCGAAAAACTGAAGAAACTCGGTCTGTGCACCGCACAAAGCAGCAGTAAAACCACTGCTTGCTACTGTGTCACAGGCCTGACTCCCGCGCCTGTTGAAACCTATCCGAATGCCGCATGGATTGACCTTATCACGCCGGATGGCCGTGCACTGAAAGTTTTCAGCTTTGGGACAAAGCCCGGTCTGGCTAATGGTATTCAGCTTCAAAAGGCTTCTATTGTACAACGAAACAGTGCAAACGGGAACTACTACGAGCTTGCAGATTATCAGGCGGCGTAAAGGAGAGAACCACTATGACCATTTTTGTTATCACGAAGCTGTCGCTGTGCGGATTTCGCGGCTTTGCCACGGAGCACAGCTGGACGCTGGGACAGCTCACCAAGATCACCGGTCACAACTTTCAAGGAAAATCCTCGATTGCAGATGCCATTGCGTTTGCGCTGACCGGCGCTCCGTACTTCGGCGGTCGTGATTTGGACCGACTGCACAGTAACGGCACTCCTACGATGTGGGTCGAAGTTGAGATCCACACCAATGAGGGACGTACCCATAAAATCCGTCGTGTTCGTCAGAACAGCCGTACCGTGTTATCCGTAGACGGTGCAGCCGCCACACAGGAACGCTTTGCAGAACGTTTCGGCAGTAAGGATTTGATTCTCGCGATACTGAATCCGCTGTACTTTGCCGAAGTGCTCGGCGGTGATGGAAGAAAGCTAATTGAGCAGTATCTTCCACCTGTTTCGCACGAAACAGTGCTTGCTAAATTGAGCGAGCATATGCGCGGTATCCTTGCAGACGATGCACTTTCCGTTCCGACAACCTATATCAAATCGCGCCGTGATGAGCTGAAAGAGCTTGAAAAGGACCGTTTGGTTCTGAGCGGTCAGCTTGAACAGACAGAACTGCAGCGCACGAAACTGCAGAAAGAGCTGACCGAAAAGCAGACGCTCCTCTCACATACCACAGCTGCTATCGCTCCGCTGGAACAAAAACAAGCTGCACAGGATTTCTCCGCCGTTGATGCTGAAATCCAGAAACTGTCCGAGCAGTACGATGTGGTACAAAACAATTCCTCTAATAAGGCACGTTCCGAATTGCAAGGCCAGTTGAACGCTGTACGTTCCCGGCAATATTCCTCGGTAAATGCGGTCAAGCTGCAAAAAATGCAGTCTGACCTGCAGCTTATGTACGGACGGTACAACGATGAAGCCGCACGGCTTGATTACCTGCAAAAGCAGGGTGCCTGTCCGACCTGTCTGCGCCGCATGGACGCAAACGGTATATCTGAGGTGCAGGCCGCTTATGCTAAACGTTTGCAAAAAATCCGCACGGACGGTACTGCATTGCGCCAGCAGAACGAAGTACTTTCCAAACAGGAACAGGCACAGCGCCAGCAATTTGATGCATGGCGTTCCGGTGAAATCGCTCGTCTGGAGCAGGAATTGCAGAAACTTTCTTCTGTAACCACTGCCGAACAGCAGCGTGCGCTTATTAAGGCGCGAATCAAAGAATTGACTGCTGTCCGAGTGTTTGGCGGTTTGGGTAAGAACGAACGAGAGCAGTACGAAAAGCTGATGACCGAGAAAACGAGATTGGAAAGCGAGATCGACACTATCGGCAAGCTGCTTTCCAGTCTGCCGCAGGGACAGAAACAGGCATTGGATAACCTCGATGCACAAATCCGTACTTTGAACGACAAACTGGCGGCGGCAAAAGCCTATCAGGCTGAACGTGCACAACTTTTGTTTGCGCCGGTGAAGATGCATAAAGCCGCCCTCAAGCTGGTTGAACCCATCAAAGAGAGTGGAGAAGTACGCGATGTATTCAAGCTGACCTATGACAGACGCGACTATGTACAGCTTTCGCTGTCCGAGCGCGTGCGCTGCGGTTTAGAGGTTGTAGAACTGCTGACCAAACTCAGTGGCAGGAGCTATCCATTGTTTGTGGATAACTCTGAGTCGCTTTGCGATCTCGGTGCGGTACAGCCCGCCGGACAGCTTATTCTGACCCGTGTTGTCAGCGGCCAGACCTTGCAGGTGCAGGCTGTTGATAATGTGCAGCGTAAGGCAGGGTGAGCGTATGGGATTTATCACGTTTCCAATCCTGCAAACAGCACGAAAAAGCGGACTTGTGGTCAATGATTCCAGCTCACAGGTGCACCTCAACTGTCCGTTCTGCGGTGACACCAAGCGACGGCTGTATCTGTATTCCAACACAGAACAGTATCACTGTTTTCATTGCGGAGCGCACGGTAATGCGGTCAGTTTATATGCACGGCGTACCGGCTTATCCTATGCAAATGCTTATCATGTGCTAGCGGCTGATGAAATGCTGCACTTCCCACTACCTGCGGTGCAAAAGCCGCAGGAACAGGAACCTACACCGCTCAGCCATCGTGATGCGGTATATCGTGCCATGCTGGAGTTGCTGCCATTATCCGAAACCCATCACCAAAACCTGTTAGACCGAGGACTGCCCGAGCAAATGATTGTCTTGAACGGCTATCGTTCACTCGAAAACGGAAAGGAACTGCGCGACAATATTGCCGCGCAGCTCTCCTCACATTATGATCTCAACGGTGTTCCGGGGTTCTGCTTTCGTGATGGTGCATGGCGGCTTTGCTCATACAGCGGACTGCTGATACCCATTCGTAACATGACCGGACAGATCCAAGGTATTCAAATCCGCCGCGAGAACACCGAACGCATGAAATATGTCTGGCTTTCCAGTGCCGGCAAGCCTTATGGCACTGCCGCACGAAGTTGGATTCATGTGACCGGCGACTGTACGCAAAACACCGCAGTGATTACAGAGGGACCACTCAAAGGCGATATCGCCAGTGCGTTATCTGGTAATGCACTGTTTATTTGTGTTCCCGGTGTTTCTGCAATAAAATATCTACCGGACACGTTAAAGAGTCTGCATCTGACCTCCGTTCAAGAAGCGTTCGATATGGACAAGCTGCGCAATCCACAAGTCATAGCTGCACGAAAGCGACTGCGACAAGTGATTGCGGACTGCGGACTGCCATGCAAAACGCTTATCTGGAGCGAAACCTACAACGGCATAGACGATTATCTTGCCGCAAAACGAATCAGCTAAAGGAGACGTTATTATGACCCATTCTAATAATTTTATGGTTGTTCAGGGCAATAACCTGGATGAAAATCAGCTGCTCGGAAAATTTGTCTATTATTCTCTGGGCGATGTACTGGTAGACAAGGTCGAGTTCGAGAACATCTGTAACGCTATGGACTTCCCGTATTCTGGCCGTCGAATTTCAGTAGTTGACGCTTTTCGGAGTGCAACCGGCCGTGTTATGCGCCGAGTTGAGTCAAATGGCAGAGGTTCGCAGGAGATTTTTCGGATTTATTGCCGCGATAACATGCGCAATGGACAAATTTATTCGCGTGAGTTAGTACGAGAAACCGTTGGTTTGAGTACGAACCGATACGAGAAGTTGGCGAATATCTGCTATGACCGCGATAAAGATCATATGTTCTGCAATATTGAGCAGAATGATCCGACTGTAGATGTGGCACAGCTCTGTGATGAGATGGAACAGAGGTTTCAGGTCTACCGGAACTGTCTGGGCCGCAGCCAGATTGATACCATCGTGATGCATTACCTTGCATCTCTGGATGCCTTGCCAATCTCGGTATATGGCAAATTATACTTTGTTCCGCGTGATCATATGCACAAAATCGACTTGTTTGAAGATTTCATTGAAGCATTGAATCGCGCCAATCGTAATGATAAGGCACTTGTAGTCAACAGTTGTTTTGTGGCTGATGATGATAAGCAGCGCGAGAAGATGACCGCGGAGTTTTATGCCCTTGTACGAAAAGAAGCCCAGGAATATCAGGAACGAGCCGCTTATCTGATCAACAGTGGCAGCCAGAGTCCTGCTATCCTGGAGCGTTGGATTACTCGAATTCGCGAACTTGAAGAAAAGAAGCAGCGCTTTGAAGCCCTATTTCGCAAGCAGCTTGATGAAACCGACAGTGAATTTGATACGCTTCGGCTGTATTCTCAGGAACTGCAGATGCGAGCTATGGGATTGAGATCTAATAAAGCTGCATAATACCTTATACTAATGGAAACCGCCCAGCAAAAGCTGGGCGGTTTTAATGCGTTATTTAAGATGAAATTCCATACGTTTCTCAGGTTTTGTAATTTTTCGGATTGTTCCAAGCGGGGCAACTTCACATTTATATAGTTTGGATAAGCTGAAAAATGGAATAGAGGTACGCGTATATTGCTTATCCAGCGTAGCGATTTCAAATGTGCCGCTTTTACTCCGAACCTTACCTCTGAGAAAATAGCCATGATCTACTTCGATAGAATCGGAAGAAGTTGTACTTTTCAAAGTGATCGCTTCCGGTAGTTCGATATAAATCACATCATTTTGATAGAGGGCAAAGATAAAATCATGTTCTTCCATCAGCAACATTCGATCCGGATTTTTTGTGGCTGCTCGTAATGGCAGAGAATCTTGCAGCGTATCTTTAACATAGATAGGCACGAAGTAATAGGCCTGATCAGGTGTCCGGAATACATCAATACGAATCATGTCGCCATTGATGCCGATGCCGTCGCGCACAGATACAAAGTTGCGCGGATGTTGTATGATAGGAACAGATTTAACCAAAGGACCACGCAATCCATTGGATTTCGGCTTATAAAAAGGTTCTGCAAAAGCCTCAGCTGCATTTCCACCAAATGAAAGAAGTTGCTTACGCAGTGCAGTATACAACAAACGATCACGTTCCGGCTGAAAATAATCAGTAATTTCAAAATCATCATTCAGCTTTAATTTGGCAAGGGGAACTTTGGCTACAACTTGGTCACCGCGACTTCGTAATATGGTATCACGATGAGCGGCGCCGCGAACTCGATGCTGTGACATATGAGAATAACACTGCGAATCGGATGCACAAAGTGAATCGAATTCTTCCTGCAAAGAATTCCACGGTTGGAATAGAGTGTTTTCATAGTTATCCATAAAGAAGATGGACAGCTGTTCACAGATATGTGTGTCAATGATTGCCGTAAGGATAGCATTTGCAGCAGGTTCCATTGCGGTAGGCACATTATCGAAGACACGTTCCGTACGCAGGCCGATTATTCGTGTCTTTAACGACGATACGGTCACAGCTGTATCACTGGATGCGGATAGCGTACGCTGAAGGAAAACAGCAAAAGAACTGAGGAGAGACGAAGAATTATACAAAGAACGCTGCTTCTGATCAATACTGTCCTGTTCGCTCCACTTAGTTGTCAACAGATATCTACGAGTTTTACGGTGGACGCTACTATACGCACGATGCCGAAAATCCTCGTTCATGCCGAACAAAGCACCTGGCAGTGCAGTACGATTGTCTGCAGCAGAGCGGAGAACCAACACAAGGTTTTGAGGACTATGATCATAGCTATCAGCATAAGGAATGATATGATCTACGAAAGTTTCTGTTGGAGATAGTGCTTGGTCTAATGTCAGCTCGGTACCGGTATATATACATTGTTTTTTTTGTCGGTACCATAATGCAATACGAGTTTTCTCATCATTAGTTGCATCACGCTGCAGTATTTCTTTTGCATCGGCCCAAAACGGATGAATACTTTTTTCATACTCAGCCATTGTTCTTGTATATTTTTTGCGAATAGCCATAGGCGCACCCATAGAGTATGATGTACTGAACTGGATGGTAGTAGGCATTCCATACTCCCGAATGAGAGCTTTGATCAGGACAATGGACTGTGACAGAACACGATCCGTAATAGGACGAGCAACGTGATAAAAATTTTTGAAATTTAGCGATCCATTATACGCAAAGGGATTATCGGGATAAGCTTTATCACGTGCTTCATCGGCAGACAGGCCCTTCTCTAGGAATGGCAGCATATGTCCGATAGCTTTGCGAGAATAGCGATCGCGTTTAATAAGGTGTGCGTTAATCAGCGCTTCGCATAACTCTTTGGAAAATCCGTAGGCCTTTAACTGCTTTTTCCACTGATTATTCGGAGTAGCGACGAACATGATGAGAAGTTTTTCCCAATGTTTGTGTAGGATACCTTGTTCATCCGGAAACTGTTTGGAAAGTGTCGTGCGAAGCTGACGGCCATGAGGTGTAACGAAATCTTTGACTGCAGACGCAGAATACGCATTGCCGTTAAGATACAGCGTCAGAGGCGTGTTGGGATCCAGATGCAGTACCTTACGCGTAGCTGCGAGAACACCTGATGGGTTCTTGGTGCAGGCGGCACGAATCTTTCGCTTTTGCTCATCTGTTTTCTTAATCACTTGTGCGCTGGCGGAGATAGAGTACGGTGCATTGACCATACATAGGAAATGAAATCGTTCTGCAAGCGGAGTGGCCGTCGGACAACATTCATGCTGCGGTTCGAGCGGGCAGTAGATACCGCTGATTCGGCGCTTGTGGCGAGCATAAGGACTATTGGGACCTGGTCCATTCATAATATGGCGCTGACGGCAAAGAATCTCGGTATATTTCTGTTCAAAGGCTTCAGTTGCGAACGGATTGCCTAAACTGAGCTGTGTATAAAAGAGAAGCACAACTTCATCACGAATCATATCACGAGTAACGCAAGTAATATAAGGTTGTCCGGTTTTGAACGGCGTAAATACGCCGTTCGGACGGAATCGGACATCACGATAGAAGAGTTCACCGACAGTACGATAGTTGTACTTCTCCATCTGCTGCTGATTTTCAAGAATCGATTTACGCATTTTAGCGCCATCGCAGAGAGTTGCAGAAGAATCAAGCGCTCCTTCATATTGAAAACCGCGGTGGTGCGCAATATGGTACAATACGTGAACCCATTCTTCGGGTGTCAGCAGGCGCTCTAAACCTTCTGTGCGTAACTGCCACAAATAATCCACAGGCTTGTGGACAAGTTTTTCGACAGGCGGCAGTCCGACCTGTTCAAAAAGCTCACGCAGTTTTGAGAAACGATATCGGATACGCGCATAGCGACGGCGAGTCAGTCGATACATGCGGCGCTCAACGCTGGGCGCAGCGCCATTGAACGGATTCTCGGCAACGGGGAAGAAACGGACACCCATACGTTCGAGATGACAGGCCTCACCCTGCTCATTTTCGTTGATGACCGCCCAACCGATCTTGTCGTTATCCAGATGTAAACCAATTCTATACTTCATAGTGAATCTCCTGTAATACAAAGATATCCCGACACAAGGCCGGGATAGAGCTTTGTGATGCCAAACCTGGGTGTGGCAACGCTGCTTTCTATTGTTGCGTTAGAAAACATCTTTAGTATAATCGTAAAAAGAGGGATTTGCAATAGAAAAATTTTCAACATCAAAGACATATTACAAGCGAATACCCATAAAAGAATCTGTACTATTGCTATTATCGTGCATTGGTGTTATACTATTTTCGCTAAATTTTTTTAAGACTGTGGCTCCCCTGCTTTTTAGTTGCGTTAGAGAGATGGGAGTGTTCAGATCTCTTTACCCGCGAAGGACCTATACATAATGTATAGGTCCTTTTAGCATATTCATGGCCTCTAAATATCTATGTACTTTACTTTTGTCTACGCATTTACTATACTGTTGGCAAACAAAAAATTTTTTCAAAAAAATTGGGTCAATCACAAAAGTTGTGGGATGAAGGATTTCTGATGTAGGGTTTCCGGCTG
>CAVLCS010000085.1:0-11145 GCA_963661675.1 Bulleidia sp.
CTCTGATTAACTAATTTCTACCGTGCAGGTGTCCAACTTGCACTTGCAATTTGCGGAAGATAATGAAGATGCACCGTGCCAGTCCGTCACTGAGGATAGCCGTGCGCGAGATACCCGACAGGTAAAACGGGTATTCACAGATGACATCGACCAGTACGCTCAGTGTGACGAATGCCGTTGAAGTGAGCAGTGCCTTCCGGATGGTAGATTCAAAAATCACATAGTTTGACAGGCTGATAAGGCACCAGCTGAGCAGCAATCGCACCAGACCGGAAATCGGCAGACAGCTTAAAACCGTGATAAAAACGCCGGCCAGCAGGTACAGATGCCCTCGATATCGGGTACTGTGGTATTTGGCGTAAAAGCCGGACGCAAACAGATAGAGCAGGAACGTATCCAATACACCGCTGAGGGCTTCGATGAGCAGTGTCATATATTCGCCCTCGCAAACCGGGTAAACGCGGTGACAGTTTCCTTTTTGCGGCTGCGGCTGATTTTGATCAGCTGTCCGTTCTGCATTTCCACATCATCCCTGGTGATGCGGACAACATAATGCAGGTTGATGAGGAAACCGGCGTGCACACGCAGAAAATCGGCAGAGGAAAGCTGCGTTTCCAGCGAACGCAGACTGAGCCGTGTTTTGTAGATTCTGGATTTCGTGTGCACCAGCAGCGTGTAATTCTGCGATTCAAAGTACAGGATATCCTGCAGGGGAATGCGGTGCAGTTCACCTTCGGCGGAGAACGAAAAATACTGCGGTGTGAGCAGCCGCAGCGCCCGATCGAGTACCTCGCGGAACTTGTCCTCGTCGAGAGGCTTGACCAGATAGTGGAATGCCACATCGTAACCGCGGACGGCGTAGTCCGTGCTCTTGGTGACGAATATGATGAGCGGCTTGACAGTGCCGCTCGTCAGCTGCCGGGCAGCGGAAAAGCCGTCAGTGTCGTCCATCTCAATGTCGAGGATGATGAGCGGGTAAAATGTAGCCTGGGCTGCGGAAAGCAGCTCGTCGGCGGAGTCGAAGCACACGGTCTGGCACGCAGGTGCATATCGGTTTACCAGAGCCGCGATATACGTCTGATCCTGCTTTTCATCATCACAAACAGCAATCTGCATAGGGGACCCTCCTGAATGTTTGCGAAACAGATTTGTATTGACAGTATATCACAAATTTGGGTGGATGGGTAGGGGAGGAGTGTGCAGGATGTACGCTTTCAAATTGCACTTATTCTGCATTTGTGTTATAATACCAATACTTTAATCAAGAACAAGGTCGTGCTGCGTGTGAATATTCTGGCTGTTGATGACGAACGCCTTGCGTTACAGCTTTTAACCGATACAATTCAACATGTTTTGCCGGATGCAGTGCTGTTTCCGTGCAGCAAAGTGAGCGAGGCTTTGACCTGTATGCAGGAAAACCCATGCGACATTGCGTTTCTGGATATTCGCATGCGTTCCATGACCGGACTGGAACTGGCGCGCAAGCTGAAAGACATTCATCCGAAGATAAACATCATATTTGTGACCGGCTATGACGAATACGCCGGAGAAGCCATGCGTCTGCACGCGAGCGGCTATATCGAAAAGCCGGTGACCGAAGAAAAGATCCAGCGCGAACTGGACGATCTGCGTCATCCGGTCGAGATACAGCATCCGGCGGCGCTGCTGCATGTGACCTGCTTCGGCAGCTTTGAGGTGTACACAGCGGACGGAACGGCAGTCCACTTTGAACGCGCAAAAGCCAAGGAGTGCTTTGCCTATCTGGTGAGCCGATGCGGAACAACGTGCAGCATTCGAACACTGGCAGGAATTCTGTTTGAGGATACGCCGTATGACATCAAGCAGTCCGCATATGTGAGAAAAATTTTGTACAGCATGACAAAAACACTGCGGGAAGCCGGAGCCGAGCAGATCCTGCAGAAAAGCTACAACGCGGTCGCGCTGGACATCAGCAAGCTGGATTGCGACTATTATCGCTTTCAAAACGGAGAAATTGCCGCTGTCAACCAATATCACGGAGAATTTATGGCACAATATTCATGGGCGGAATTCATCACCGGCTATATCGAGCAGCAGCGAAATCCCTAAAGCCAAGTCACTGTCGAAAGGCACACCGCAGCAGGATACCGCCCGCACTGTCCATCCGGCCGCGCAGCAGCAGACCGCCCATATTGGAGAGCAGATCGAAAAACAGCAGTGTGAAGATGGCAAGGAAGTACCGTCTGGTTTTGCGGTCAATATGCGCGGCAATCAGCAAAATCGCCATCGCCAGCAGACAGAACAGCAGTCCCCAGCTTTCCATCGCAAGGTTGATATATTTCAGGGTATTCGACATGGCACCACACTCCTTTGATTTAGTATACACGGTCAAGCGTGACAACACCGTGACAAATCACGGCGCATTTTCTCCGGATAAGAAAAGCCACTGCCAATTTCTGCGAATATTTCTTCGGAGATATGCTGACGCTGGTGCTCACGCTGTACCTGCTCTATCTGATCGACAAAGGCCGTTCGGAACAGACCCGAGTATGGAAACGCACTGCGCAAAGCCTGTTCGGACTGGCGGTCGCTCTGCTGGTGTTCTCGCAGTTCACCGGCATTTTCTACGCGGTGGATGCAGGCGGCATTTATCATCGCGGACCGCTGTTCTGGCTGTCGCAGGTGATCGCCATTGCGTCGCTGCTGCTCGATGTACTGCTCATCATGCGGTATCGCAAACAGCTTAGCCGTGCGGAGAAAATCAGCTTTTGCGTGTATGTCTGTGTGCCGATTTTGGCGATTATTGCGCAGCTGTTCTTTTACGGCGTGTATTTTCTGCTGTTGGCGTCCACACTGGCGGCTGTGTTTATGCTTGGCGCGATCATCCTTGATCAGACCGAGCGGTATTACCAGACCGAAAAAGAACTGGCGCAAATGCGGTCGGCCATTGTGCTGTCGCAGGTGAAACCGCACTTCCTGTACAACGCGCTGACCGCCATCGCACAGCTTTGCGAGCAGGAACCCCAGACAGGCCAAATCGGCAACGATCGCGTTCGCGGAGTACCTGCGGACCAACATGAATTCGCTGAATGCCAGCGGAACGGTACCGTTTGCGACCGAACTCCAGCATATCGAAACGTATCTGTATCTGGAACAGCTTCGTTTCGGCGATGAACTGCAGGTGGTGACGGACATTGAAGCAACGGATTTCCGCATTCCGGCGCTGACGATTCAGCCGCTGGTGGAAAATGCCGTGAAATGGGGTGTCGGACAGGCCGAGGACGGCGGAACGGTCCAGATTACCACCCGCAAAACACCGCTCGGTGTGGAGATCACCGTTTCCGATGACGGTGTGGGTTTTGACCCGGACAAGTCGCCGCAGGACGGAAAAGAACACCTTGGCCTGCAGCTTGTCCGCGACCGACTGCAAATGGTCTGCGGTGCAAAGCTGACCGTGGAGAGCAAAATCGGGCAAGGTACACTCGTGCGGGTATTTATCCCAAACGACATGGATTAACACGTAAAAATGTGTGAAAGCACATGAAATAAGGAGGAAAAGCATGAAAAAGAAATTTTGGAGCAAAGCCATGGCTTTGCTTATGACCCTTTGCATGGTCATAAGCATGTGTCCGCTAACGGCATTTGCGGCGGAGCCGGAAAACAGTTCCGGCAGTCCGGTTGCTACGCAAGCAGCCGATACTATTGAAATCGGAGAAACAACCTATACAAAACTTTCGCTGACGGACGATAACGTTCTCACGTTTTGGGGTTTTACTGATGATGATACCGAAATATTCCTCCCAACCGGACCTACTTACTGGCAGGCTGGCGATAGTGCGGACAATTATATTCTCTATGTTCCTCATTCTGATGGTACGCCTGATGAAATCATCATGCACAACGCTACTATTAACGCTATGCTGCCGGGCAGCAGCAATTCCAGCTGCACCATCACTCTGGAAGGTGACAACTACATCAAGGGAACATTTGCAACGCATAGTCACAACACAAGAAATTGGAAGATTACAGGTGACAGTGCTGCAACACTGCATATTTCCGATTCGCTGTATTCTTTTCAAATCACTAAGGGTACACTGACGATCGATCGTGTCAAGGTATACAGTAATACTCAGGATGCTCTTTGGGCTGATTCTGGCTTGTTCCTCACCAACGGTGCGCTTCTTGATGTAACGGTTACAAATTCTGACGCATATGGTCTCTACTTCACTTTTCCGAACAACGGTGACTGCCTTTCTGTTACCGGCGGCAGTACGCTGAATATCCATGCAGCCGGAAGTGATACCATAGGTATCTTGGAAGGCAATCTTGGCAACGACATTTCTTCCTTTGGGATATTGATTTCCGACAACAGCACTGTTTCGATAGATGGTGATATGGCCCTGTATGCAATGAACTCGCCTTGCAATATGCGTATCTCCAACAGCACCTTTACGGCAAACGGCACTTATTTAGGCCTCTACGCTAAAGAAGACAGTACACTCAGCCTTGAAAACAGTACTTTTACGGTTACAGGTAATAAAGCAATCAATTCTAAACTGGCTGTAAGCCTTAATTATAATCCATGCCGAATCGTGACCGCTGGCGAAACCGCAGATACTGCAGTCGAAGTATCCGCTCCGGATGCAGCCACTTATAGCAGCAAATATGTCAAGGTAAAACCCGCTGATGCACATATCTACGGCGAATGGACACCCGTAGAGGGCAACAGCAGCCGTGAAGCGCGTGTCTGCACAAGATGCGGTCACACGGAGTACCGTGACGCCGGAACGATTACCCTGCAAAGCGACAATGTAACGGTTGCTTCTGCGACCGGCGAAGTGACCCTGACCCAATCCGGCGATGGCACGACGATGTGGCAAAACGACAGTTTCACGTTTTCTGTTACACCCGCAGAGGGATATGCAACAACTTCTGATTTTGCCGTAAAATACGATAACGGCGATGGGAATTTGCAGACGCTTACCGAAAACAACGGCTTCTATACCGTTAAGGTAGAGAGCAGCAACGTCAATCTGTATGTTTATGGTATCGAACGCCAGTACACCGTAACCTTTGCAGCAAACGGCGACAGCAGCGTAGACCCGCAGCAGATGTTCACCGACAGTTTTGTCGCAAAGCCGGACGACCCCACCCGTGAGGGTTACAATTTCGCAGGCTGGTACCGCGATGCCGACGGCAAGACCGCATGGAATTTCGGCACGGATACCGTCACAGAGGATATCACCCTCTATGCAAAGTGGATTCCGGCCGCAACTGCGGTTTATACCGTGAGCGGCATGGTGACTGGCAACGATGGTGAAGACCTGTCCGGTACCGTCGTAAAGCTGATGCAGGGCAATTCCGTCATTGCCGCTGCAACGACCGATGCGGACGGCAAGTTTGCTTTCGCAAATCTTCCGGCGGGCAGCTACAATATTTCGGCCGAAAAGGATGACCGCGGAACCACCGTTATGGTCAGCGTTGCCGACAATTCCTCGGTTGAACTGAAACTTCCGGCGGGCAATATCAAAACCGAGGTCAACGTGGATGAGAATACGCCGAACACCTGTGTTTCCGGTCTGGATGCGCTGGCTGAGGACAGCGAATATAAGCCGACCGGCAGTGAGGTTGTCCGCATCGTGCTGAATGTTGCGGGCAAGGAGGAAAGCGACATTCAGACCGAGGCCGATAAGATCAAGGAACTTTCCGGCAGTGAAACTCTGTCTTATCTGGATATGAACATTGAACGGTATGTAAACGGTGCAAAACAGTCGAATATCACCAATACCGGCAATCATGTGCAGGCTATCACCGTGGACTTTGATACTGCACGCAAGAATATCTCCGTCTACCGTGTTCACAGAGATGAGACTGGCAAAGAGGAGACAAGCAAACTGACGGCTGCAGGCAGCACTCCGGCGGACGGCACTTACCGCGTAAACGACGGCTCGATCACCATTTACGCCACCAAGTTCTCCACCTATGCAATCGGCTACACCGTTAAGAGCAGCGGCAGCCACTCTTCCGGCGGCTCTGCGGCAGCGACTTACCCTGTTACCGTGAAGTCTGTCACCAACGGCTCCGTCAAGGCGGACAAGGCCTCTGCGTCTGCAGGCAGCACCGTGACCATCACCGTCACCCCGGACAAGGGTTACGAGCTGAACAAGCTGACCGTGACCGACAAGGACGGCAAGACCGTTTCCGTCACCGCCAAGGGCAGCGGACAGTACACCTTTGCTATGCCGGCGGGCAGCGTCACCGTTGCGGCTTCGTTCTCGGAAACCGATTGGGACCTTGCTTACCGCGACTGCCCGAAGGACAACACCTGTCCGATCTGGCCGTTCACCGATGCCAAGCCGACCGACTGGTACCACGATGGTGTGCATTTCTGCCTCGAGAACAAGCTGATGGTCGGTTACGGTGCGAACACCTTCAAGCCGGATAACAGCACCTCTCGTGCCATGCTGACCGTTATGCTGTGGCGTCTGAGCGGCAGCCCGACTGTCAACTACGCAATGCCGTTCAGCGATGTGGATTCCGGCAAATGGTACACCGAAGCCGTCCGCTGGGCAGCAAGCAGCAAGGTTGTGACCGGTTTTACCGATGACACGTTCCGTCCGGACGCTGCTGTAACGCGTGAGCAGATGGCGGCTGTACTTTACCGTTACGCGCAGAGCAAGGATTATGATGTCAGCGTTGGCGAAAACACCAATATCCTCTCTTACGCGGATGCGGAAAGCGTTTCTGCGTACGCCATTCCTGCGATGCAGTGGGCGTGCGGCTCGGGTATGATTCAGGGCACAAACGGCAGCTTGAATCCGAAAAACAGCACTACTCGTGCACAGATGGCAACTATGATGATGCGTTTCTGCGCTGAAATTGTGAAATAAAGTGCCATAAAGAACAAACAGGACGATTTTGATCGTCCTGTTTGTTCTTCCATATGTAACATAAAAAGCTGTCTCTTATACCATTGACTGCACATACTCTCCTGCGCTATAATGGATATACCCCTAAGAGTATGGAGGTCAGGAGCATGAAGCAATGTATGGATGCGGACAACCTGCACCGCAGACTGAAAAAGATCATCGGACAGGTACAGGCGATCGACCGCATGGTGGACGAGGATGTGCCGTGTGAGGATATCCTGTCGCAGATCAATGCGGCAAAATCCGCGCTGAACGGCTGTGGAAAGGTGGTTCTGGAGGGCCATATCCGGCACTGCGTGCGTGACGGCATCGAGCACGGTGACGCGGACAAGACCATCGACAGCTTTACCAAGGCGGTTGAGCGTTTCGCCAATATGCAGTAAACTCCGCTATGAAAGTCAGCCATTTTCGGCTGACTTTTTTCTTTTACCATCTTGACAACCTATACCCCCATATGTATAATGCAAGTATATCCGGTGGGGTATGGGAAGGAGCCTCGTCAATGAAACGAGCAATGGAAAAATTAGAAGAACTGCTGGAGATCGGCGGCATTAAGAAGGACATTACGCTTCTTGTGATCTCCGGCATTGCGGTTATCGGCAGTCTGCTGAAAATTCGGCCGTTTCCGTTCGATTTGTCGTGGGTGGCGATCATTCTGTGCGGTATTCCGATCATTCTGGAAGCCGTTATCGGTCTGGTGACTGAATTTGACATCAAGGCGGACGTACTGGTCTCGCTGGCGCTCATTGCGTCCATCTGCATCCGAGAGGACTTTGCCGCCGGTGAGGTCGCGTTCATCATGCAGCTTGGCGGACTGCTTGAGGAGTTGACCGTGGCGAGAGCGCGTGCGGGCATCGAGAAACTGGTGCATCTCACGCCGCAGACCGCGCGTGTGCTGCGAAACGGTGCGGAAACCGTTATTCCGGCGGAGCAGGTGCAGGTCGGCGACCGCATTCGTGTGCTGCCCGGTGAAGGCGTTCCGGTGGATGGCGTGATCGTGTCCGGCCAGACCTCGATCAACCAGGCCGTCATGACCGGCGAATCCCTGCCGGTGGATAAGACCGTGGGCGACACCGTATCCTCGGGTACGGTCAACCAGTTCGGCGCATTCGAGATGGAGGCGACCAAGGTCGGCGAGGACAGCTCGATTCAGCGCATGATTCGTCTGGTGCAGTCGGCTGACGCAGGCAAAGCCAAGATCGTTGGTCTGGCCGACCGCTGGGCCACATGGATCGTTGTGATCGCACTGACCGCAGCGGCACTGACGTGGCTCATTTCCGGTCAGATTATCCGTGCGGTGACGATTCTCGTTGTGTTCTGCCCGTGTGCGCTCGTTTTGGCGACGCCGACGGCTATCATGGCCGCCATCGGCAACGCAACCAAGCACGGTTTTCTCGTTCGTGAGGGTGACGCGCTCGAGCGTCTGGCCAAGTCCAAGGTCGTAGCCTTTGACAAGACTGGCACCCTGACCTACGGCACGCCCGAGGTCGTAGCGGTCGTTGCCGTCGGTTCGCTCGACGAGCGTGAGATTTACCGTCTGGCAGCTTCGGCCGAGCAGCTTTCCGAGCATCCGCTCGGAAAGGCCATCGTATCCTGCTGTAAAAAGCAGGGCACACGGCTTGCGGAAGCCAATGCGTTCCAGATGATTCCAGGCCGCGGTGTCTGTGCCGTGGTGGACGGCAAAACCGTTCTGGCGGGCAATCCGGAGCTGCTGCGCGAGCATGAGGTACGCATGGCTGTTCCGGCTGACGCGGAGAATTTTATCAATCAGGGCTGCACCGTGACCTATGTGGCGGTGGATGGCGTGTTCGCCGGGTTTATTGCCCTGTCCGACACGCTGCGCAAGGAGAGTGCGGACACGATTCGCTCTATCTCTCAGCTGGGCGTGCAGCCGGTACTGCTTACCGGCGACCACGAAAACGCGGCCAAGACCATCGCCGGTAAGCTGCACATCGGCGAGGTGCGGGCCAACTGCCTGCCCGAGGACAAGCTGGCGTACATCGGCGAGTACCAGCGCAAGGGTAATCCAGTCTGCATGATCGGCGACGGCGTAAACGACGCGCCTGCACTCAAAAAGGCGGATGTCGGTATCGCGATGGGCGGCGTCGGCAGTGATATTGCGGTGGACGCGGCGGATATCGCACTGGTGGACGATGAGGTCAAGGAGCTGCCGCACCTCATTGCACTCTCCAAGCGCATGATGACGACCATCAAGCTCAACATGACGTTCTCGATGACGCTCAATTTTATCGCCATCGTGCTCGCCATCACCGGTGCGCTCAATCCGGTCGTGGGTGCGCTCGTGCACAACGGCGGCTCGGTTCTGGTTATCACAAACTCGGCATTTCTGCTCAAATGGAGGAAAAAGTAATGGTTATCAAGATTATCGGTTTGATTATCGGCATTATGCTGCTCGGCGCAGGTATTTCCTCGCTCGGCAAGAGCAAGGACGATCCGGAAGCGAAAAAGATTTACACTGTCACCAGTGTGATCGGTGCGGTGATCGCGGTGGCGTGTGCGGCGCTGCTGGTGCTGTAAGACAGAAATTGAAAGGCCTGCCTTTTAAGGGCAGGCCTTTTTATTGTTACCGCTTCAAAGTTTATTTGCCACCGAGCAAATGATCTTCACACAGTTTTCAAACCCAAGAACACTGCTGTTCAGCAGCAAATCATAATTGCGGTGTTCACTCTCAGATCTTTTCGGTAAATTCGTTGTAATGCAGACTGCGTTCCTTAACAGCGGTCAACGATTACACAGCTGCCTTTCTCAGCATATTCCCGAATCACATCCTTCTGTACGATATGGACTTGTTCGGTCAGCGGCAGTGCTTATGTATCTTCGCCGTCAATTCTGCTTGATCTCGCGACTGACCAGAATCAGTGTGGCAGGAATAAGGAAGATAATCTGACGACTAAAAGAGATCACGCCGGATGCCACCGGTTTGCCGATGGACTGGAAGAAAATCGCCGAAACGATCCGGAATCTATTAAAGAAGTACAGCAGTGTGAAAATACAGAACGATTTGACGAAAAATTCCGTGTAACGCGCCCCTGTTCTCCGAACATTGCCGTAAGCTGATGCGGACACAGCTGGAAAGCAGACAACTGCAACCAGCGTTGCGATTTTTGCAGCGAGAAAGTTGCCTTTACACGCCTGTAATCCGAACGTCCATAGTTGTAGCCTACAATCGGCTGTGTGCCAGCGCCAATATCCGGCATGATAGCAACGAGGATAATGGATAATATTGTACTTCACCACAAGGTCGAATGCTGCCAGCGGAATATCCGGACCGTATTCGGTTGCCGAGCCATATCGGACAAGACAGAAATTGATAGCAGCCATGTGATAACCACCGAAATGAAGCTGGATACGCCCCAGACTGACAATCTTTTGGAGCCGTGCAAATTTCGCCTTTATTTATGCAGCGAAACTTCAACCGTTTTGAAGTGGGGAACATGTCACATACTGATGCTGAAGTTCAGCAGTTGACCGATAACGGTAGCGGCTGCCGTGCCCTCCATTCACCAGCCAAAGCCGAGGACACAAAGTGCATCGAGAATGATGTTGGATAGGCAGCCGATTATTTTCATTATAACAGAGATAATGACAAAGAAAAAGAGCACACCCCGCAATCAGGTATGCTCTATTCTGATGGTTAGTGCGAAAACATTCCGAACTACGAAAAAGAACTCGTGTCTTCGCATTATGGTGGACGATAAGAGATTCGAACTCTCGACCTCTGCGATGCGAACGCAGCGCTCTCCCGATGGGGATGGAAAGCAGACCCTAAAACCTGAATTTACGTTTTTTGTGCATATAACTGGCTATAAAATGAATAGCAAAGCTACAAAACTTGGTTTTCGTGCTGAATATCCGCAAATTTGATGAAAAAAACGAAATTATCAATACTGAAAAATTCGAGAAAAACTGATGTGAAAGCGGTATATTCTGGTAAGAAATCGCTTGACGATGGCGATTTTCCGCAAATTTTTTAAAATGATAGACACATGGTAGACAACCATCAAAGCCTTGATAGTTTAATTCCACATTCGGCAATACACATCAGTGAGATTCTGTCGCATTATCAATAACCGTTGACGAAAGAATAACAGAAAAAGAGCTTCAAACCCAAGTTTGAAGCTCTTTCATTAGATGCGGCCGAGGGATCGTACTCATATTTTACAACGCAAATTGCAAGTGCAAGTTGGACACCTGCACGGTAGAAATTAGTTAATCA
>CAVLCS010000086.1:0-11070 GCA_963661675.1 Bulleidia sp.
CTTACAGCAGCTCGTGCTTGATGCGGTCGAGTGCCTCCGGAGCCTGCTGGTCCATCTTCTCCGGGAAACCGAAGTAGGATACGCAGATGATGTTGTCGCCGCCAACCTTCGGAGCGTCCGGCTTCAGCTGCTTGTTTGCGAAGTCCATCTCACGCAGGGTCTCGAAGATGCCGTCGAAATCAACCTCGCCTTCACCCATAGCGGTGTGCTGATGGATGGTGTAGTCAGCACGGCCGTGCTGGTTGAGCCAAGGCGGATTTACGATGTAGCGGCAGTCCTTGGTCTGGTTCCAGGTGTCAGCCAGAAGAACGTGGGTCAGCTCATCGCCGGCGTACTTCAGCATGTGGCGAACGTCGCCCTTGCCCTGATCGTAGAAGAAACCGTGGGATGCGGAGTAAACGTAGCCCAGGTTCTTGGAACGGAAGGACTTAACGATGTCGCAAGCCTCGTCGTTCAGCTCGCAGAAGTCGTACGGATGAGACTGAACCTCAACACGCAGGCCTTCGCGCTCGATGATCGGGAGAAGCTCTTCCATGGAGCGGAAGAACATACCGTTGCAGATTTCCTGCTGGTTCGGGTCGCCGGAGAACTCGGTGTTGATGACCGGTACGCCCATGTCAACAGCGATCTCGATCATGCGCTTCCAGTTTGCAACTGCGTGCTGGCGCTGCTCCTCGGTCGGGCCGGACCAACGGTAAACAACGATAAAAGAAGAAATCTCTACGCCGGTCTCCTTGAGAGCCTGCTTGTACTCCTGCTGGCACTCCTTGGAGAACAGCGGGTGCTTGTAGAACG
Organism: Bulleidia sp.; assembly: GCA_963661675.1. Classification (GTDB taxonomy): domain Bacteria; phylum Bacillota; class Clostridia; order Oscillospirales; family Butyricicoccaceae; genus Agathobaculum. Next base: position 796 of record CAVLCS010000086.1, read on the forward strand.
GATTGATGCGCGGATGCGGGGACTGCTCGATGTACTTGTAGCCCCAGTCTGCTACCTTGTGAACGTAATCGTTGATGGACATCTGCTTAGCAAGAACGTCAACGTCAAATGCGATTTTCATAAGTGAAATCCTCCTTGTCTATTTGCCATATCTAGGGTGGCTTCCCTGTTTGATGGCTCTATTATAAAGCGTGATGGCCCTCTTGCCAATGATACAATTTACCCTAAACCTGCGAAATCCTGCTATTCGGTATTGCGTCCGGCGGGCACTTCTGGTAGGATAGAGGTAAGGAGAGTGACCGCTATGCTGATTCCCGAATTAGGTGTCCATCAGACCTCGGAACGGTACTTTTTTACGCCGTCATCGCTTGCAAAGGAGCTTTTTTATTACCCAACACGGCTCGGACATTACTTCTGCAACAGCCGGTATTCCTTCAATCACCGGTCAGAAATCGCTTTGCAGGGTGACCATAACCAAAATATCATGCTGTTTTTTGTGCATGATGGCGCAATGGAACTGACGCTCAATGGTACGCCTGCCATCGCCGGTGCGGGACAGATCGTGCTGTTCGACTGCCGTGAGCCGTACAGCTATGCCGCCTCGGACGGACTGGAGTTTACCTGGCTGCTGTTTAACGGACTGAACGCCCGGGCCTTCTATCAGAAGATCCTGCAGGCGCGAGGCCGCAAGGCGTTTTCGCCGGCCGCACCGGTTGAGATCGCGCAGCTGCTGGACTCTCTGCGCAGCGCCTGCGCCGAGGACGCGCGGCTGAGTGAGGCGCAGTGCTCACAGCTCATTCACCGGCTGCTGTGCCTGCTCCTGCTGGACGAAAACACCGAGAGCACCGCAGGCGGCGACCGTATTGCGCAGGCCATCCGCTACATGAACCGGCATTTGTTCGAGCCAATCGGCGTGCAGGACGCGGCAGCCGCCGTCAGTTTGAGTCCGTCGCATTTCTCGCGGCAGTTCAAGGCGCGGACCGGCTATTCGCCGTATGAGTACATCGTGCTGCGCCGCATCGACAAGGCCAAGTATATGCTCGCGTCCACCGAATTGTCGGTCAAGGAGATCGCCTACGCGACCGGCTATAACAGCGAGGAAAATTTCATTCACAGCTTCCGCAAGAACGTCGGCGTGGCACCCGGCATCTTCCGAAAGTATCCGGTTTAATCGCTTGACAAGCGGGAAAAACGCTGATAAAATAAAGCAGTCGAGTAGCAGAAGTGCGTAAATCCAGATGGATTTACGCACTTTTTTCTTTTGCGCAAAAGACAGGTTGTGGCAGCTTTCCATAGAGCGCTGGCTCTGAAAAGTCTCCTATTTCACAACAGGAGGTTTCGATATGGATCGGAACAAGGCAGAAAAACGAATGGCGACGGCACCGGTAGGGCGACTCATGCTGCAGATGGGCACGCCGATGATTCTCTCGATGATGCTGCAGGCGGTTTACAACATTGTGGACAGCTATTTCGTGGCAAACATGGCGGAAAACGGCGAAATTGCGGTCAATGCATTGACACTGACGTTTCCGGTGCAGATGATGATGGTTGCCGTCGGCATTGGTACGGGCGTGGGCGCAAACGCGCTGATTGCACGTGCGCTCGGTCAAGGCGACCGAGAAAAGGCAGGCGCGGCGGCAGGCAACGCGATGACGCTCATGGGAATCATCTATGCGGTGTGCCTGCTGTTCGGCGCGTTTGGCGCGGGCGCGTATATCGGCTCGCAAACGAGCGACCCGATCGCTCTGGCGATGGGCAGTCAGTATCTGCGCATCTGCTGCATGGCGTCGTTCGGCATTCTGTTCTTCTCGGTATTTGAAAAGACATTACAGGCGACCGGTCGTTCGCTCTATTCCACGATCGCACAGGTGGCGGGTGCGCTGACCAACATCGTGCTCGACCCGATCATGATTTACGGCCTGCTCGGCTGTCCGAAACTGGGCGTAGCAGGCGCGGCCTGGGCGACCGTAGCCGGACAGGTCGTGTCGCTGGCCCTGGCGGCGGTGTTCCATTTCCGTCTGAATCGGGAACTGCCGTTCAGCCGGAAGGCTCTGCGCCTGCGCCGCACCATCGTCGGCGAGATTTACGCCATCGGCGTACCGGCCATCATTGCACAGGGCGCGATGAGCGTGATGAACTACTGTGTCAATCTGATTTTCGGCAGTTTAGACAGCTCCTACGTCACCGCTTATGGCATTGTGTACAAAATTCAGCAGTTCGTTTTGTTTGCGGCGTTCGGCCTGCGTGACGCGATCACGCCGATCGTGTCGTTCAGCTACGGTATGCAGAACGCGAAACGTATCCGTGAGGGCGTGCGTTACGGCTTGACCTACACGGTCGTTCTCATGCTGGTCTGCACCGCAGCCGTAGAAATTCTGGCACAGCCGCTGGCGGGTATTTTCTCACTGTCCGCGGGCACGATGGCGCTGTGCGTGACCGGACTGCGCGTGCTGGCGGTCAGCTTTGCGTTCGCAGGCGCGAATATCGCGGTACAGGGCGTGTTCCAGGCCATCGAAGGCGGTGTGCAGTCGCTGCTCGTGTCGCTGCTGCGCCAGCTGATTTTCGTACTGCCGACGGCGTGGCTGTTTGCGCGTCTGCTGCCGTCCGGCGTGTGGCTGGCGTTCCCGATCGCGGAGGTGCTGACCGCACTCATCGCCGCCGTGCTGCTGTGCCGTGCGGCAAAGAAAGGCCGCCTGTCACAGCAAGATCACGCTGTTTCTCCGAGCGGAAAAAATCCTGCCTGACAGAATGCACGATTTCACATCCGGCTTTTTGTCGCTTTTCCCAAAGCACGAAAACAAGTACACTGGCACTGTGCACAAGCACAGAACCTATAATCTGTGAATAGTGCCCAAACAACTGCGAAATTGTGCTTATGTTAAGCGAAAAACGCTGAAAAATGAGAAAATCTATAAAAACCTCTTTTCTTTCTCCGGTTTTATGCTATAATGAAACTAACATAAAAGGGTTTCACGAAGTTCAATCTCAGGAGGTAATTTATTATGACCAGAGGTATCCGTGTAAAGAATACGGACGACATTCAGAAGATCAACAAGATCGTAACCCGTTACGGTTTTGATATTTGGATCCACGGCAAGAGCGGTATGGTAGACGCAAAGAGCCTGCTCGGTATGTTCCTGCTGTCCCTGAACGAGCCGCTTCAGATCGTTCTCGAGGACGACGTTGATCCGACCGCACTGTTCAAGGATCTTGAGGATTACCTGGAGATCGACGACGAGGACTAATTCCTCTCGTACAACGGTATAATAAAAAGCAGCCGATTTTCGGCTGCTTTTTTTCTTAGGCTGTCGATGAATTAGAGCTTGAGCAGAACCGCGCTGAACCGCGGGAGCGTCACCGTGCACAGGCCATCCTTGCGGGAGACGGAAAGCGTTTCTCCGGTGCCGCCGAACGCTTCGTCGTTGCTGTTCAGCAGAACGGTAAACTCCGGCAGGGCAGCGGTGAACTTCTGCTCGCTGTCCGCAAAATTGCACAGCGAAAGCAGGGTTTCGCCGTTCACGCGGCGCTCCAGGCCGAATACGCAGGGAGCGTCCTCAAGGTTTTCCGCCCACCGGAAGTTATCCGGTGCATAATCCGCGTGCAGCGCCGGATGATCCACATAAGTTTTACACAGGCTGTGGAAAAATCGGTGGAACGGACGCTCGGCCAAGGCCCAGTCGAGCGTACCAGCTTCGCTCCATTCATACAGCTGACCTAACTCATTGCCCATAAAATTCAGCTTTTTGCCCGGGTGCGTGAACATATACAGGTACATCACACGCGCCTGCGCGTACTTGTCGCACTCATCCGCACCCCACATTTTCTGCACGATGGCCGCTTTGCCGTGCACAACCTCGTCGTGCGAGAGCGGCAGAAGGTAATGCTCGTTGCCGAAATAATGCATCGACCAGAGCAGCTTGCCGTGGTCGCGCGGACGCAGATCCGGCTGCGTCTGGCAGAACTCGAGCGTGTCGTGCATCCAGCCGAGGTCCCACTTGTAGTCGAAACCTAAGCCGCCCTCATCCACCGGACGCGTCACACCCGGATAGGCGGTCGAGTCCTCGGCGATGAGCAGGGCAGAGGGATGGCGGGCTTTCAGACCGCGGTTCATGTTCTTGAGGAAGTCGAGCGTGTCGCCGTTGACGCCGCGTGCGGGATCGCCCTGCCAGTAGATCAGGCGCGAGACCGCATCCATCCGCAGACCGTCAAAATGGAACTCGGTGAGCCAGTAATCGGCCGCAGACTGCAGAAAACAGCGTACTTCGCGTCTGGAATGGATGAAATTGTAGCTTCCCCATTCACTTTCGCCGACCGCACTGTGCGGGTACTCGTACAGGTGCGTGCCGTCGTATTTCGCCAGACCGTAGGAGTCCACAGCAAAGTGAACCGGCACAAAATCCATGATCGCACCGATACCGGCATGGTGCAGCCGGTCGATCAGCATTTTCAGCTGCGCCGGCGTACCGTAACGCGAGGTCGGCGCAAAAAATCCGGTGTTCTGGTAGCCCCAGGAGCCGTCAAACGGGTGCTCGGACAGCGGCAGAAACTCCACATGCGTGCAGCCGTTCTCCTGCAGATAGGGAATCAGCCGATCGGCGATTTGGTCGTAGGTGTACCAGCCGTTCGCGTCATCCGGATTGCGCAGCCACGAGCCAAGGTGCATCTCGTAGATGTTGAGCGGTGCATCCGGCGAAGCCGTGCGGGACTGCATCCACGCATCATCCGTGAAGCGGTATTCGTCAAGGTCGGTGATGATCGAGCAGCACGCCGGACGCAGTTCCATCGCGAAGCCGTAGGGGTCGCAGTGCTCGGTGACAGAGCCGTCCGGACCGTAAATGCGGTATTTGTAGAACTGGCCCGCATGGGCATCCGGCACGGAGACCGACCAGAAGCCGCTGCGGCCATCCTGCACCAGATCGGTCTCGGTCCAGCCGTTGCACGCTCCGGTGAGCGTAATGCGGCTCGCATTTGGTGCAAAAGTGCGGAAAACGACGGCGTTTTGTTCTATGTGAGCGCCAAACCAGCGGTAGGCGTCGAAAATTTCTCCTGTGAAGAATTGGTGCTGATTCATGGAAGCACTTCCTTTCTTTTTCCCCAAACGGGGGACGGTCGCTTGAGAAGCGAACGGAATCTTGCCTACCCGGCAGGGGCACAAGAGGGTAGACACCAAGGTTTCCACCCTCTTGTGAATCACCCCTTTCCTGAGAGGGCACGGTGGTGATTAGAGAACTGAGACTATAAGGACACGGCAGAGGATTTTTTCTTCCGCAGGACGTGCTTTGCGCGTCCATGTATCCGCATATTCGCAGTGTCGGATAATTTACTGCTACACATGCGGTTCAATCAACGCTGGGTGCGGCATGACAGTGCCGCACAAACCTTTAGCGCGTTGTAATAGACAGCACCTACGAGGATAAATGGTACCAAACGGATAAATTCGCAGGTGCCGTCCGTGATATCCAGATGAACGAGTTGCGCGACACGGGTATGTCGCGCCTGCGTAGACGAAACCACCTGTGTAGCAGCAGAGTATCTGACACTGCGTATAGGTAGGGGAATGGGAGCACACTGTGCTCCCCTACGGAGGAAAAAATCCTCTGCCGTTCCCCAATTTCGCAGCGGTCTCGTCTCTCCGATTTTCGCCGTGCCCTCCAAGGGAAAGAGGATGATTCACAAGAAGGAGAAAACCGTAGGTTGTCTCCTTCTTGTGCCCACGCCGGGCAGGCGAGTTTCGTTCGCTTCGTAAGCGATCATGCCGTACAGCGGCACTGGCATATTCATACATCCAGTATAGAATACATCCACGTTAAACGCAACCGTCAAAACCATACAAAGTGTCCGTTAAATAAAAATGAACCGATCCGCCGCTTCGCGTCTCCTATACTCGGGTGCGTCAAAGGACGCGAATTTCACCGAAAATAAAATGAACCGAATCCAGATTGGCTGCTCTTATATACAGACGCACCCAAGGAAAGGATAGAAAGTTATGAACGATAAAGAGCTTGTCAGCCGCATGCAGCACGGCGATATGCAGGCGTTCGACGAACTGTACGAGCGCTACAAGGACGATGCCTATCGTCTGGCGTGCCTGATCACCGGCAGCAGGACGGACGGCGAGGATCTGGCGCAGGAGGCGTTCGTCACCTGTGCGCAGTCCATAAAATCCCTGCGGGACGGCAGCAAATTCCGGCCGTGGCTGCTCAAAACGCTTTCCCGTGCGGCGTGGAAGTACTGCCGCAAAGCCAAACGGGAAACGCCGGTCTCAGAGTTTTTCGATGCAGGCGAGAGCGAAAGCGCACTGTCTGCTGTCCTTCGGACGGATGAGCAGCGCCGCCTGTATGCCGCGCTCGATACGCTCGACGAAAAACGCCGCGTGACCGTGGTTCTGTATTACTTCGATGATCGCTCGGTGCACGAGATTGCCCAGGCGACCGGCGTGACCGAGGGAACGGTGAAATCCCGCCTTTTTTCCGCTCGCCGCCATCTGCGGCAGGCGCTGACCGAAGAACGGAAGACGAAGGAGGCTGCAAATCATGGATGAAATCAAAATGGAACGCGAGATCAAGGAAATGCTGCATCAGTGTGCAGACGACCTGCATGCACCGGATGCGCTGCAGACGCGCGTCAAGTTCGCACTGAACAATGCACCGGCGAAGAAGCGCCATCTGTGGAGCAAACGCTTTGTGGCGGTGGCCGCTGTCGCTGCCATCGCGGTGACTGGCGCATTCGCGGCAGGCGGCATGGGCGGCATTTTCAGCCAGAGCTGGTCTGATCAGCGGATGGATCTGTCGAGCACGCAGGAGCATCTGACGGATGCCGGTGTGGCGCTCACCCTGCCGGATAAGATCGGCGAGTACACGTTCCGCTACGGCTCTGACGTGGACACGACCGCGCAGAATGACATGGGCGAGACCGAAAAGGTCGCCGAGGTGGACGCAACTTACGAGAAGGACGGCGTAGAACTCAACTTCTCTGCACACAAGAGTTACAGCGTGTTCAGCGAGGACGAAATGGAAAATCCGGTTCCGGCAACGACTGCCGAGGTAAACGGCGTCACGCTGACCTACCGCGATGCGCATTACCGCTTCGTACCGCCCGACTACGAGGCATCTGACGAGGAAAAGCAGCAGGAGAAGTCCGGCGAACTCGTCATCTCCTACGGCTCGGACAAGGTGGAGGACAAGACCTTCCAGTCCGTGCTCTGGGAGCAGGACGGCGCAACCTATCTCATCAGCGGCTTTGACACCGGTCTGGATGCACAGACGATGTTCGACATGGCAGCTGAACTGGTAAAGTAAAATCTCACGAAAAAAGCATCGGAAACACAGTTTCCGATGCTTTTTTATGCTTTCCGGAAGGTTTACTCCACCGAAATGATGTAATAGTAAACCGGCTGACCACCGTCGATGACGTTGATCTCCATCTCCTTGTTTTCCTTGTGCAGCAGGTTTTCGACCTCAGCGGCCTGCTCCTCGGTAACGCCTTCGCCGAAGATAACGGTCGCGAATGCACTGTCGTCCGAGACCATCTCACGCGCCAGCTTTTTGATGACCGAGGTCTCCTTGCCGTTGGCGCACAGCTTGCCCTCGCACAGCGACAGATACTCACCCTGCTTGATCTTCTTGCCGTCGAACTCGCTGTCGCGTGCCGCATAGGTCACCTGACCGCTGCGGACGTGCTTGGCCGCGTCCAGCATGGCAAGCGCAAGCTCGCTGTCCTGCTCGGTGTCGAGATCGACCGCCAGCATGGCGGAAATGCCCTGCGGAATGGTCTTGGTCGGCACAACGATCACCTTTTTCTCTTCGGAGAGGTGAACCGCCTGCTCGGCAGCCATGATGATGTTCTTGTTGTTCGGCAGCACGAAAACGATCTCCGCCGGAACCGCATCAACCGCATGAAGAATATCGTCGGTGGACGGGTTCATGGTCTGGCCGCCCTGTACAACAACGTCCGCACCGAGGTCGGTAAACAGATTCTTGAGACCGTCACCGGCCGCTACGGCAACAAAGCCATACTTCTTTTCCGCCGGAACGATGACGCGCTCCTTGGGCGCGTCTGCCGTGCCCTCGATGACCTTGGCGGTGTGCTGCTCACGCATGTTCTCGATCTTGACAGTCAGCAGCGGACCGAACTTGAGACCTTCCTCAAGCGCCTTGTTCGGCTGATCGGTGTGAACATGCACCTTGACGATGTCGTCGTCCTCAACAACGACCAGAGAATCGCCGATTTCATTGAGGATAGAGCGCAGACGGCCGACATTGCGTGCCTTGTCCTTGCGGGAGGCGATGAACTCGGTGCAGTAGGTGAAGGTGATGTCCTCATCGTTGATGGCGCCGAAGTCTGCGGTGGACTTGGTCGGCTCTGCGGAGACAGCACGCTCCTTGTGGATGCCGCGCAGCGCGTCCAGCATGCCCTCAAAGATGGTGATAAAGCCGAAACCGCCGGCGTCAACCACGCCTGCCTTTTCGAGCACCGGATTCTGGTGAACGGTCTCCTCGAGTGCGGTGTGACCCTGTTCGATGATGGCCGCAAGCACCTGCTCTGCGGTGAGCGTCGGCTCGGCCTGGCACAACTCGACTGCGTGCTGCGCCGCAACACGCGATACGGTCAGGATAGTGCCTTCGGCGGGTTTCATGACCGCCTTGTAGGCGGTATCTACGCCTTCGCGCAGCGCAAGGGCCAGCGTGCGGCCGTCGGCCTCGTCGGTCTCACGCAGCTTTTTCGCCATGCCGCGGAACAGCAGCGACAGGATAACGCCCGAGTTGCCGCGTGCGCCGCGCAGCAGCGCGGACGCAGTTGCGTCTGCCGCTTTGGCGAGCGTCGGCTCGGCGAGCTTTTCCATCTCAGCCATCGCGGAACCCATCGTCATGGACATATTCGTGCCGGTATCGCCGTCCGGCACCGGGAATACGTTCAGTTCGTTTGCCTGTTCCTTCTTTTCGGCAATGGCGAGTGCGCCCTCGATCACCATGGATCGGTACAGCGCACCGTTGATTTTCTGATCTGCCATTTAATTTAATCTCTCCCTAAAAAGTAAAGGTGTTGCCGCAAGCCATACGCGGCAGAAAAGGGCAGAAGCGCCCTTCGGTAAGCAAATTAGTCAGCCTTGATGCTCTCTACATAAATATCGACGTTCTTCACGTCCACACCGGTCAGTCGCTCTACATTATAGCGTACCTCGCCGATGATCGAACGGCAGACGGTGGAAATGTTCACGCCGTGCTCGACTGCGATGTGCAGATCGATGTTGACGCCGCCGTCCACAGCCTCGGTGACCTTTACGCCGCGAGACTGGTTTTCCAGTCCGAGCAGGTGCGCCAGTCCGTCCGACATGGAGCGGATGGTCATGCCTTTGACGCCGAAGCAGGAGGATGCCGCGTAACCGGCAATGCCGGCCAGCACCTCGTTGGTAATGTCGATATATCCGAGATCGGTCTTGATGGTCATATAAAAACCTCCCTGCGAGTTAGGGGTGCAGAATGCGAGTCCCCTTGCAATAATCAATACTTTCGCTGTTTATATGATATAACAAAATCATGTAAAATACAAGCAACGAGGTGATGAAACTGCGTTATTTTTCAACACGGCGGCAGAAAAACGGATAAATAAAGGGATAGTGTCGATTAACGCGGAAAATTCGTGCAGGTTGATGCAAACAAATGTTTGCTTATTGCGTCGGATTGCGGTATAATAAGTGTAAAATTACGAACGTATGTTCCGACGGAAACAGCAAGGAGTGCCGAAAATGAAGAAGATTTCCGCCAAACAACAGCAAATACTGGATTATATAAGCAGTTATTCCCTCGAGCACGGCTATCCGCCTTCGGTGCGTGAGATCGGGGCAGAGATGGGACTGCGGTCGCCGTCCACCGTGCATGCACACCTGAAAAAGCTGCAGGAGGCCGGTTATCTCGAGCCGAACGAGCATAAATCGCGTGCGCTGACGCCGGTCAGCGGTCCGTCCATGGTGCCGCGTGTGCCGATTTTAGGCCGTGTCACCGCCGGTATGCCGATCCTCGCGGTAGAGGAGCATGTCGGCTATGTGCCGTTTGAGCCGGCAGCCAACGGCGGCGATTACTACGCGCTGCGCATTCGCGGTGATTCGATGATCGGCGTGGGCATTATGGATGACGATCTGGTCATCATCCGGCAGGACGTGCAGGCGCACAATGGCGATATCGTTATCGCATTGCTTGAGGACGAGGCCACCTGTAAGACGCTCAACGTCACGCCGGACGGTGTGTGGCTCATGCCGGAGAATCCGGCGTACCCGCC
>CAVLCS010000087.1:0-11063 GCA_963661675.1 Bulleidia sp.
CTCTGATTAACTAATTTCTACCGTGCAGGTGTCCAACTTGCACTTGCAATTTGCGAAATATTTATATTGATAAGCAATCGGGAAAGGATTTTGACCGACCTCAATATGTGAAAATGGTTCGACGATTAAGAAAAGAGGATATTTTATACATTAAAAGTATTGATCGACTGGGAAGAAATTATTTTGAAATACAGGAACAGTGGAGAGTATTGACAAAAGAGAAGGGAATTGACATCATCGTGTTGGATATGCCACTGCTGGACACACGGCGAGGGAAAAATCTGCTGGGAACATTTCTTAGTGATATTGTGCTGCAAGTTTTGTCTTTTGTAGCAGAAAATGAGAGAATGACAATCAGACAGAGACAGGCAGAAGGTATCGCGGCAGCTAAAGCACGCGGTATTCGCTTTGGACGAGCACCGAAACCACTGCCAGAAAACTTTGAAGAAGTGTACATACGATGGCTCCAGGGAGAATTGACAGGAGTTGCGGCTGCACAGGAGTGTCAGATGCCATTATCAACATTCCGCTATCGTGCGGAGAAATATGGAAATACTGTAAAAGAATAAAATCGGAGTTGCAAGAAGGTGTGCTTTTTGACAATTTCGTATGTCACAAAATTTGAGGAATATTATTTGTATTTATTGTGGAAATTACTAATCTGAAGTGGTATAATATGTTTATCAACATAAAATCAGAGTTGCAAAAAGGTACACATTATTGTAAATGATTAACTCTGATAAAAGCAAAATACAGACATATTACAAGAAACAGGGGGATCTGTACATGAAAAAACAGGGTCTATCTACGCAACAGGTTGAAGAAAATCGAAAAAAATACGGTACAAATGAATTAACACAGATTCCGCCAGATCCACTCTGGAAGAAAATATTGGAAGGGTTTAAGGATCCGATGATCATTATCCTTCTGGTTGCGCTGGTCGTTCAGGTTGTACTGTTCTTTATGGGACAGGCAGAATGGTTTGAACCGGTTGGCATTCTGATTGCAATTCTGGTAGCAAACGGCGTTGCTTCTATCAGCGAAAACAAGCAGGAAAACAAGGCTTCTGCATTGAAGGAAGAGGAAGAAGCGAAAGAGACTACCAAGGTAATTCGCGACGGCAAGCTTCATGAGATTCATGTCAGTGAGGTCGTAGTAGGCGATATTGCTTATCTGCAGGCTGGTGATAAGATCCCGGCAGATGGTATTGTCGTTGATGGCGATTTGAAAATTGATCAGGCAGCACTGAACGGTGAGAGTGAAGAAGCAAGCAAGGTTCCGTATGTCGAAGGTGCGGAGTATGACATAAAGGATCTGCTGAATCCGTATTATGCGTATCGAGGCACCGTAGTTTGCGGTGGCGAAGGCTATATGGAGATCAAGGTCGTAGGCGATAAAACGCTGTTCGGCGAACTGGCACTGGAAGTACAGGAAGAGACGCGTGAGACTCCGCTGCAGGTCAAGCTTAGTAAGCTGGCACAGCAGATTTCTACGTTTGGCTATATCGGCGCTATTGCAATCGTTGCAGGTATTTTGGCGAAGACTTTTATTTCGGGTACAATTCCGACCGGTATTTATGAGTGGATTCGCCTGATTATGGATGCAATTACGGTTGCAGTAACGATTATCGTATGTGCCGTGCCGGAAGGTCTGCCAATGCTGACCTCTATTCTGCTGTCTTTCCAGAGCTTGAGAATGGCAAAGGATAACGTCCTCGTTAGAAAAATCAATGGTCTGGAAACCGCAGGCAGCTTGAGTATTCTGTTCAGTGATAAGACTGGTACGATCACAGAAGGTCATCTTTCCGTAGCGGAGATGGCTGTGGGCAGTGGTAGTGTGTTCCGTAAGCTGGCAGATGTAGATGCCACGTTGGCACAGGATGTGCTCATTGGTATTGGTGCAAATAACAGCGCATCTGCTTCGGAGAACGAGGTTATCGGCGGCAATAGCACGGATCGTGCAATGATTTCGTTCCTGATGGATGAAAAAGTTGTGGATAAGCTAGACAATGTTGATGTGCAACAGTTTAATGCGTTTGATTCGAGTAAGAAGTTTTCGAGCGTTATTGTTGCTGCTGGCGGTAAGAATGTTACTTATATCAAGGGTGCACCTGAAAAAATAATTGAGAAGTGTACGCATTATATTGATACGGACGGCGAAATCAAAACACTGACTGACAAGAGCACGTTGACTGCTTACATGGATGAACAGGCAGGACGTTCTATGCGTTTGCTGGCTGTTGCAAAGGCAGATGGCGATTCTACAGAAGCTAATCTGACACTGGTATGCGTGATCAGTATTCGTGACAATGTCCGTAAGGAAGCGGTAGCTGCAATTCGTGAGGTACAGAATGCAGGCATCCAGGTCGTTATGGTTACCGGTGACCGCAAGGAAACTGCTGTCGCGATTGCGAAGGAAGCTGGTCTGTTAAGGAGCGCGGACGATGTTGCGCTGACTTCTGCGGAAATGGCAGAAAAGAGCGACGAAGAACTCAAAAAAATTCTGCCGAGACTGCGCGTGGTTTCGCGCGCACTGCCGACGGATAAGAGCCGTCTGGTCAAGGTTGCCCAGGAATTGGACTACGTTGTCGGTATGACCGGTGACGGTGTCAATGACTCTCCGGCACTGAAAAAGGCAGACGTTGGTTTTGCTATGGGCAGCGGCACTGAGGTTGCAAAGGAAGCTGGCGACATTACGATTCTTGATGACAACTTCTCGTCTATTGAAAAGGCGATTCTGTACGGTCGCACCATGTTCAAGAGCATTCGCAAGTTCTTGATCTTCCAGCTGACGGTAAATGTTGCTGCAGTTTTGACTTGCTTTATTGGACCAATGCTTGGTGAAAATGTTGTACTGACCGTTATTCAGCTGCTGCTCATCAATTTGGCGATGGATACGCTGGCAGCGATCGCATTCGGTAGCGAACCGGCGCTGAAGGAATACATGAAGGACAAGCCGATTCCGAGAAGAGCAAGTATCGTCAGCAAGAAAATGCTGACGGAGATTATCATCTCTGCGCTGTATATTACATTTATCTGCCTTGCAATTCTGTTCTTGCCTGCAGTGAAGAACCTGTTCGGTGATGTTGATGTGACCTATCTGAAATCGGCACTGTTTGCAACCTTTATGATGGCGATTACATTTAATGGTTTCAATGCGAGAACCGATCACATTAATGTTTTTGAAAATCTGGGACGAAACAAGAACTTCATTGGTGTTATGCTTTCTATTTTTGCTATGCAGTTTTTGTTTGTTACGTTCGGCGGTGAAGTCTTGGGCGTAGAAAGTTTGTCGCTGCATTCTTGGATTATTTGCGTAGTACTGGCATTCCTTGTAATTCCGATTGATATGATCCGAAAAGCAGTGACCAATAATAAGAAATAAAGAAAAGCCGACATAGATCGAGCTTGGTAAAGGTGAAGCTTTTCATGTTGAAGCGTGTGCAATTAGAACATCTGGATGATTATTTTACGGATTTGAACGACCGAAGATGCAAAGGAGTGTATTTTTACAGAATCAATGCATATAATCGTCAGATTCATGATTTTGTTCTGCGCTACTATGAAACAGCCAGACAGAACGGCGTGATCATAGAAGGAAAACTGCAAAATCCGGATAACAATAATTTGGCGTATTACAGCGAGATTATGGGTATGGATTTTCAGCTGAGTATGGGATTTATCTCTTCGAGGCTGCAAAAGTGGCTTCCTCGAATGACAGCAAGCCAGCGGGAAAACGTAGCAGGCGCGATCTATGACACACTGTTCGAACTGCGAAAAGCCGGAAAAAATGAGAATATGCTAAAAAATGCATATATCAAGTTTATGTGTTGGCTGTATTACAAATTTGAGCGGATTGTAGCGCGGCTAGGTAATGAAAAGCTTCCCAAGATATTGTATGAAGGCAATATTAGCAAGTATGAACTGCTTTTAATGAATGTTCTGGCTATTGCAGGCTGTGATATTGTACTGCTGCAATATCAGGGTGACTCGGCATATTTGCAGATTGATCCAAACTCTGAATGGTCAAATGCGTATCAGATCGCTGGGATGGAGCCATTTCCAACACAATTCAGCCTGAAACAGATTCAAAAGGATATTCAGAACAGATTTAATCAGGAACGTTTGTATGGTGAAAAACCGAATCTGCTGAATTGCACCAATGCATGGTGTTCAGGAAACATATGGGAGGATGTTCGGAAAGGTTCTACATTACGCGGTAATGATACCAAGTTATTTTATAATTGCTTTTGTCGGATAAACGGTGTGGAAGATCGTGTGACGTATGAAAACGATCTCTATCAGCTGCAGCTTGAACTAAAGCATGAAGGGCGGCATCTGGTCATAGTGAACGGCACGATTCCGTCTCCGACGGTAGATGAGATTAGTGCCATTCAAAGGAAAAATTATCACGATACATCGCAGATGATTATGGACTTGTCAGCCAATATTCGTTATACAGTGTCTCGAGAGTTGCAGCGGATCATGGTGAAAGCCTTTGTAGATTTATTTTTGGAGGAAAGTGGCAAAACAGCAAACAATGTGAATCGACTGACTAATAAGGCAGTATATCTGCTGTGCTGGTTGAAACGGTACAGTAATCAACTATTTCCAAATTGGAAATCGACTGATATAGCCTGCTTTTTTCACATGGGAGGCTGCCAAAATGATAATGAAGCCTTGTTTTGCAGGTTCCTTGCCAGACTTCCGGTCGATGTGTTACTGTTGAAACCCAATCGTGACCAATCATGCTGCTTGACAGATTCGCTGCTGTATGAAGTGAATTATGTTGATTCCCTTCATGTGGAAACGTATCCGGAAAATAATGCAGGACTGCGTGTTGGCACTTCTGCCTATCATGCAGAACGTGATCTAGATACGCTGATGTACCAGGATACCGGGTTATATCGTGACCAGCAATATGATAAAGCTAATGTTATTTCGCTGCAAACAATGTATGAAGAGATTGAGATTTTATGGGATCAGGAACTGAAATACCGAGCTAATTTTAGTATTGTTGATAATGTAGTCAATCTTCCGGTCGTGTTTTCCAAGATATGCGGTGTGAAAGATGGAAATATTGCGCAGTATTGGAATAGCATCAAAAAGCTGATCACGCAGGATTCGATACTGATAACCAAAGTTCCCAATATTACGCGTGAATCGGCGAATCCAATTAAAGCCTTTGCAACAGATTTTTTGAAAAATGGAAAGCTGCAAAGACGAAGAATCAAAACGCATAAGGCATATTCGTATAGTTTTTTACGAGAATCTGTACAGGAGTATATTCTGGATAAATTACAGACATTGATCGATCAGAAGCTGATCAAAGGAATGTTTGAAAATGGAACCGAATATACCGTAGTTGCAACGGCGCTGAATCTGGATAAAAATATACTTCGTATGATACAGAAGTTTGACTTCACCAAGAAAAATCCAAAGCTGATTTATGTGGTAACAGGAGAAAAGCTGCTGTCTCTGGAGGATGCGATACAGACCGTTTTTCTACACTTGCTTGGATTTGATATTGTGCTTTTCGTTCCAACAGGATATCAGTGCATAGAGCAATTCTTAACTTGCCAGATGATAGAGGAACACCAGATTGGCGAATATCAGTACGATCTTCAAGTGCCTGATTTTGACAGAATGGCAGATAGTGCGAACACGCGTCATTCGTGGCGTGAATTCATATTTAAGAGAGGTATATAACGATGGGACTTGATTTTAGCAAGACAACTGCGCAGCAGCCACCGGTAAACCAGTCGACGGAGCCGCAGACGGATCTGGTAGTACAGGATTATGATATCGTAGCGGATAGACAGCAGATGAATGCGGAACTCGTCAACTCGGCTGAGGTTGATGCAATTGTCAGCACGATTGAGATCAATAATATGGAATCTATTGTAACCTTTGGTGCACATGCGGCAGAGGAGATTTCCAAGGCTTCGGATATTGTCCTGAACAGCATGAGCATGGCACAGATTGATGAATCGAGTCAGATGCTGAATACGCTCGCAAAGATCATGGACAAATTTGATATTGAGGAAATCAAGGATAATCCAGGTTTCTTCGGAAAGCTCTTTGGAAATTTAAGAAAGAAGCTAGATCAGATCCTGGCCAAGTATCATACCATGGGCGAAGAAGTGGACAAGATCTACGTTCAGCTAAAAAAGTATGAAACTGAGATCAAGCAGTCGAATAAACGACTCGACCAGATGTTTGATGCCAATGTAGATTATTACCATGAGCTGGTTAAGTACATTCTGGCAGGCGAACAGGGTTGCAGAGAACTGGAAGCATATATTGCTCAGAGAACAGCAGATATGAACTCGACCGGTGATAATTCGATCCAGTTCGAGATCACGGAGCTGAACCAGTGCTTAATGTTGCTGGAACAGCGCACGCAGGATTTGAGAACCGCAGAGAGTGTTGCTATGCAGTCTATTCCGATGATTAAGACAATGGAATTCAGCAACATGAACCTGGTTAGAAAAATCAATTCTGCATTTATTATCACACTTCCGGTATTTAAGCAGGCGCTGGCACAGGCGATCATGCTTAAGCGGCAGAGACTGCAGGCGGAATCTATGGCAGCGCTGGATGCAAAGACCAATGAGATGCTGGTAAAAAATGCGAGAAACACGGTTGAGCAGTCCAAGATGACGGCTCGGCTTGCTTCTGGTAGCTCGATCAAGATCGAAACACTCGAGACTACATGGCGTACGATCGTTGCCGGTATTGATGAAACACGAGCAATTCAGGAGAATGCGCGCAAGCAGCGTGTAGACGATGCAAAGCGGTTGGAGACCATTAAGCAGGAATTCAACCAGAAATATCACATGCCGAATAAAAAATAAAATTATTTTAGGAGGAATATTATTATGCCTATCAACTTAACCAAAGGACAGAAAGTCAGCCTGACCAAGGGGAATCCGGGTCTGAAGAAGATTATGGTCGGTCTGGGCTGGGACGTAAATGCCTTTGACTCTGGTGCGGACTTTGATCTGGATGCTTCTGCATTTCTGACCGGCGCTAATGGCAAATGCCCGACGGAGAAGGAATTTATCTTCTACGGCAATCTGGAGCATAGCAGTGGTGCTGTAAAACATATGGGCGATAATTTGACCGGTGAAGGTGAAGGCGATGACGAGCAGATCGAAGTGGATCTGTCCATGCTGCCGGCTAATATTGAAAAGGTTGCTTTTACGGTAACGATTTATGATGCAGAGAGCCGCCGTCAGAATTTTGGTCAGGTTTCCAATTCGTATTGCCGCATTGTTGATGAGAGCACTGGTACGGAGATCGTTCGTTTTGATCTGGGTGAGGACTTCTCGATTGAGACGGCAGTTGTTGTCGGTGAACTCTATAAGAACAATGGCGAATGGAAGTTCAATGCGATTGGCAGTGGCTTCCAGGGAGGCCTTGCTGCACTCTGCGGACACTATGGTATTGACGCTGAATAATTAACTTTCGCCCTGGCTGAAAAGCGATAAAAGGCCTTTCAGCCAGGGAAATTTATATGAGGTGATAGTATGGCGATCAATCTTCAAAAAGGACAGAAGGTCAGCCTGAAAAAGACTGCGGCAACTGGCTTGGGAGAGATTCTTGTCAATCTAAACTGGAATTCTAAACCGGAGAATAAGGGCTTTCTGGCAAGCTTGTTTGGCGGCGGCAGTAGAGCGATTGATCTGGATTTAGGCTGCCTGTATGAGCTGAAGGACGGCAGAAAAGGCACGGTTCAGGCATTGGGAAATGCATTTGGTTCGCTGCAGAGTCCGCCGTATATTGCGTTAGATGGTGATGATCGTACAGGCGCGTCTGTCGGTGGTGAAAATCTGCGTATCAATGGCAACAAGATAGCGGAGATCAAACGTATTCTGGTATATACCTTTATTTACGAAGGTGTAGCGAATTGGCAGCAGGCGGATGCGGTAGTAACACTCAAATATCCAGGGGCAGAAGATATTATTGTCAAAATGGATACGTTTAATTCTGCAAATAAGATGTGTGGCTTGGCACTTTTGGAAAATGTGAATGATGAAACATTCAGTGTAGAGAAGATCATTCAGTTCTATCCGGGACACCAGGCGTTGGATAGAGCGTTTCATTGGGGCTTGCGCTGGGTTGCAGGTCGAAAATAAGGAGAAGAAAAAATGTCTGTAAAGCTGCAAAAAGGCCAGAAGGTAAGTTTGACAAAAGAACAGCCGGGTTTGTCTAAAATCATCGTCGGTCTGGGCTGGGATGAAGCCAAAGGATTCGGACAGCAGACGATCGATTGTGATGCGTTTGCGATTCTGCTGACTGGCGGAAAGGCGATGGCCAGAAGAGATGTTGTATATTTTAGCAATTTGATACACGACTCCGACGCTGTAAAGCATATGGGTGATAATTTAACAGGAGCCGGAGAAGGCGACGATGAGCAGATTGTCATTGATCTGGATAAGATTCCGGAAAAATACGACCGTATTGTAATCGCGGTTAACATCTATGAAGCAAGACGAAAGTCACAGCATTTTGGCATGATTGAGAATGCGTTTATCCGCTTGGTGGATGCGAGAAACAACAAGGAGATTTGTATCTACAACCTTACGGAAAATTATAGCGGCAAAACGGCAATGATCTGCGGTGAATTGTATCGTGCAGAGAAGGATTGGAAGTTTGGAGCTATCGGTGAAGGTACTAATGACGGTTGCATAGCAGATGTTGTTAAGCGGTATGGACTTTCATGGAACGGCGGCAGCAGTAGCAGTAATAGCAGTAGAACGTCGTCTGGCAGTTCGTCGGGTGGCTGTTATGTCGCTACGGCGGTATACGGATCGTATGACTGTCCTTCTGTTTGGACACTTCGTCGATACCGTGATGAAGTATTGGCGAAAACTTGGTTTGGCAGAGCTTTTATTCATACTTATTATGCGATCAGTCCCACACTGGTAAAATGGTTTGGCAATACTAATTGGTTTAAGAAGATGTGGAAGGGAAAACTCGACCGCATGGTTGCTGATTTGAATGCAAAGGGTGTTCCGAACACGCCATATCAGGATCAAGATTGGAAATAACGCAAGAAAAGAGGGGAAAACATGTCGGTTAAACTGCAAAAGGGACAAAAAGTTAGCCTGACCAAAGAAAATGCGGGTCTTTCTAAAGTGATTGTTGGTTTGGGCTGGGATGAGGTACAGCAGCCGCAGGGATTCTTTGCACCTAAAGCGCAGGATATTGACTGTGATGCTTTTGCGATCATGTTGGTAGACGGCAAACTTGTAGACATCAATGATATTGTTTACTTCGGAAATTTGACACATTCTTCGCATTCTGTTGCACATATGGGTGATAATTTGACTGGTGCCGGAGACGGCGATGATGAGCAGATTGTGATCACTTTAGCGGATGTTCCGGCACGATATGATAAGATTGTCCTGGCTGTTAATATCTATCAGGCGTTCGAGAGACAGCAGCATTTCGGAATGATTGAAAATGCCTTTATTCGACTGGTAGATGGTAGAAACGGGAACGAGATGTGTATCTATAATCTGACGGAGAACTATTCCGGTCGGACGGCAATGCTGTTTGGCGAAGTCTATCGCTATCATGGAGAATGGAAATTCAATGCGATTGGACAAGGTACAACCGATGCTTCAATCTTGGATTTTGCAAAAAGATACATTTGATTCTGTAATTATTTGTATTATAGCAGATGCAATCCGCCGCATCCCAAACGGTGCGGCGGATTTTTACATTTTACACCCAAGAAAAGGTTTACATTTCCCATGTATTGGCTTATGATAAAATCTGACAAAGGAGGTGTGCCTGTGCACGGACTGCGAAAACGATGGGCAGGTCTGTCCATCCTGAGCAAGGCGATCGTGCTGAGCTGTGCGTTCGTCATTCCCATTCTGCTCGTAGTGGGAGTTTTGGTGAACGATTTTTACGATTACCGTGAAAAAAGCGACTATATCCTGTCCGAATATGCGCGCTGCACGGACTACATGAACGCCATGGAGCAGGAAAACGCACTTTTGGGCGAGATGACCTTTGCTGCACCCGGATCAGACACGATCGACGAATACGCCGACGCCGTGCAGGCGACGGCAACCGCGTGGGAGCGTCTGCGCGATGCGCAGACCGAGGGCGGAACGCAGAGCGAGGTGCTCAAGCAGGTCATCGACCGCACGATGAAAAGCTACCGCGCCCGTCAGGAGACGTTCGTCGCGCAGCTGCATGACGGCACGTTTGACGCGGTCAACTACGAGGCCTTGCGCACGCAGAGCAGCTACCTGACGCAGTATACCGATCAGCTGACGGCGGCGTTTCTGATGGAGGGACGCGTCAGCTACCTCGATCTCGGTCAGCGGGGCACGTCCCAGAACATGGTATTTACCATCGTGGCCGCAGTCGGCAGCGTGCTGTTCGCCGGTGCGATGCTGTACTACGCACGCAGCCTGCTGCTGCCCGTGCAGCAGATGAGCCGCGGCGCCAGAAGGGTCGCGGACGGCGAATACGACATCGAGGACTTCAACTTTGCCCGCTCGGACGAGATCGGCATGCTCGCCGACTCGTTCAACCACCTCAAGCATCAGATCGCACGGACCATTCATGCACTGGAAAGTGAGGCACGTCTGGAAAAATCGCTGCGACAGCAGGAGAGCGAAGCCGCACGTCTGCGGCAGCTGATCGAGCAAAGCCGCTTTGCGCAGCTGCAGAGCCAGATCAACCCGCATTTCCTGTTCAACACACTGCAGAGCGTGGCCAACATGGCCGGAATCGAGCAGGCGACCGTCACCGGCGACATGGTGGTGCGGCTTGCGAACTTCTTCCGCTACACGCTCGACCATGATGACAGCGTAGTCACGCTCGACCGCGAACTTGCGCTGCTGCGCGACTACATATCACTGCAGGAACTGCGGTTCGGCGAGCGAATCTCGTTCGAGATGGACTGCGACAGCCGCTGTGCGGCCTGTGAACTGCCCAAGTTCACGCTGCAGCCGATCGTGGAGAACTCCATCGTGCACGGCATGCGCAGCCGCGGAGAAGGCGGCCGCATCCGCATCGTGACGCAGCTTACGCCGG
>CAVLCS010000088.1:0-10990 GCA_963661675.1 Bulleidia sp.
GCATTGTTTTGGATGGTGAATACATCTGCCAGAACTTCACCTTCCGAGCTAAGGATGAAGCAGTCATGCTTGTCCTTGGCGACATCGATACCCACACAAATCATGAGAATACCTCCGGTATGTTTATTTGATGCTGGGTCCACAGGACGCTTTACTCTTGTAACCTTGTTCTACATAAACCGTCGACGGTATCTAACTGATTAACAATACTGTAAAGGGCTGTGGTTGGAGCCTATCCCGAACCGTCTTGCGGTAGGAGGAAATAACCGATCCACAGCATCTCTTACAGTGTAGCACAAGCCCTTGGAGATGGGCTTAAAAAACTACTACTCTATAATACAAGGAGGCAACATGAACGAAGATTATTACAACGGACAGGTACTGCGATTTCGAGCGTTTCGTATGAAATGCCGGATATCACTGGCGGAACTGTCTCAGGCAAGTGGCGTCAGCATTCAGCGTATTAGCCAGATCGAGCTTATGGACTGTCCGGTTACACCGCACCTTATTGAACTGCTGACACGTGCACTCGAGGTCGTACTACTACGCCGGAGTGCAATGGCTGCTCTCAATATCGCGGATTACCGCGAGCAGCAGGAACATCTGTTTGACGCCATTTCAGAAACCGAGGTGATTACGGATGGATAACGAAGATACCTACTTTATCCCTGCTAATTTTACGGACGCCGGACGTGTGCTCGGTCTGTTTGAACTAAGAAACTGCATCGAAGCTGTTCTTCTGGCTGCACCGACCTTGGGTCTCTGTACGCTGATTGCACATCAGCTGACGGTATCGCTTACCATCAAGCTCATAATCTCGCTGTGTCTGCTCGTGCCGGTCTGCGGTTTTGCATTGATTGGTATTCGGGATGACTCACTGAGCCGGTACCTGTCCGTGTACTTCCGCTGGCGCAGCCACCGCCAAATCATCTTAAATAAAGGAGCAACTATTAAATATGAACATAAAAGACGCGATTTTTGGCGCGCAAAGTCCGCAAAAACTCGCCGCCGCAAGCGGTGATCTGCAGGGCAATCTGCCAATCGCAGACATTGACCGTGGCATCATCTACACAAGGGATGGCGGCCTTGTTGGACTGTTTGAAGTGCTGCCGATGAACTTCTTTCTGCAAAGCACGGCAGAGCGCGTTCGTATTGTAGGCGCATTTGCTGCGTGGCTCAAGATCGCACCGAATAGTGTGCAGATTCTTGGACTTTCGCAGCCAGTCGATGTGGAGCAGTACACGCGACGGATGCACGAATATGCCGCGTCCGAAACAGATGCAAGCTGTCAGGCTTGCATTGAGGACAATATTGAGCAGGTCCGCGGCATGATTCAGGGCGGTGCCTTCACCACACGATTTTTCGTGGCGTATCGCTTTGAACCGGATATGGCACCGGCGGCTAAGACGCCGGAACAGCGTGCGGATGCGCTTTATCAAATTGCGGACACCGCGAAAGGCTACCTTGCCCGCTGTGGGTTGACCGTCGCAGAACCGCAGTACATCGACAATCAAATGGTGGAAACCGTGTTCGGTATGCTGTGCAAGCAGACTTCACGGAATATCAAGCTGCCGGTAGATTTTCGCCTGATGATGGAGGATTATTTCGGTATCCCAACTGAAAGCGATTTGGAAGATGGTGAGGAACCGACAGACCTCGAAGAGGATGTTCCTAAAGAAGTGCCTCATAAGAAAAAACATCGAAAGAAGCACAGAAAATCTAAGAAAAACAAACAGAAATCAGACCAATCCGACGGTACTACGCGCGTAATGGATCTCATTTGTCCTTCTTCCATTGATATGACGCACCGTGACTATCTGGTGATAGACGGTGTATGTCATGCCTATCTCTACATTGCCGGTTACGGTTATCAGAGCCTTGTACGCGGCGGCTGGCTGGCGGCGCTCGTCGGTATGGGTGATGGCATTTCAATTTCTACTACTTTATTGCGCCGCCCGAGAGAGAAAATACTGCCGAAGGTCGCTAATTCGACCATTTGGAGCCGCAGCCGTATGCGCGATGTAGATGATACCCGCGCTGATTACGAGCAGATGGGCAGTGCGATTTACGCTGGTCAGTATATCAAACAGCAGATGAACACGGCCAACGAAGATTACTACGATATGTACACGCTGATCGAGATTACTGCCGCTACACCGGAACTTCTGCATACTCGCCTTGCGGAAGTAGAGCGCCTTTGCTCGTCACAGGACATTATCTGCAAGCGGTGTGACTATGTGGAAGAACAGGCATTTCACTCATTTCTGCCGGTCGTATCGCTTGCACCGGAGATTGCCCGAAAAGCGAGAAGAAATACGCTACTCTCCGGTGCGGCTGCTGCATTTCCGTTTCATTCGATGGAGCTTTGCGAGCAGAACGGTGTTCTCATTGGCGAGGACCTACGCAATCATGCGGTCTGTATGCTGGATATTTTCGATGGTAACCGATACAGCAACGCCAACATGACCGTACTCGGTATGTCCGGTGCAGGCAAAACGTATCTGCTTCAGCTCATTGCTATGCGCTACCGCCAGCAGAGCAAGCAGGTTTTCCTTATCGCACCGTATAAAGGCTATGAATATCGCGCCGCGTGTGAGGCGATTGGCGGTCTGTACATTAAACTGGCACCGTCCTCTACGGATTGCATCAACTTTTTAGAGATTCGTCGCCGCACACTGGATGTCAACGCCGAACTGACCCGTACTCGCACTCGCGAAGATTCTTTGCTGGCCGATAAGATCAGTCGTCTGCATATCTATTTTTCGCTGCTGCGGCGCGGTCTGACCGAGGATGAGAAAAGCCGTCTGGATGTGGAACTCATGCGCCTGTACGAACGCTTCGGTATTACCCGCGATAATGACAGTCTGTACGATGAGTATGGTAATTTGAAGCCGCAGCCGACACCGGCAGACTTCTATGAACTGCTGAACGAACGAGAAGAAACTAAATCGCTTGCAGGTATCCTCAGTCGATTTGTCAATGGTTCAGCGGCCAACCTCGGCGACAAAACCAATGTTGACATGAACAACAAATATATTGTCCTTGATATTTCAGAGATTGGTAAAGAACTGCTGCCATTTGGAACTCTTCTGGCGGCAGATATCTGCTTGGATTATTGTAGAATATCGCGTGCTGAAAACAAGGTCGTTATCCTAGATGAGGTCTGGTCGCTAATCGGTGCAGGCTCTAACGCACAGGCAGCGGAATTTGTGCTGGAGTTGTTCAAAACGGTTCGCGGCTACGGTGCATCTGCTATTGCCGCCTCGCAGGATTTGGAGGACTTTTTTGCACTCGAAAACGGCAAATTTGGCAAGGCACTGCTCAACAACAGCCGTATCAAATTTGCGCTGATGACCGAACCGGAGGAGGCCATGCTCATTCAGCAGCATTACCACCTCACGGACGAGGAGATGCAGATGCATGCTAATTTCGTGCGTGGACAAGCACTGCTCTGTGCAGGCCGCAACCGTTTGGGCGTGCAGATTATCGCATCACCGCGCGAACACGAACTCATTACCACTGACCCGCGCGACATTGCCCGAATCCGTCAACGCCAGCATATTGAAGAAGTACGCCGCCGAAAGCGGCCGAAAAAGGAGGTTCTGACCGAAGATGATTGACATACCGTTTGACAAAGATTTGGCGAAGCTGGCACAGCTCTCCGAGCAGTTCAAACAAAGTACTGATAAAGGTGAGCGCAGCCGTTTGGCGAATGAGCAGCTTTGCCTGTTGGAAAATACAACGCTAGCAGCACGCCGCTATTGCAGCACATTTCTCAAACCGACCGACCACCGTCGTTCGCAGCATATTCTTCCGTACTGCACAGATGAAAACTGCTCTGTTCAGGTTACTCGTGAGGGATGGACACATATCCGGTTGAATACCTTGCTGCTGAGTAATCGTCAGCGTGTAACCGGATACATTGAAAGCACGTTGCTACAAATGTTGCATGAGCACCGTGTTGACGGTGGAAATCTGCCGTGGTATGAACGTGCCTTTGTAGTTGTCACGGAGCACATAGACAAACGCCGTTCCAGCCGAATCTTCGATTCGGATAACAAGGAATGGAAGTGTATTCTGAATGCGCTCAAGGGTGTGCTGTTCGAGGATGATGACTGTCGGACGGTCAGCTTGATCTTGGACAGTGTGCCCGATGGAAAGGACTTTACCGAGGTCACTGTGGTGCCTTATTTTGAGGTGCAAAAGTCTTGGGTGGCGCGGTAAAACCGGCTCTCAACTCCGGCGGTAGTACCGCCGGAACAGGAGGGCAAAACAAAAAATATGATTTCGTTGGATTTTTAGCAATATATTCGGCCGATTCTTTGATTTAAGCAGAGAAATATTCCGAAATTACAAAAGTTTAGATTATAATTACCGCAACCTGCTAAGAGTGGTGCGGTAATTTTAGAAATGGAGGCGATTATTTGCGTACAGAAACTATGCTGCCTGTTCTGCGGCTAATCGGCTGGTGCAAGAACATCGACCATGAGTGTGAGCGCCGATTTCGCGGCATTTTCCGCTCATCGGTTATGCAGTCGCTGGTAGAACAAAAGTATCTGCGGTCATACTCCGAAACCTACGGCTGGCGGCTGACACCGGTCGGTTATACATGGCTCGCAGAACAAGGATTTCCCATGCAGGCTGACCAGCATACACAGCGTGTCAATCGCAGATTCGAAAACGCAGAAGTGATACTTACCATGTATGCCGCCGGCATTGACCCGTTTGCTGACGAGGTTCCTGCACTTCGTGCGCATGACGGTTATCTCCCTGCATCGGCACTGCGGGCCAAAGAAGGACAGCACCCGCTGGGCAGTAATCTTGTGTCGGGTTTCCTGCGGCTCGGTGACACGCTGTTAGCCGTGCATTATCCGAAATCAGCACAGCGAGTTGTCATTCAGCGAGAGATTGACTGTGCGCAATCTGTTATGCTGGGAAGTGGCTGTACCGAGCAGGCATATTTCCTGTGCGGCAGCAGTTACGCTGACATCTACCGCGCACTGCTGGACGATCAGCCTTTACAGAGCGGCAAGAAAGTCAGTTACGCACAGTTCTATCAGCAGATTAGTCCGGCATACTTACTGCCGTGCAATAAAGACGGCGTTTTACAGCTCCGCTTGATGCAACTGCCGCAGTATCGCACGCGGCTGGCGCGTATGCTGGGAGCGCCGATAACCGCACCGCAATTAACCGACTGCGATTTCTTCAGCGCAGCCTTCAAAATTCCTGCCCGCGTGGTGGCAGATATGGAACTGCGGCAGGTGTTCCGCGCGGCACAACAGGCACGAGCCGCAGGCTATCATGGTTTATTGCTTGCCGCCTTTGAAAGTCAAAAGCGTTTTCTATCACAGATATTTCCGCCGCCTTTTTTCCATATTGCGGTGATTGACGAGCAGGCGCTCTGTATTCTCGAAATGGGTGCTGATTTATGATGCCGCTGTCTGAACATATTGCCAAACTGGAAGAGCGATGTCGAAAACGATTGGAACGCTGGAAGGCAAAGCACAATGCTGACTGGCGGCTGTATGCAGTGCTCGGCGGCATGGGCTGGTACTTTTACGGCATGATTGTCAATTCAGTACGGCTCGGCATCAAGCAGTCTATGGATATGAACAGCAATATCGCAAGCATCTGGGTCGTGAATCCGATCCGCAACTTTATTGCACCGTTCACGCTCACCGGACTCGGCATTACCGCCGCACTCATCGTTTTGGCGTGTCTGCTGACACGAAAAGGGTACAACTGGCTGTCCGGTTATCATCCGGTCAAGGACAAGCGTGGCTTTGACATTTTGCCGGATGCTACACATGGCAGTTCACGTTTTATGAAATTGGACGAAATGGAATCTGTATTAGAAGTTGGCAAGCTGCCTGACCTTACCGGCACCGTGTACGGCAAGCACCGAGATGATCCACTGGACGACAACCGTTTCTCGCAGTACATTGCATCCAGCAGTAAAAGCGGTCTTGCCGGAAATATGCTGACCATCGGTGCACCGGGCACGGGCAAGAGCTGGGGCTTTGTCCGACCGCTCATCTTCCAGTGTATCAAGCGTAGGGAGAGCATGATACTGACAGACCCGAAAGCCGAATTGTACGAGAGCACTGCCGGTTATCTTGAAGATATGGGCTATGAGGTGCGCGTATTCAATCTTTTGGACATGGAGCACTCCGACCATTGGAACTGCATCGGTGAAGCAGATCACGACGAACGTCTGATACCCATTATTGCATCTACCATTATCAATAACACCTCGAGCGAAAAAGAAGCCGGGGATTTCTGGGCGAAAGCAGAACTTAACCTGCTGACAGCACTGCTGTACTATGTCCAGAATGACGCAGACGGTGCAGGCAATCGCCTGCCGCTGTCCCAGCGGCGGCTTGGACGGATACTGTCGCTCCTGACCGAGAGCGGCCTTTCTAAAATTGACCGTGAGATCAATCTCTTGCCTCCTGGGCATCCTGCGAAAGGTCCGTACGGTCTGTTTTTGCAAGCCAAAGAAAATCTGCGCGGCAATATCGTAATTGGACTTGGTAACCGGTTGAACGTCTTTCAAGATCGGTTGGTAGATGCGCTCACCGCAGACAGCTCTATCGACCTGACACTGCCTGGACATAAACCCTGTGCCTACTTTTGTATTCTTTCTGCCCAGGACAGCACCTATGCTTTTCTGTCCTCGCTGTTTTTCACTATGATTTTTTCGAGGCTGGAACAGTATGCTCGGCGAGAAACAGAGGACGGCAAACTGCCGATACCTGTCAACTTTGTACTGGATGAATTTCCGTCCATTGGAAAGCTGGGTGACTTCAAACGTTCAATCGCCTTTACCCGAGGCTTTCGCATGAACTGCATTGTCATTGTGCAGTCCATCGCACAGCTTGCAGATATGTACCCGCGCCATGAGTGGGAGGAGATCGCTGCTTGCTGTGACGCCACCATCTGCCTTGGTGTGAATGACCTCACAAGCGCAAAGTTTGTGAGTGATAAATGTGGTATGACAACAATCCGCGTCACCAACAACCAGCAGCCGCAGACACCATTGTTTTCACCGGTTGCAAACCTGTCCCGTCCATATTCGCAAACGCGCAGTAATACCCAGCGTGCCCTTATGCAGCCGGATGAGGTGTTGCGGCTGGATAATGCCAAGAGTATTGTTATGCTTCGAGGGCAGTTCCCGATGCTGTTATATAAGGTAACACCGCCGGAGTTTGCGGATTTCAAGAAACTGCGGCCAGTGTCTATCGCGGACTATCATGGTCATGCGAAACCAGTCACGCCATCTGATGCAGAACAGCTCCCGGAACCGCAGCAAGAGGAGCCGATAAAACAAACGCCTGCAGCACGTGCAACATATCCGGAACTTCTGCACTTGGACGAGGAGGATTGCGCAACGCCGTATTTATTCACCAATGAACGCTTTCAAGAGATACAAAACGAACTGAACAAGGGAGATAAAGAGCCATGAATCAGCAAATCAATGAAAACCGTCCATCATTCGGGCTGATGAAACTGAACGATGTTATATCGTACTACCATATGCAGATGCCGCGCTGGCTGTTCAGCGACAGCGGCTATTCGGATATGATGATTGAGAGCAAGGTAGCGTATACGTTCCTGCTCAATCGCTTTCAGCTTTCGCGCCGCAATGGCTGGGTAAATCGTTACGGTGAAGTGTATGTGATCTATACCCGCGAGGATTTAGCGCAGGAAATGCAGGTTTCGTACCGCAGAGCTATTGCGTGCATCAAGGAGCTGACCGAGAAAAATCTTATCTGGGAACAGCGGCAAGGCCGCGGCCTGCCGAACCGCATCTATCTCGCTGAAGTGCAATTCAGCGAAAAGGCGGCGTTTTCGTATGATTGCACTCCGTTCTCCGCAGATGAAAGCAGACCTGCCGAAATGGCAGGTCTGGAAAATGAACCGGATACGGGAGAAAGTGAAGAAATCTCTGCGAAAACCGAAGAAAACGATGTATATCTGTCTGAAAATGACAAAGGAAGCTCTCGGCCTTCTAAACAAGACCTGCAGAAATCGCAGTTCAAGACATGCCCAAATGGTACTTCTAGAAGTGCCAAATCCGCAGGTCTAGACATGCAGAATCGGCACACAAGTAAGAAAGAGATAAGAAATACAGAGAAGAGTGATACTGAAGGAGATTCGTTTGTCGGTCGGACACACGAGAAAGCCGAATTGCAGGAAATTGAACACAGAGCAGAAATCCATGCATTTGCCGCTGACGAACGCGCCTTGCTGCATGACTGCCTGTACTGGTTGTATTACTGTGACGGCCTTCGTATCGGCATTTGCACTTACCCGCAGGACTATGTTCGGGAGAAACTGTGGCGGCTGGATTTCGAGATTGCAGAAAATGCACTGGCTCGCATGAAAGCCAACGAAAACGAGATTCGCAAGAACTCACTGGTGTACACGGCTAAAATCTTGTTCAGCTGCATTGTGGAGTATGGCAGCGAGGAAATGCTTGATCCTGTAGTAAATCGTCTGAAACGGAGGTTTGAGACATGAGATTTTGGAGTCCGCAGCAGAAATACCTGCTGAAAGTGCTGAATATCACCGGCTGTATGCGGAAATCGCAGGTGCTGCCGCTGCTGCGCCGGCAGTTTGATATTTCGCCCAATGCGATAGCACCAATCTGCCGCCAGCTGAGGGACGCTGGGTATCTGCGGGAGTTCAATGGTATTATTTCGGCAGTTGGACCGCAGTACGAGCTATTTATCCCACAGGCACTGGACCTGATTTTTGCAATTTTGCCTCGTGAGCCGCTTTATTTTCATCGAGAATCGCGTAGTTCATTATATGCGTTTGGCGAGCAGAGCGGATTACTGGCACGCGTATTTCATATTGCGCAGAAGCAGGATTTGCTTGCACTGCCTGGACAAGCGCATTTTGCCAAACAAAAGGTACTTACAGTACTGCTATTAAATGATGCCGGGCAGACGGCATATCTTCCAGATTACTTTTCTGGACTGATAGCCTATCCGGATCAGACCGGGAAACTGACTTTACAACAACATGGAGGAGGAAAACAACATGAAACTGGATAACAAAGAACTACTGGAACGACTTTCGACCTCACGGCGAGAATTTAACGCGACAGCGTTTTCTGAACTGGACCGCAATTTATCTGATAATGAGCACAAGGAATGGAACGCGATTTACGCTTCGTTCTCCTCACGTTCACTGCTTCGGAATACGGTCATTGGCCTAGAAAGTATTCCGTTTCCGACTGACGATGAACCTGAGCAGGTGCTGACCTGCATGGTAGTCATGCGGCATCTGGTCAAGGTGCTGATTCCGCTGCCGCTGTTCTGGCTGGAGCCGACAACCGGCATCAACCCGAACAGTGTGATCGGCGCGGATGTGGATTATATCATCATCGGCGTAGATCGTGAGGGAGAGTGTGCAATCGCGGCTCGTTCGCTGGCCTTGGAGCAGCAACGGTGGCACGCAAGGAATGTTCAGCACGTTTCCGAAGGCGATGTGGTATCCGCCTCTGTGCTGGCCTGCGGTCCGACGCGAATTACGGTAACAGCCTGCGGTTTCGATGTGACGATGGGTCAGCAGGCTATGAGCTATACCTACCTCGCGGATATGCGGGAAGAATATTATACGGGTCAGCAGCTTCAGGCGAAAGTGCTCAGCGTCGGTGAGGATATGCTTGTACTGTCTGTTCGTGATGTGGGTACGGACCCGTATCTCAATGCAGAACTGCGGCACCCCGTAGGTTCCAGTCGCATTGCTACCATTTCCAGCAAGTACGCAGGCGGCGTATTCTGCAGGCTAACCGATGGATGCACGGTTGTTTGTCGATACGCTCAGCAATTCAGCGATGATGAATTTAGGGTTGGTGATAAGGTGGTTGTGCAGATTCGGTCGTTTGTAGATGAAAAGCGTTGGCTGAGAGGTAAAATTCGGGCGAAACTGTCATAAACTATAACAATTATGAATTTGAATTTTTGTTGTAAATAGCGGTTGATTATGTGTCCTTAGTCGATTATCTTAATATTAGAGAGTATAATTTCACCTAAAATATTAATATTCTTCAGGAGGCCATAACCAAGATCATGAGTTATGTAAAATGCAATGAAACCGTAAAAATGGGAATCCCCAGTTATTACTGTGAGGTGCTCCGCAACAAAATTCGTAATGTATGTTATAGAATTGGGTTTGATGATTCTAACATCAAGTGGATTATTTTTGATCCGTATATAGCTCGACTTCAAGAAAAGGAAAATCTATTATCTATAGGAAAGTTGGAACAAGATTACCTTTTAGCACGATTCGAGCCGCTAAAAGGTGGGGAAATTGCACATTGCAATATATCTAGAAGAGAGATTTATATTTCTACTAAAGTAGTGGATGAGATATGTTCGACGCAAGTCAACTCACGGCTGCTGCATCCTCTTCGGAAAGTTGATTTCCCAGCAGAAGTCATTATACACGAAATTACTCACATTCAGACGAATCGAAATCATAACGATCCTAAATATATTAGAAAGCGTGATGAAAATGAAAGACGTTATTTGAGTGGTGGGATTACATATATATCCAGACAGAGCAGTAAGATGTGAGCAACATATAGCTGTGGATACATCTATTATAATGCTAACCATTTCATGATTTTTATAAGTTAGTATTTGTAATCACATCTCAACGCTATGGACTATGGTTTTTATGTGTTCAATTTACAATTCAATTTATCCAATAGAAAAGCTGCAATAGAAATCAAACTAGCAAAGAGTATACCTATTATATATGTAAGCTATTGGGTGCGGTGTGATATGCTGACCGAGAGTGTAATATTACACGCAATGTTACATTCATGTTACGGATGGCGAACTGCGCTTGACCCTTGTGTTTGACTATGGTAATATACTTAACGACGAGTGAAAACTCGCAAAAATTTTATAAGGAGGAATTCCCCTATGAAGAATCTCAAAAAGATTCTCGCACTGGTGCTGGCGTTTGCTTG
>CAVLCS010000089.1:0-10520 GCA_963661675.1 Bulleidia sp.
TTGCCGGGAACCATACGCCCCAGGAGTCCGGTGCAATACCAATCTTGATAGCCATTTTAAGTCCTCCTTACCACTCGAGCAGCTCAGCCATGGTGACAACGCGCTTCTCCTTCAGCGACAGATCGCAGCCCTTGGCGATCAGGAAGGAATAATAGCCGTCCTTGGCATTGACCGGAACCGGCTTGTCGTTTACAACACAGTCGAGGAACTGATGAATCTCATCGGTATAGGATGCAATGTAACGATTTACGTAGAAGAACAGCGGCTTCTCCGCGGTCTGACCGTTCTCGTCAGCGAGAACAACCGTGCTCGGCGTATCGTTCTGTACATTTACAGCGCCCTTGGAGCCGAATACTTCGATGCGCTGGTCGTAGCCGTATGCGCACTGCCAGCAGTTGTCGATGATAGCCATTGCACCATTGTCGAACTTGAGGATTGCAGAGGTGGTATCCACACCGCCGGTGGTTTCCTGATCCTTGTTGATCATCGCCGAACCGGTTGCATACATCTCAACGACTTCTGCACCGTTTGCCATGAAGCGGGCCATATCGAAATCGTGGATCGAGGTATCGAGGAACATGCCGCCTGCACTGCCGCCAACAGCTGCAAAGTACTCCGGCGGGGGCGGCAGAGGATCGCGGGAAGTAATTTTGATCTGACGAACCTCGCCAATCTTGCCTTCCGCTACCATGCGGTGTGCAGCTGCGTGGTTGTGGTCAAAGCGACGGTTGTAGCCGACCTGCAGCTTGATCTTGCACTCCTCAGCAACCTTCATTGCTTCCTTGATCTTGCCGACGCTGTAATCGAGCGGCTTCTCGCAGAAAACGTGCTTGCCTGCGTGAGCGGCCTCGATAATGAGGTCAGCGTGCAGTGCAGCCGGTGCGCAGATCAGGATGGCCTTGACCTCGGGGTCCTCAAGGATTACATGATAGTCCGTGATCGCCTTGGGACAGTTGTTTTCCTCTGCCCACTTGTTGTAGCCTTCCGGATACGCATCCGCTACATAGCGGAGTTCCGCTTCCGGCACCGAATTTACGATGTCTTTTACGTGGATACGGCCGACGTTGCCGCCGCCGATCACGCCAATTACAGTTTTCTCCATATGTTTGTCCTCCTTCTGAGTACATTTCTTGCTGTCAGTCAAAAAACATTCCGTTTTTCTGCAGTTTTCTTTTTGCACATTTGCACATTTTATCCCAATTTCTTGAATCATTTTATATCAGCTCATAATCACTGATATATGCAGTTTTTATTCGTATTTTTGCAACTTATTCAGATTTTCAGGATTCCAGCGCGTCAAACTATATTGTGCATTCTGCTCATTTCGTTTGTCTTTCGCTTCAGTTTATGTATATATTATGCCTTCCTCAGTTCTCCGTTACAATCTCGAATTTTGCTTTATAATTATCATATCTTGCTCTCATCATATTTTATTTTTCACTGCTTTTTGCACCCTGAACAATGCTCCCACACAAAATATAGCCAGCTTGCACAAACGCCTGCGCAAACTGGCTTGACATATAAAGCAACAAAAAACAGGCCCGACCTATCGGTCGAACCCGTTTTATCCAGATATAAAATCTGTGCTTCATTCGTTTATATGATTCCCTTGAATCTTGCTGGCCGTCTGCCTGCGATACTCACGCGGTGTACAGCCTGCGTTCTGCTTGAAGCATCGGATAAAGTGCTGCGGGCTGTTGAAGCCGCAGCTGTCGCTGATGCGCTCCACCGCCTGATTACTGGAAGCCAGCAGTTGCTTTGCCAGCGTTACGCGCAGATGAATCTGATACGCATGCGGTGACATATTGGTAAACTTGCGGAACAGCCGGCTAAAGTAGAATGCGCTCAGTCCTACCTCCGAGGCAAGATCCTCCACCGTGATCTCCTCGGTAAAATGCTGCTCCAGATACGAGATAGCCTGTGTGATGACGGTATCCTGCGGATTGTACTCCGAAGCCGACTGAGCGGCCAATTCGCTTAAAATAACGTGAATCTGCGCCGAAATCTTGTATTCATTGAGCAATCCGTCGTAGGCCAGACTGACCAGTGCGTTCAGCGCACTCTCGATGCTGATCTGCTTCTGCGGGTGCATCAGGTGGCCGTAGCGTGCCGTCAGGATATCGTAAAACGCCTTGCTGCTGCTCCCATCAAAATGGAAATACCGGAACGAGATCGCCGTCTTTGCCCGATAGGCATGAGGCTTTTTGCAGTCAATGAATACAATATCGCGGGCGCGTGCGATGAACGTCTTGCCGGCGAACTCCACCTCCAGTTCGCCCTTGTCCACCATGAGAATCAGGTAGTAGTCGTAGTTTTCCCGGGCAACTGCATAGGCCGAAGTACAGAAAAAATGCCCGACATACGGCGCGTAATATAACGCCTGCTTGGCAAAATCCGAGGGCAAATGCAGATACATCTGCGAAACCGGCAGTACACCGGTATCGGACTCCGGCAGACTGCGTGCAGTTGACAGCGGATTGGTATTCTTGCTGCTCATAGGCCATCCCCTTCCTTATATGCACCACTGAATTTTTCTTCAGTATACCACTTTTTTGCCCAATATGCAAAGCCGTTTTTCAAAAGCGTACAGCAAGAACTGTTAATTATTCAGCAATTTTTAGAATTGCTCATTTAACAGAAAAAGTGCATAATACTGACTGTGCAAAAGAACAGGCTCGAATTTGCACAGCGTAACGTGAAATAATTCCGCAATTATTTTGGATTTTATTTTGCAAAACCGCGTTTTATACGGTATTTTGATAAGTTTTTATCGATTACCACAAATTTCTTTCTCGCAGGTCAAATCCCATAAAAATCATATCGATTTCCCAAACCGTTAAAAAACGGATTGTCATTTTTTGATCACTGCAATATCGTTCGAGCAAGAAATCAAAATCCATCAAGGAGGGCAGCAAAAGAGTGCCGCTGCATGCGGCAGAGAAAAGAGTAAGTCATTGGAAAAGAAACATATCTTGGAGGGGTAAACCATGAAACTTTTAATGCTGGTGACCTTTGTCGGCTTTACGCTGCTGGTCGCTCTCATTTCCTACTTAAAAACCAAGGGCGATGATACATCCACCAAGGAAGGCTACTTCCTTGCAGGCCGCGGTCTGCCGGGCATCGTCATCTGCGGCTCGCTGATGATGACCAACATCTCCGCTGAGCAGCTTGTCGGCCAGAACGGCCAGAGCTATGTCAGCACCATGGGCGTCATGGGCTGGGAGCTGTTCGCCGGTGCATCGCTCGTTATCTTCGCACTGTTTATGCTGCCGAAGTTCCTAAGCCGCAATATCACCACGATTCCGGAATTTTTGGAGGAGCGCTTTGGTTCGTCCATCCGTCGTCTGGTTGCCATTATCTTCATGGCTGCCTACATCATTACCATGCTGCCGCTAATCCTGTACGCAGGCTCGGTTGTATTGGAGCAGCTGTTCGACGTATCCGGCATGCTCGGCATCTCCCGCTTCGCCGCGATCGCCATCTGCTGTGTTTCGATCGGTATTATCGGTTCCATTTACGCAATCTTCGGCGGTCTGCGTGCCGTTGCGGTATCTGATACCATCAACGGTGTCGGCCTGATGATCGGCTGTGCTATTATCGTGCCGCTGCTGGCCTTTACCGCACTCGGTGACGGCAGCTTTATGGAAGGCGTTCGCCTGTTCGCACATGCCGGTGAAAAGCTCAATGCTATGGCTCCTGCCAATGCACTGGCACCGCGCATTCCGTGGCCGCTGCTGTTTACCGGTCTGGTTATCAACGGCCTGTCCTACTGGGCAACCAACCAGTCCATCATTCAGCGTACCTTTGCAGCTAAGAATCTGGCTGAAGCACAGAAGGGTTCTCTCTGGACCGGTTTCCTCAAGTGCTTCTCTCCGCTGTTCACCGTTGTTCCCGGCATTATCGCATTTCTGATGTTCGGCTCTAATCTGGAAACGCAGGACCTTGCCTATCCACAGCTTATCCTCACCGTTATGCCGAAATGGATGCTCGGCTTCTTTGCCGCTGTTATGTTCGGCGCTATCCTGTCCTCGTTCAACTCGGTGCTGAACTCTGCTTCCACCATCTTCACGCTGGACTTCTATCGTCCGATGTTCAAACCGAACGCAAGTGATGCCCAGCTGGTACATGCCGGCAAGGTATTCGGTACAATCGTTGCTATCATTTCTATCGTTATTTCCCCGTTCATCATGTATGCCGGCCAGGGCATTCAGGCCTTTCTCAATGAGTGCTGGGGCTACTACGGCACTCCGCTGCTGATCATGGTTATTTTTGCACTGACAAAAATGCCGGTTCCGGCAAAGGCCTGCTGGATTATGTCCGGTGTTCACGTTGTACTGTATGGCATTGGCCTGAATACGCTTTCTCCGGATCACTGCCATTACCTGTATGTCACCACCGCAGTGTTCATCATTGATACGCTCATCATGCTGGCCTTCGGCAAGCTTGCTCCGGCTAAAAAGCAGGTGACCGTTGCCTACAACCCGCAGGTAGATATGACCCCGTGGAAGCACTGCAAAACCTTCGCAGCCTGCGTTATCGCGGCCATGGTCATCCTGTACCTGGTATTCTCCCCGCTGATACTTGGCAAATAATATCGCACATACCACACCTTCTCTTCTTTCTCCCCGTCTGCTGTTTCGGCAGACGGGGCTTCTTTTTTTCCGAGATTTGTCTAAACTACGCTTATTAGACAGTTAAACTAAATCAGAGAGCAGATTTTTATGAAGTTGTTGGAAGTTCAATAGGCATATTATTGAAAATCATCGAACATATTTTCAAAATTCAGATTTACATTTTGACAATCCGGCGTATAATATAAATAAATGTGGTGGATTTTCAAAATACAGATTGAAGATTCGATCGAACTTGCAAAATGTGTACAGGCACAGCAAGCCGAAGCCCAAACCGTTGAAGTAAAAGCTGTACATCGCGGATTCCCAAGCAAGCTGCGCGATACGCTTTCCAGCTTTTCCAATCAGAACAGCGGTGGCATTCTCCTGTTTGGACTGGACGAAAACGAACATTTTGCAGCAGTCAGCGTGTATGATCTGCAGGATTTGCAGAAAAAAGTAACCGAACAGTGCAATCAAATGCAGCCGCCGGTTCGTGCTTTGTTTACCACTGCCGAATACGAAGGCGTGTGGATTTGTTCGGCAGAGATTCCGTCCGTTGCCTACGCCGAGCGTCCGTGTTATTACATCGGTGCCGGAATTCAAAACGGCTCTTATGTGCGTGTGGGCGATGCCGACCGTCACATGACCGATTACGAAATCTATTGTTTTGAGGCATATCGCAACCATATGCACGATGATGAGCGCATTATTGAACGGGCAACGATAGATTTTCTCAACAAAGACCTGCTGAACACTTTTCTGACCGAACGCCGTATATCGCGTCCGCAGTTCGCGCAGATGAACGACGTACAGGCCATGGAAATGCTGTCGATTACTCGAAACGGTGTACCGACTATCGCTGGTCTGTTGAATTTCTGCGTTTATCCGCAAGGTTTTCTACCCGAACTGGGCATTACCGACATTGTCGTTCCCGGTACGGAAATCGGCGATACTGCCGACAGCGGAGCACGTTTTCTCGACAACAAACGTATGGAAGGCACGATCGCCAACATGTTTTCCGAGGCGATGGCATTCTGCATGCGCAACATGAAAACCGCTACAATCATCGACCCGGAAACCGGCAAGCGCTGCGATAAGACCGAATATCCGGTCAGCGCGATACGCGAGGCCGTGCTGAACGCACTCATTCATCGCGATTACAGCATTTACACCGAGGGCACGCCTATCCAAATCGACTTTTTCAGCGACCGACTGGAAATTCACAGCCCCGGTTCTCTGTACGGCCGTATGTCGGTCGAAGACCTTGGTTTTGCGCACCCCGATGCCCGCAATCCGTTTCTCGCCGTTATGACTGAAAGTCTGACTGACGCAGAGCATCATTACTCCGGTATCCCAACCATGCGCCGCGCTATGCAGGAGGCAGGACTGCCCGCTCCGGTCTTTATCAACCGACAGAACGAGTTTGTTGTTGTGCTGTACAATCATCAGACGGAACCCCCAAATTCGGTTATCCCAAGCCATGCAGCAGACAAAACAGCCGCACTTCTGCAATTCTGCCGCATACCGCGCACCCGCAAGGAAATTGCAGACTTTCTCGGCATTGGAACCGTGTACCACGCCAACAAGCGCTATATTCAGCCGCTGGTCGAGCAGGGCAAGCTGAAACTCAGTATTCCGGATAAGCCGTCCAGCCGCAAGCAGACGTACACAGCTAATTTTTAAGGGGTTACAACATGAGGGCCACGTTCCCCGCACCCCTTAAAACAAGTATAGTGTTGATACAGTAATTCCACTGCTGCAGCCGTGTATTGCGGTCTAAAAATGTCCGGTTAACCGCTGAATTTCGCTCCGTAAATTCCTACGAACCAAAAGGTCGGGGGTTCGAATCCCTTCTGGCGTACCAGATCAACCGGTTATTTCGTAAGAAATGACCGGTTTTTCTTATTTTCGGTACAGATTAAACTTGCAGAAAAAATTTTTACCGTCCATGCGGTCAATGTAAAAAGCCTCAGACATTATCGTCTGAGGCTTTTGCTTTTATCACCTTTTTTATCAGCGACTCGTGCTCACAAAAATCCTGCGGAACTGATATGGTGTAATACCTGTATTTTTCTTAAAGGCACGGATCAGATTGGAGGTGGAGCAAAATGCGCAGTCATATGCAATCTGCTCTACGCTGTCATCCGATTCGGAAAGCTGCAGCTTTGCATAAGACAGCCGTAAGTTCAGCAGATACTCATGCGGCGACATACCGGTCTCCTCACGAAAACGCTGCGAAAAGTAACACCGACTGAGCAACACCTGTTCCGCAGCCTGCTCGATCTGGATGTTTTCGTGAAAATGCTCATCCAGCCAGTCTTTGGCCGCCTGTATCTGCGGTGAAATGGTGCGTGTGGCATGTCCCTGCGTGTTCAGAGAGGACAGCAGATGATGAATCGTAACCGATATCCGGTCATCGGCTTCACAGCCGCGCGGCAGCATCTGCATGATGTTCTGTACATCCTTCTCCAGACCATATTGCTTGCGGAATAATGCACCGTTGTTTTTCCACAGCAGATCGCAATACGCCTGTGAAGCATTGCCGTGAAAATGAAACCAGTCGAACTTTACCTCCTGCTTTGCATAAAAATCGTGCGGATAATTACAGTCGATCAGCACGATATCGTTCGCCTGTGCTGTAAATTCACGGTCACGGTAGACAAACTGCAGTTCTCCTGATTTGATGTAGAACAGCAGAAAGGCATTCAAATGCTTTCGATGCACGCGATATGGTGCATCACAAAAATAGCTCGCACCCCACAGGCAGTAAAACAAATGCTGCTGCGCGAAAGCCGATGCGGCATGAATATAAATTCCCTTCTTATCCAGCACACCGGGTTCAAATCGAATGTAATCCTGCGGACGAATTTTCATGATCACGCCTCCTGTTTTACAGAACAAATTGCATATTTTACGAACGCTGTGCAAGTGACACTTTGTAATTCTCATGATACCATAGGTACAACAAAAAGGCAATAAACCTTCGAGAAGTTCAAAGGAGTGAGTGTATATGCACAATAAAACAAAAATCGGTCTAAGATGTTATTTCCAATCCGGTTGGCATTGCAGCACCGAACTGCATGTACTATGAGATGGCCAAGACTGCTCCTGAGAACAATACGCATGTTTTATGCAACCGGCATCTAAAAGTGCTGAAATACCACTAGCAGTTACAATCACAAAACTGTAAAGAGAACAGCATAATTGCTGATTAAAGGAGGAAATGAATATGACTAAGATGACAAAACGAATTGGTGCGGCAATGCTCAGCACGGCTCTGCTTCTCGGTGCTTTAACGGGCTGCGGCGGCAGCAGCGGCTCCTCTGCTCCGGCGACAGGCGGCGATACCGCTTCCAGCACCACAGTCGAAAATCCGCACATCACCGTTGTTCTGAAAACTCTTGCTTCTGAGTACTGGGCCTATGTTGCTAAAGGCTGCAAGCAGGCCGGCAAGGACCTCGGTGCTGAGGTAGATGTACAGGGTGCGACCTCGGAGACTGCATACGACGAACAGCTTTCCATCATCGAAACCGTGCTGAACGCAAACAGCACTGACGCACTGGTTGTTGCTCCTCTGCAGGCAGAAACTGTTGCAACGCAGATTGCCAATGCAGATATGCCGGTCATCGCGATCGACACCAATGTTGAATCGGATAAGGTGCTCAGCTTTATCGGTTTCGATAACGAAGCCATCGCCTCCATGGGCGGCGAAGCTGCCGTAGAAGCCGCAAAGAAAGCTGGCTGGGAGAATATCACCGCAATCGGTATTGCCGGTGTACAGGGTGACTCCACTTCCGAAGCACGCATGGGCGGTTATAAGGACAGCATCACCAAGGCAGGCGGTACCTATCTTGCAGACGAAACCCAGTACGCTGACGGCGTATCCGACAAGGCGGTAACCGCAATGGAAGCGATCATCCAGAGCCATCCGGAAGGCATTGCCATTATCGTCTGCAACAACGACGACATGGCAGTCGGTGCCGCACGTGCAGCTGCTTCCTATCCGGCTTATAAGGATACCATCTTTGTCGGCTGCGGCGGCAATGTGGCTGCACTGGATGCAATCCTCTCCGGTCAGGAGACCCTGACGGTTGCCGTTGACGGCTATGATATCGGCTATCAGGGCGTGCAGGCAGCAGTCGAT
The DNA here is from genome assembly GCA_963661675.1 of Bulleidia sp. Taxonomy (GTDB): domain Bacteria; phylum Bacillota; class Clostridia; order Oscillospirales; family Butyricicoccaceae; genus Agathobaculum. The sequence goes on from CAVLCS010000089.1 coordinate 8,758, forward strand.
GCACTGAATGGCAAGACCCTTGACAAATTTATCGCTACCAGCAACTCTGTCGTAACGATTGACAACGCAGCAGAGCAGAAGGCAATCGTCGAGAAGAAGCAGAACGGCTAAATCTCAGATTCTGCTGTTATCAATCCGTGAAAGCAGACGGGCATATGTGCAGCGTGTGCCCGTCTCTTTTATATCACAATGCAGGGAGTGAAAAACAATGAGCATTTTGAAAATCGGCGTTGCTGGCTGCGGGCGAATCGGCAAGCTGCATATCAATAATCTGATAAATGCAGTACCCGGCGTTCAGGTCGTTGCTGCAGCAGACCCGATGATGGATAAGTCCGGTGCACGCGAATGGCTGGCTGAGCGTGGAATCACCAATGTATCCGCCGATTTTATGGACCTTATCAACACCCCGGAGGTAGACGCTGTCTTTGTCTGCACTTCCACCGATACCCACTGTGATGTAGCCACAGCAGCCGTGCAGGCGGGCAAACACGTTTTCTGTGAGAAGCCGATTGATTACGATATCAACCGGATCAAGCAGCTGCTGACACTAGTCGAGGAAAAAGGCGTGAAGTTTCAGGTGGGTTTCAACCGTCGTTTTGACCACAACCATAAGGCAGTTGCGGATGCCGTCCATAACGGCACGATCGGTGAACCGCATATCGTGATCGTGTCCTCCCGTGATCCGGAGCCGCCACCGGCATCTTATGTCGCTGTCTCCGGCGGTATTTTCTACGATATGATGATCCACGACTTCGATATGGTTCGTTATATCACCGGCTCGGAGGCCCTGGCAATTTCTGCGACCGGCTCCTGCCTTGTCAATCCCAGCCTGCAGGAGGAATCCGGCATCCCGGATGTGGACACCGCTGTTGTCACCATGAAAATGGCGAATGGCTGCATTGCCGTTATCAGCAACTCCCGTCAGGCTGTGTACGGCTTTGACCAGCGCGTAGAAGCGTTCGGCTCCAAGGGCATGGCCTCTGACAGCAATGATCTGCTGAACACCACCACTGTCCTAACCAAGGATGGTGCGCACTCTGCAAAGCCGCTGTGGTTCTTCCTCGAGCGGTACAACCAGACGTATATCGATCAAGCAGTCGCTTTTGTTAATGCAATCAACAATGACACGCCGACTGCCGTCGGTGCAATCGACGGCCTGCGTCCGGTGCTGATGGCAAAGGCAGCTACCGAATCCTGCCGGAATGGCGGTATGTACGTTAAGGTCGGCGAATAATTCTCTTTTTCTCTCTTCATACTTCTCTCAGGCAAAACAGCGAAGCGGTTGATCCGCTTCGCTGTCTTGTTATTGCGTGAAGCTGCAGTTTTAGTTGTTATAAATATAATGAGTAATGAGGCGGACAGGACTTGTACACCTCATTTGCTATAATATTCTATAAATCATTTCTCAATCGCCAACACATTCCGCACGATGCCATTGATGCGCAATACTTTCAAGCGGGCGATAGACTACTTAGCTATATCTAAAGATTAAAACAGTTAATTTTTGGATACAGAAAACACTCTCTTTTTCACTTATGCACACCGTAAAACATAGGCACCGTCCCTACTCAGGCATGTCCTCTTCTTATTGCACCAAAAGTCTTTGTATCTTTTCATGAACGCCTTCCAGATCAACCGGTTATTTTGTTTGAAATAACCGGTTTTTCTTATTTTCGGTACAAATGAAAATCGAAGAAAAAATTTTTACCGCAAATTGCAAGTGCAAGTTGGACACCTGCACGGTAGAAATTAGTTAATCAGAG
>CAVLCS010000090.1:0-10517 GCA_963661675.1 Bulleidia sp.
CAGAAAATTTCTTTTCCATTCTGAAAACAGAATGTATCTATCGGCACAAACCAAACACACTCAGGGAAGCAGATGATTTGATCGATAGATATATTTATTTTTATAACCACGAGCGCATCCAGAATAGAACTGGAGTGGCACCGCTAACACTGCGCCACTCCGCTTAAAACTTAATATTTCCTACACAGGAGCTTTTTTGTGCTGTCCGTATAAATTGGGGCAGTTCAACACCTGCGGCTGTTTTTATTTGAGTTATGCGCTCTCTCGCTCCTCCTGCACGGTGGCGATACCATGCTGGATCGGCTTCCACTCGACCTTACCGACCAGAGCGGCGATCGAGATCGGAATATAGGTGAGCATAAAGAATGGGAACGTAAAGGTATACAGCACCTTTTTCCACGCCGGACCTGCGATGCGCTTCCACTCGGCGATCATGGTCACCGCGCCGAAGGCGAACAGGCTGAACGTGATGCCGCGCAGCGTGACGACCAGAATATGGCCGAGCATACGCATCACGCGGTATGTAATGTAGGTCGGCTGTGCGAAGCTAGTCACGCACAGAAGCACGGCCAGCAGCAGCGAGCCGATGGTTACCAGGTTGCACGGTGCAACCGTCATCAGCATATCATAGCAGGACATGCCCTCTCGGCCGCCGCGCGTGCAGCCGCGCAGAAGTGCGCCGGTGTACTTTGCATCGACCTGATAGAAGCCCTTGCTCCAACGCAGGCGCTGCACCCACGACTGATGGAACTGCTCCGGCTGCTCGTCGTAGAGCACGGCCGTGCCGCAGTAGCCGATCCGGCGGCCGCGGACTGCACTGGCGATGGAAAATTCGATATCCTCGGTCAGCAGGTGGTAATTCCAGCCGCCTTCCTCACGGAGCACGTCAGCCGAAATCAGAAAGCCGGTGCCGGAAACCGCACAGTTGACACCCAGACGGGTTCTCGGGCGGTTAAGGAAACGCGACTCACGCAGGAACCACAGGGCGTAGCCTGCGGAGATCCAGTTGGCGCAGAAGTTCTGCGAATTGCGGTAGCTGGTCAGTGCGGAGTACTCGCCGGTATCGTACATCTTGTTCATCTCACGGACGAACTGCGGGTCTACGATGTTGTCCGCATCGAATACCATGAACGCGTCATATGCGTCCTCGCCCATGTCCTCGAAAATGTGCTTGAACAGATAGTCCAGCGCATAGCCTTTGCCGACCTGTACCTTATTAAAGCGCTCGTACACGATGGCGCCGGCCTGGCGTGCTACCTCAGCGGTATTGTCCGTGCAGTTATCCGCAACGACAATCACATCGAGCAGCTCGGACGGATAATCCTGTTCCTTCAGCGTGCGGATCAGCCGGCCGATAACGCCGGACTCATTGCGTGCTGAAATGATCGCTGCATAGCGGTGCAGCTTTGCATTCTCCACGCCGCCGCGCTGCTTGCCCCACAAGCCAACCAGAAGGTAAAAGATCTGGTACGCATACGCTGCAGTAAAGAAAATGAACAGCACCCATTGCATGCTCTCCAAAAACCGAAGCATAATAATTCCTCGTTTCTTCTCCTGATGTATTTCTCTATACTTTAGATATTGCAGTGGGCGTCTCAGCCCTCGTACTATAATAGCACTATTAACACATTATGCAACACATTTTTAAGTAGATTTCACAAAATTTTTAATTTTTCACTGTTCGCACAAAAAATCTGTTCTTTCGTGCGTTTTTTTCATGCCACTTTGCCCTGTCTTTTTGAACAAAATTTGCAGCAAAACTGCGTCTGTTCCGCGTTCGTCACGTTCTCTGACGTTGGGCCGAACAAGCTTTCGGTTTTCTGCGCATTCGGACACCAAAACCGTGTGCATTCCCATCAGACCGGTCCCCTTGTGTCTGTGTACTTTTTGCGCCTGTTTTTGCGTCATTTATGCCGAAATACACCCGATTATCCGATTGATTTTCCGTGCATATTTCATTAAAATTATATTAAGGGAATCGTTTCCTATCATTCCACGGGTAAGGAGAGATCAACATGAAAAAACGGATACTCAGCCTGCTCCTCAGCATCGCCATGTGCCTGACACTGCTGCCGCTCGGCACGCAGGCGCAGGCAGCCTACTTCCGCGATGTGCCCTCGTCCCACTGGGCGAAGGAGTACATCGATGATGCGGTAGACATGGGGCTGTTCAACGGCACAGGCAACGGACAGTTCTCGCCGAGTGCGGCCATGACCCGCTCGATGTTTGTGACGGTGCTGTACCGTCTGGACGGCGGCGAAGCGGAAAGCAGCGCAAACTTCACCGACGTGCCGCGCGGCAGCTGGTACAGCGATGCGGTTGCGTGGGCGTCGGAGAACAGCATCGTCACCGGCACCGGCGGCGGCCGCTTTTCGCCCAAGGCGAACGTAACGCGCGAGCAGCTGATCACCATCCTGTACCGCTACCTTAACGCCGTCGGCGCAACGCTTGAGGACAGCGGCACGTCTGTCACCTTCCGCGACAGCAGCAGCATTTCGTCCTATGCGGGTCCGGCCGTGCAGGCGATGAAGGACGCGGGCATTATCGGCGGCAAGCCGGACAGCTACGGCGGCTACCGCTTCGATCCGCGCGGCAAGGCCACCCGTGCCGAGGTCGCAAGCATTATGTGCCGTTTTCTGGATGCGGTCAATTATGATGATATTGATGACGAAGAGCCGGATCCGGAAGCAGCCTACGAGCAGATGGACAAGATCACGCAGTCGAGCACGCTGAAAAGCCTGTCGAGCCAGTACGCGACCGCGTCCGACTCGCAGAAGAAGAACCTCGCCGAGCAGGCCATCTCCTACTTTGAACAGCAGGAGGAGAACGGCACGATCGACTATTGCGATGTGGATCGGGATAATGGGGTTATCAGCTATGAGATTGACGGCTGTGAGTTCGCCTATTTCCTGTATAGCGTTTCGTCCGAAGGAATGACCGACGGCACCCGCACTCCTCTCATTGAAAACAGCAGTCAATCCACTGCCAGCAGTTTCGCAATATCGCCTAATACAACAAGCAACACATCGAACCTTGTTGGCGCTGCTCCCTCCGATAAAAAGGCACTTATTCTGGACTATTACAGCGCAAGTTCATTTCATCCATACGCAAGTCATTTCCACAAATTCTCTCGAGAAGCCGAAGATCGATACAAAACCGTCGGATATACTCCTACGACAATCTACGGTTTTACGGTTGCGGATTTGAAAAGCGGTTTGGATCAATACAATTTAATGCTCTTTAATACGCACGGTTCTCTGATAAATAACACACCCGTGGTCTGCCTATCTGAAACCGTTACAAGCAAAAACAGAGCAAACTACAAAACCGATATCAAAGACGGCAATATCATCATGGCACACGATATCGAAGCGGACACAAATGTATATTGTGTTTACCCCAAATTCTTCACTGCGCACTATAAGTATTTGAATACCTCCTGGATTCATCTCGATCTGTGCAAAGGTTTCGGCGGAAACAACGAGTTGGCGGAAACATTGTCCTCGCTTACCGTCAACAATATTACCGGCTTTGGCGACACTGTACCAATCTATTTTTCCAATTACTGCTTCGCTAATCTGTTAGACTACATGGCCGACCAATACCAGTTGAAGGATTGCATTGATTATGCCGATACGGCATCGCGTAAGCAGTATCGTGCGCTCGGCGATAAGAACAGCAATTATCGGGTCTGCCCCAAACTTCAGCTATATGGCAAGGGTTGGCTCAAACTCACCGAAGTTGAAGATCACTACGGCAGAATCCGAATCGCTCTTAATCCGGATGTCGGCACGATTACCGGCGGTACTTATTCGCTTTACTGTGTACGCAGTGATCTAACCGAAGCACTGCTATACGATGGAAAATCCTTTACGACAAGTGCATTTGAAATCACCGGTCTTCAGGATGCCTTCTATTACCGTATTGTTATCAAGGTTCCCAACTATGATACAGCCGAAGCAAAAATCATGGCAGTGGAATACCCTAAAGATACGAATATTCCGATAACATACAACCCTCCAAAACCGCTTGACCCAGTAGTGACTACGACGGAAACCGAAATTACAGTGCGGGATTTGGACAACAATGCACTGAAAAACGCTTCCGTAACGCTGTACGGCAAGAAGAACGGTTCGAGCACCTTTACCAAGCTCACCTCCGGCACAACGAACAGCAGTGGTACGCTTACCATCAGTGCGGTTGACATTTCTTACACCACGCTGAAAGCAGAAGCATCGCTTACCGGCTATATTTCCGGCTCGACCGAGAAATCCTTTGCAGGTCAGGGCAAGAATAAGCGGTATATCGAGGTTACGCTGGATACGGAGAAATCGTTGGAACCGGATGATGACTCTGCATTGCCTAATGCAGACAGTGACGGCTGGACGCATGTTTATAACAGCACACAGCTTACGAATGCTCTTAAAGCCAACCGCAATATTAAGCTGATGGCGGATGTATCAGATGTATATGGTGTAGAATCGTACAGCGGTGTATTAGATGGCAATGGTCATACTGTCTCTAATCCGAAAACAATCTTCGCCTTAAGTTACTCGTCTGGTTGGATTGACTACCTGAAAGATGGTACAATTAAAAATCTAAAAATTGCAGATATTAATTTTCAAGCCAAAGATGTTACAAGTTCTATTGGATTGATTGGATCAACACAAGGTTCATGTACCATTGATAATTGTATTATTTTGTCCGGACAAATCAGTAACATAAATTCTGATTCAACTGCCGGAGCATTTGTTGGAATGGGTGATGGCAATCTTACCATGAAAAACTGCGTTAATATGGCAAGTGTTTCTGCGATAAGCGACTCTAACAGCTGGTCCTTCGCAAGTGGTATAATCGGTTATAGTGGTACTGAAATCCACACAAATTTTACTACTACGGTAAAAATTTCACATTGTCTCAATTTAGGTTCTATCTACGCAGAAGCGAGTAGGACTGCCAGCGCAATCGCAAGCGGTATTTCCAGCAGTTATAACGACAATTCCAGCATTGATATTACTATTACGAACTGCGGAAACGGCGGTGAAATATCTGCAAAGCACCGTGAAACTTCCAGTTATGCAGTGGCTTCTGCACTATCTCCGCAATACAGCGGTGTGTCCGGATATGCTACCCAAAAGTACAATAACGATTCCAATAAAAGCTATCTTTCTATCGTCTCCCGCGACACCCTGCTTTCCATGTGGTCCGACGTCCTGAACTAACGCAAAAAAAGAGCTGCAACTTCACGTTGCAGCTCTTTTTCTATGCCTTTATGCAGATTTTTAACCGTTTACCTGCTTTGCCAACTCGTCAGCGAGTGCTTCGAGGGCACCAAGCTGGTTCTCCGCCAGGGCGGACTTGATGGAGATCGGGTTCTCCAGAATCGTCATGTTCTTCATGCCCTCGAGCATGCCGATCATCTGCTTGCCTGCGGTTGCGGCCCAGGTGCCGTTGTCGATGACGGCAACCGTGCGGTTCTGCAGGTTCAGCGCCTTAATGTCGGACAGGTACGCTTCCATCTTGGGCTGGATGCCGCTGTTATAGGTCGGCGCAGCGAGCACCAGATGGCTGCAGCGGAAGCTCTCCGCTACCAGCTCGGAAACGTCGGTCTCGGACACGTCGTACATCGCAATGTTCTTCACACCCTTGTCCGCCAGCATGCCTGCGAGCACGTTTGCGGCGTTCTCGGTGTTGCCGTACATGGTCGCGTAGGCGATCATGACCGTCTTGTCCTCCGGCTCGTATGCGCTCCACTTCTGGTACTTCTCCAGCAGCAGACCGAGGTCCTTGCGCCAGATCGGGCCATGCAGCGGGCAGATCATCTCAATATCGAGCGAGGACGCCTTCTTGAGCAGCGCCTGCACCTGCACGCCGTACTTGCCGACGATGTTGGTGTAGTACCGGCGGGCATCGTTCATCCAGGTGGTGTCGAACGTGATCTCGTCGTCGAAAATATTGCCGGCCAGTGCGCCGAACGTGCCGAATGCGTCAGCCGAGAACAGGATCTTGTCCTTCTCGTCGTAGGTGACCATGACTTCCGGCCAGTGCACCATCGGCGCCATCACAAAGTGCAGGGTGTGCTCGCCCGTGGACAGCTTGTCGCCTTCCTTGACGACCAGCGCACGCGCGGCCACGTCCGTGCCGTAGAACTGGGCAAACATGCCGACAGCCTTGGCGCTGCATACCATCTTCGCCTCAGGATAGCGGCGCAGCATGTCGTCGATCATCGCACAGTGGTCCGGCTCCATGTGCTGAACGATCATGTAGTCCAGCGGGCGGCCATTCAGCGCGTGAACGACGTTTTCAATGTACTGACGGCTGATGGACTCGTCCGCCGTGTCAAACAGCACGGTTTTCTCGTCCAGCAGCACGTAGCTGTTATAGGATACCCCCTTGGGGATCGGGAACAAATTTTCAAAGCGACTCAGGCGGCGGTCGCTGCCGCCAACATAAATGAGATCATCCTTGACCTTTCTGGTACTGTGCATCGCACGACACCTCCGTGTAAATATCTATATTGAATTGTAGCATATTTTTGTGCATTCGTCCAGTGGGTCGGTTAGGCACGGCGTACAAAAAACCGACTGGTGAAACAGTCGGTTTTTGATGTCTTTTGCAGAACGCCTGTTACGTTCCGCTTTGCAGAATCGTATCTAAGGTATTGTAGGCCGCTCGCTGTGCGCTGTTCACAGCATCGTAATCCGGAGAGGCTTTATCCAGCTCACTTATCATGGTTTCGAGCGAACTGGAAATTGTGCTGATCTGTTCGGCCAGTTCCGGCTCATATTTGCGTACCGTTTCGATATTCAACGCGGGCAAATCTGCCGTAAATACCGCAGATGCGCAGGATACGCCCATACCTATATTATCCTGAAACGCAGTCTTGCTCATCGTGTGATCCAGTTTGCGAGTCGCTTTATCACCTAACTGCTCTGCTCGCGAAGCCGCATCCAATCCATTTCTGCACATCTGTGCACGGTTTTTCACCGAATGTATCATTTGATAGGCATCCGGGTCATCTTCGACCGCAAAAATACCGTCCGGCCATGCGATAGTCTGGATATCCGTTCCGCTGAATTCATCCGCATCTATTACCCGTGTACCCTGTGCCAAGTCAAAGTACAGCTTTGCAGAGCAGTCATCACTGATATCATTTCCGTTGACTGCAAATGCAGCCACCATGCGAACCGGCTCACTGCCGCCCCATAGCGTACCGTAAGACGTGGACGAAGCATAACCGCTGTTTTCGATAAAATTCCGCAGTATCGTGCCATACGAGTTGTTCTGTTCGTAGGTGTTGGTATCGTTCAGCTTCAGCTTCACACTATCACTAAACGGCGACAGCTCCACATTCTCCGCATTGCCGCTGTTGTCCACATCGTAAACCGCAAACACATACCGCTGAACAGAATCCAGTCCTTCCGATGATAAATCCAGCTGTTCCGACGGTTCCAGCAGGAACACGCCTTTTACATCAATGCTCGTCTTGCTCGCCGCCGAATCTTCCGCCGTTCCTCCGCAGCCGCTCAGCAGCAGCACCGCCAGCATAGCGAAAATTATCGTCTTTTTCTTCATTCTCGTTCACTCCCCGGTCGGTATTAACCGATATTGGTTAATATCAATATACACCAGATACGGTTAACATTCAAGTAGAAAGTGAGGCTTGAATGTATGATCTCCTTTGAGAAACTCTGGAACGTAATGAAAGAAAAGGGCATTTCACAGTATGCGCTCATCAAGAAATACGGCATCAGTCCGGCGCAGATCACCCGATTAAAACGCAACGAAAGCGTCAGCACGCACACGGTGGAGATGTTTTGCCAAATTCTTGATTGCCAGGTGGGCGATATCATGGAATACATCAAAGAGGATGATTCCGACAAGTGAACAACGAAACGAGGGCGTATCACAGTTGGTACGCCCTCGTTTTCACTTCATTTTCCATTCTCCATTATCAATTTTCCATTTTAAGTTCTTTCCTCGTGATATAAAAGTACGCACCCCATATAAGGACGGTCGTCAAAATCCACGAAATTGGGAACGTGAGGTACAGCACGCCGAGCTGATGGAACCGTGGGAACACGATCTCGACCCAGAAAATGCGCAGCGCACAGGTGCCGAGCACCATGAGCAGCGCCGGTGCCGCCGAGTGCCCGATGCCGCGCAGGAACCCAGCCGGGACCTCGTACAGCCCGCACATGGGCATGAGCGTCAGCACGACCAGAATGCGCAGGCTGGCCGCCTGGATAACGCCCGCGTCGGTCGAGAACCAGCTGGCTGCAGCCGGTCGGAACGCGACCAGTGGCACACAGATGACTGCGCTGAACGCGATCGACCACAGGATGCACCGCCGCATGACCGACTTGCACCGCGGGATGTTGCCCGCACCGAAGTTCTGGCTCGTGAAGGTGGTTGCCGCCTGTCCGTAAGCGGTGATCATATAGTAGCCGAAGTACTCGAAATTGACCGAGATCGAGCTGCCTGCCGTGGTGATCGAGCCAAAGCTGTTGACCGCCGCCTGCACGAAAATATTCGCGAGGCAGAACACGGCGCCCTGCAGAGCCGCCGGAATGCCGATTTCCAGAATCCGCACCAAAGGCAGCTTATGCAGGCGCAAAAGCCGCAGTTCGAGCCGAAAATCGTCCTCTTCCCGCAGGAGCAGCACCAGCACCGCCAGTGCCGAAAACAGGGTGGCAACATCGGTCGCGATGGCAACGCCTGCCACGCCCATACGGCACACGACTACCAGAAACAGGTTGAGCAGCACGTTCACCACGCCCGACAGCAGCAGGATGAGGAATGGTCGCCGGCTGTCGCCTTTCGAGCGCAAAATCGCCGAGCCGAAGTCGTACAGCAGCAGCGCCGGATAACCGAGGAAATACAATTTCAGGTACAGGACCGCGAGGTCGATGATGTCCGCCGGTGTGTCGATCAGCTCGAGCAGCGGCCGTGAGATGACCTGTCCGACGGCCAGTCCGAACACGCCGAACAGCAGCGCAAACAGCACCGCCGTGTGGATTGCTGACCGCATCGGCTTGTGTTCTCCCCTGCCGATCAGACCGGCCAGCAGCACGTTCGCGCCCATCGACAGGCCGAGCGACAGGCTGACCAGCAGGCCAACGATCTCGCCATTTGTGCCGACAGCCGCCAGCGCGTTTGCGTCCGCAAAGCGGCCCACGACCGCCGTGTCCGCCGAGTTGAACAGCTGCTGCAGCATGCTGCTGGCCGCAATCGGCAGCGCAAACAGCAGCAGCTTGCCGTTCAGCGGCCCATGCAGCATATCTATCGAGCGTTTTGTCTTTGCCATGCTCATTTCTCCGTTTCGTTTTTTGTCTGCTCCTATTGTAGCACGGTTTTATAAATGATAAAAGCACATGTTTTTCATGCTTTGCATTACAAATCCGCATGCTTCTTGATTTACCACAGGATAAAGAAAAAGTGCAGAAAACTTGCGTTTTCTGCACTTTGTAAGCACAAATATAAAGATATAATTAGCGCTTGGAGAACTGCGGTGCACGACGTGCAGCCTTCAGACCGTACTTCTCCGCAAAGCGCCTAACTATGGGGTGTTCAATTTTCGCAAAATCAGGCACAAAACAGAGCATAAAATGCACGTTTTTGCGTTATCGAACGCACGCAAATTCTAAAATCGTGTGTTTTGTGATTCTGGCATTTTCGCTTTCTCGTACCTTTTTTGTGACCTCGTGTCGTCAATTTGTCGTCAGATTCCCGGCTCGATTCGGTTACTTCTCCATCGCTTCGGCCAGCTTCTTCACGAGCTGCTCGCCGTACTTGTAGCGCAGCAGGTACTCGATGGTCTGCTCTTCCAGACCGGCGGCTTCCTGCACAGTGTCGATGGCAGCTTGCACTTCGGCGGTACCGTCCGGGACAAACGTGCGGCACTGCGGCGAGGTGATGCTAGGCAGCTTGCGCACAGCATCGAAGGTCACGGTAAAACCCGCCTGCTCCAAGCTGCGCATTTTGATGTAGTTTACCTCATCCTTGGTGATGCACTCGCAGGTGTACGTCTTGCCGTTCAGCATGACGTTTTTCTTCTCGATCATAACTTCGTCCTCCTCTGTTGTTGGCTGCGGATCAGCGTAGTGCTGAACCTCTGCCCACGGGAAATTCGTTCCCGGGCAGTCGGTCGAATTGACATCTTTGTGCCGCAGCAGCTTGAGCTTGCCGTACCGGCTCATGATGTCGCGGATCAGGTCCTTGAGCGCAGCCAACTGTGCAGCGGGCATATGCTCGCTCATGTACGCGCCCTCGCAGCAGATGCCGATGGACGTATCATTGTGGCCCAGTGCATGAGCGCCAACCGCCCACACCGGACGGCCGCGCCAGATGGTGCCGTCCTTGCGCACATAATAGTTGTAGCCGATGCCCGCCCAGCCGCGCTGCAGGTGCCACTGATTGATCTCCTCGACACTCACCTGCGATGCTTCGGCGTGGTGCAGGATGATTTCGGATGTGCTGTCGCGGTACTTCCAGTTGCCGTTGTGCTTCAAGTTTGC
>CAVLCS010000091.1:0-10327 GCA_963661675.1 Bulleidia sp.
CTCTGATTAACTAATTTCTACCGTGCAGGTGTCCAACTTGCACTTGCAATTTGCGGCTGAATTTTATTGCATAATGTGTGCAAATGTGCTATAATTTCGAGGTTAAAGAACTTGAGGTAAAGCAATGACGATTCTTGGCATCGACCCGGGCTACGGCACGATCGGTTACGGCGTGGTGCGGTTCGATAATATGAAATTCACGCCGGTGCAGTACGGTGCGGCAAAGACCGCTCCCGGTACGCCGATGCACCTGCGTTTATGTGAGATTTACGACGATATCGGCACTTTAGTGGACACATTCCACCCGGATGAGGTAGCGATCGAGGAGCTGTTCTTCTCGAAAAACGTCACGACCGGCATTCAGGTCGCGCAGGCACGCGGCGTGATCCTGCTGGCGCTGGCGCAGAAAGGACTGCACCCGGTGTCCTACACACCGAATCAAGTGAAACTGTCCGTCGTCGGCTACGGCGGCGCGGAAAAAAAGCAGGTGATGGAGATGACAAAGAGCATTCTTCATCTCACCAAGCTGCCGCGTCCGGACGACGCTGCGGACGCACTTGCGCTGGCCATCTGTCACGGGCATTCGCGGCAGGCTATGCGTTATGAAGGCTTATTATGAGGTTAAAATAGATGTTTTATTATGTAGACGGCACGGTTTCCGTGCTTCAGCAGGGTCTTGCGGTGATCGACTGCGGCGGCGTAGGCTACGCCTGCCATGCGTCGCAGAACACCATCGGCAAGCTGAAAACCGGCGAAAAGGCACGCCTGCTGACCTATCTCAATGTCCGTGAGGGCGTTTTTGAGCTGTACGGCTTTATTGACGAAGAGGAGAAATCCTGCTTCCAGATGCTGACGAGCGTAAACGGTGTCGGCCCTAAGGCGGCTCTGTCCATCTTGTCGGTCGCACCGCCGGACAGACTGGCGCTCAGCATCATCACCGGCGACGAAAAAATGCTCATGCAGGCGCCGGGCATCGGTAAGAAGATCGCACAGCGCATTGTGCTCGAGCTGCGCGACAAGATGAGCAAGGAACAGCTTGAGACCGCGTCTGCGGCGTCTCCGGTGGCGGCAGCCGCCGTTTCCGGCGGTGTCAACCACACGCAGGAGGCCGTTGCGGCGCTCATGGTGCTCGGCTACACGCAGGCAGAGGCGCTGCACGCAATGGAAGGTTTGGACGCTGCCGGCATGGAGGCGGACGAGATTATCCGCCAGTGCCTGAAAAAACTGGTGAAATCCTGATTTCAGGCAGTAAAATCCGAATTTAAGTAGGAGAGTGTACCTTTGAGTATTGAATTTTCCGGCGGCATGACAGATGATGAGCGCATCATCTCCACCCGCCAGCTCAGCGAGGACGAGACCGAGAATTCGCTCCGTCCGAAAACCATGGCGGACTATATCGGTCAGAAAAAGGCCAAGGAAAATCTGAGCATTTACATACAGGCCGCGAAAATGCGCGGTGAATCGCTCGACCACACGCTGCTGTACGGTCCGCCGGGTCTGGGCAAAACCACGCTCGCGGGCATCATTGCCGCAGAAATGGGCGTAAATATCCGTGTCACGAGCGGTCCGGCGATCGAAAAAGCAGGAGATTTGGCGGCTTTATTGACAAATCTCTCAGAGAATGATATTTTGTTTATTGATGAGATCCATCGTCTCGACCGTGCGGTAGAGGAAATACTCTATCCCGCGATGGAGGACTATGCACTCGATATCATCATCGGCAAGGGACCTTCGGCGCGTTCGATCCGTATCGACCTGCCGAAGTTTACGCTCATCGGTGCGACCACCCGTGCCGGCCAGATGACAAGTCCGCTGCGCGACCGTTTCGGCGTCATGCTCCGTCTGGAGCTGTACTCGCCCGAGGAGCTGTGCGGCATTGTCGAGCGCTCGGCGGGCATTCTGAATGTGCCGTGCGAGCACGAGGGTGCATTTGAGATTGCGCGCCGCAGCCGCGGTACGCCGCGAATCGCAAACCGGCTGCTGCGCCGTGTACGCGATTTCGCGCAGGTCATCGGCACCGGCACGATCGACCGGAAAAGCGCCGATATTGCGCTTCGTGCGCTTGAGATCGATGAGCTTGGTCTGGATAACGTAGACCGCAGAATGCTGAAAAGCATTATCCAGAACTACGGCGGCGGTCCGGTCGGACTGGATACGCTGGCCGCGACCATCGGCGAAGAAGCGATCACTTTGGAAGATGTTTACGAGCCGTATCTCATGCAGATCGGCTTTCTCAGCCGTACGCCGCGCGGACGCTGCGTGACGATGCAGGCTTACCGTCATTTGAATATGGAACCGGCGGACGGACAGCAGATGCTGTAATTTAATCGAAATTCCGCCTTTTATCATACAAGAAAGTTAGGTGTTTCATTTGGGTAGATATTTTGGAACAGACGGCGTTCGCGGCGTAGCGAACTCGGAACTCGATGCACTGCTGGCGTTCAAGATCGGCGCGGCAGCGGCATATGCACTCACGCAGGAGTCTGCGCACGGTCGCAAGGCGAAGCTGCTGATCGGCAAGGACACCCGTGTGTCCTCGGATATGCTGGAGAACGCACTGGTAGCGGGCATCTGCTCGGTTGGCGCGGACGTTGAGCTGCTTGGCGTGATTCCGACCCCGGCAGTCGCTTTCCTGACCATCAAGCACAAGGCAGACGCGGGCATCGTCATTTCCGCAAGCCACAACTCCTTTGAGTACAACGGCATCAAGATTTTTGCGGGCAACGGCTACAAGCTGCCGGACGAGATCGAGGCCAAGATCGAGGATCTGATCGACGATTTCGAGTCTATTCCAAAGATGACCCATGAGAAGATCGGCCGTGTGCTGAAAAGCGAGATCGACCCGGTAGTCGAGTACACCGACCACCTTGCAGATACCATCAAGGGCGATTTGTCCGGCCTGCGCGTGGCAGTGGACTGCGCAAACGGCTCGTCCTCCACAACCGTAGAGCGTCTCATGCGTCTGGTCGAGTGCAAGGCGGAAATCCGCTTTTATGAGCCGGACGGCATCAACATCAACGATAACTGCGGCTCCACCCATCTGGGTCAGCTCAAGGAGCGCGTTCGCTCGGGCAATTTTGACCTCGGCGTTGCGTTTGACGGCGACGCGGACCGCTGCCTGATCGTGGACGAGACCGGCGAAGAGCTGGACGGCGACCGCATCATGGCTGTCTGCGCGGCGCACATGAAGAAGGAAGGCAAGCTGCGCGGCGGCGCATTCGTTGCTACCATTCTGTCCAACATGGGCCTGCACGCCTATGCCGAGAAGAACGGCATGAAGATCGAGTGCTCCAACGTCGGCGACCGCTACGTGCTCGAGATGATGCTCAAAAAGGGCTACATTCTGGGCGGTGAGCAGTCCGGCCATGTTATCTTCCTCGAGTACGCGTCCACCGGTGATGGTGAGTTGACCGCACTGCAGTTTATGTCTATCCTCAAGGCAAGCGGCAAGAAGTGCTCGGAGATTGCAGCCGAGGTCGAGCCGTGGCCGCAGCTGATGATCAATGTCAAGGTGCCGAACGACAAGAAGGCAACGCTGCAGCAGCTGCCCGAGGTCAAGACTGCTATCGATGCTGCATCCGAGGAGCTGGGCAATAACGGCCGTATTCTGGTGCGTCCGTCCGGCACGGAGGCGCTTGTGCGCGTCATGGTTGAGGGCACAAACGCAGAGCAGGTAGATACTTTGGCAAAAAAGGTTGCCAAAGTCATCGAGTCTGTTGTATAATGAGATAGAGCCAACGGGAGTGGGTGTGGTTTGCACACCCACTTTCTGCATTCTGAACCGGGGAGGTGGGAACATTTGCGCACAATTCCATAACATGCTAAGCGCCAGAACTGCGGTGCAGCCGGTATCGCAGTTGACGAGGAAAGGGTTAATCGAAAGTATTCGGCGGGTGCCCTTCGGTCACAAGTGGGTTGATCGTCAGCAGGCTGTTAAAACATACGGGCGACCGTATCGACAGAGCAGTTATGCATAACGCACTATTTTTATACCTAAAATTAGAAATTCACCGCATATATTGAGGTAAGGCAATACGGAATAATGAAACAAGATTGCCAAAGGCTCATACTGAAATGTTGCGGAAGATATGATAAACTGATATTTACCGTTACAAAGGAGTATTATATTTATGTGTGGAATCGTTGGATTCACCGGACGCGAGAACGCGCTTCCGATTCTGATCAATGGCCTGTACAGTCTGGAATACCGCGGCTATGACTCCGCCGGTGTGGCTGCCTTCACCAAGGACGGTCTGCGCGTTGTCAAGGCACGCGGCCGCATTGCAAACCTTGAGGAGAAGATCAAGGAAGAAGGCGGCGACATGTACTGCACCTGCGGCATCGGCCACACCCGCTGGGCCACCCATGGCGAGCCGTCCGATCGCAACTCTCACCCGCATCTGGGCGGCAAGGGCAAGGTAGCAGTCGTACATAACGGCATTATCGAGAACTACAAGGAGCTGCGCGAGCGTCTCGAGGCACACGGCTACGAGTTCAAGTCCGAGACTGACACCGAGACCGTGGCCCATCTGGTGGACTATCTGCACACCGGCAAGCAGGAGGATCTTGCAAAGACCGTTCTGCAGGCCGTACAGCGTCTGCGCGGCTCGTACGCACTGGGCGTTGTCTCGATGGATAACACGCAGGAGATCGTCGCTGCACGCCGAGGCAACCCGTTGGTCATCGGCATCGGCGAGGGCGAGAACATGATCGCGTCCGACATCACCGCTATCATCGGCCGTACCAAGCGCTACATTATCCTCGATGATAACGAGGTTGCTGTCGTTCGTCCGGACAGCGTGGTTGTCATGAACGAGTTCGGCGACCCGATCGAGAAGGAAATCCAGACCGTAACGTGGGATATGTCCGCTGCGGAAAAGGGCGGCTACCAGCATTTCATGCTCAAGGAGATCATGGAGCAGCCCAAGGCAGTTGCCGACACGGTTACGCCGCGTATTAAGAACGACGCCGTTCTGTTCGAGGACAACGGCCTGACCGACGAGCGCCTGCGTGAAATCGAGCACATTCACATCATCGGCTGCGGCTCTGCACTGCATGCGGGCATGGTCGGCAAGCGTGTTATCGAGGCGATGTGCCGTATCCGCTGCACGGCTGAGGTAGCGAGCGAGTTCCGCTACGAGAATCCGATCATCGGCAAAAAGGATATGTGCATCGTCATCAGCCAGTCCGGTGAGACCGCCGATACGCTGGCTGCGATGCGTTTGGCCAAGCAGGCGGGCGCGTTCACGATTGCGATCGTAAACGTCGTTTCCTCGACGATTGCGCGTGAAGCAGACGGCGTGCTGTACACCTGGGCCGGTCCGGAGATTTCGGTTGCAACGACCAAGGCCTACTCCGCACAGCTGTCCGCACTGTACCTTATCTCGGTCAAGATTGCGCGTGTGCGCGGCCTGATTTCCATCGGCGACGAGCGTGCGCTGTGCGCTGAGCTGCAGCGCCTGCCGGAGTGCATTGAGCAGACGCTCAAGTGCCAGTCGGATATGCAGCGTATCGCTACGCTGTATGCAAACCGCTCGAGCGTGTTCTTCCTCGGCCGCGGTCTGGACTATGCCGCAGCACTCGAGGCATCGCTCAAGCTCAAGGAGATCTCCTACATTCACTCGGAGGCCTACGCGGCAGGCGAACTCAAGCACGGCACGATTTCGCTGATCGAGGAAGGCACGCTGGTCGTTGCTCTGGCAACGCAGCCGGCGCTGTTTGAAAAGACCGTATCCAACATTCGTGAGGTCGTGGCACGCGGCGCAAGCGTCGTGCTCGTCACCACGGACGACTTTACCGGCGATGAGTCGGTCTGCCAGCACATCGTGCGTCTGCCGAAGTGCCTGTATGAATTTTCCGCTTCGCTTTCGATTATTCCGATGCAGCTGTTGGCATACTATATCGCAGTGGAGCGCAACTGCGATGTCGATAAGCCGCGTAACCTGGCGAAGTCGGTAACCGTAGAGTAAAACAACGAATTATTGTCATAACTGCACAAAAACAGAAATGCGTTTTTGTGAGATATCGGTAAAGATGACAATCGTTTCTTGACATTTCCAATTTTACCGCGTATAATAGCTATTGACATGAGAAATGATTATCAAATGCAGCCATCTGGCGGGATTTCCGATGAAACGCTGTGCCGACTGGCACGGCAGGGAAGCGGACCCGCGATGGAGGATCTGATCCGTCGTTACACCCGTCTGGTCAAGACCTGTGCACGGCCCTACTTTTTGGCAGGCGCCGATGCGGAGGACCTGATACAGGAGGGCATGCTCGGACTGCTCAGTGCCGTTCGGGAGTACGACGAGAGCAAGGGCGCACCCTTTGGAGCATTCGCGCGGCTGTGCATCACCCGGAAGATCTATTCCGCAGTGAAGGCGGCAGCGTCGCTCAAGCACGACCCGCTCAATCAGTCCATGTCAATCGATCGACCTCTGTTTGAAGACCTTGCGGAATCGCGTACCCGGGTAACTGCACCGAATGGTGATCCTGAATCGCTTGTGATCGGCAATGAGGAGAGGGAAGAGCGCAAGAAAAAGCTCTACTCGCTTTTGTCTGAATTTGAGGCACAGGTTTTGACGTTGTTTTTGGACGGCTTATCGTATGAAGAGATGTCCGAAGCGCTGCACAAACCGATCAAATCTGTGGATAATGCCGTCCAGCGCATCAAGCGAAAATCGGCAGCCATTAAACCCATTTAGGCGATTGCAGGCACAGTGTCTGTACGCATATATTTCAAGTTTCCCGAGGGAACAGTATCAAAGAGAGGTAAAAACCATGTACGAAGACAAGACTTTAGTATGCAAGGAATGCGGTAAGGAGTTCGTATTCACCGCTGGCGAGCAGGAGTTTTACGCAGAACGCGGTTTTCAGAACGAGCCGCAGCGCTGCAAGAGCTGCCGTGACGCGCGCAAGAATGCTGCACGCGGTCCGCGTGAGTTCTTCACCGCTACCTGTGCTGCCTGCGGCGGCGAGGCTCGCGTTCCGTTCGAGCCGAAGTCTGACCGCCCGGTATATTGCAGCGAGTGCTTCGCTAAGATGCGTGAGCAGTGATATTGTAACGCTAAAAAATCATCAAACGACACGATAAAAAGTGCCAGTAATGAGTTTCCTCATTGCTGGCGCTTTTTCTTTTGTCTGAAAGAGCAGAAAAGGGAGAAGTTTAGGAGGTGCTTCACAAAGGGCAGAAATATTCCCCGATAAAGACTGATAAGAAATGATCATGTGAGAGATGAAAAACAGAAACAAAGAAACGGAGGAAAAAAAGTATATGATTTATTATGATGAGTTCAGAGCTTTTGCAAAAGAGCATGAAGATGAAATCTTCGAGTATTTCGTTCGGGATGGAGAAGATGCTGCGCATTATGGCACAATCATTGAGGTAGTACCGCTGCCGGACGCAGATTTTCTGATTGGCTTCAACATATGGACAGCATGCTATAACGATAAGGATTTCAAGCTGTACCAGCAAGATGATCTCGAGTATTATAAGCTGAGTGAGATTCATCTGGGTATCGATCCGCAGCTCGAAGAAGCAAGAGTACCGCTAATGGGATAAGAATAAAATGCAGATGGAACGATCGGAAAGGAGGGTATAAATGCGATTTTATGAAGATTTCCGTGAATTTGTGGATGATCATGAAACTGAAATCTTTAGTTATGCCATAAAGTGCGGTAAGGATGAGGATAGGGAAGTGGAATTCGGCATGATACAGAAAGTGGTTCCGCTGCCAAATGGCGATATCCTGATCGGTTTTAACATACATACTGCGAATGATTATAACAAGCAGTCACATCCCTTTGAAGATAGCGATATCCATTATCATAAGCTGAGCGAAATCCATGTGTCTTGCAATCCCGAGCTTGAAGACGTAGTAGTAGAGGAGTAAGAGAAGGAGAAGAAAGCCGGATTTCCGGTCTGGCTTTCTCATCTCAATTTGCGCTGAAAGGAGTGTAAATATGGACTTTAAACCGGAATATTTTAGCGATTTTGAAGAATTTGAAGTGTTCATCAAAGACCATTCTAATGAGCTGCGGTATCTGCAGGTTATTAATGGTACTAACGATGAAGAACCGCTGACGGTGTACCAGGGAAGAGTCGAGACAGTAAAGCAGTTGAGTGATGGAGAGATCCAATTGGAGTTTATCACTGAAGGTGAGGATAAACATTCTTATCGATTCAGCGATATCCGCTTGACCAATAGTCCGATTAAGCCAGCAAAGAATCAGTCTGTAAACACAGGATATGAAGTAGCACCGCCGAATATCTCAGTTTTCAATTCCTTCTCTGCCTTTGCTGACGCAGAGAAATATAAGCGCCAGATATTCAATATTGTGCAGCTAAATCTCGATGCAGAAGCTGCCGATTTGAACGAATGCGTGGAGCACAACCAACTCGGACAGATCAAAAAAGTGACTGTATTGGATGATGGCGATGTCTTAATTGGCTTTGAGTTATTTGTGGATGACCTTGAAGATGATACCGGCTTGATTGACACAAAAGAGGTTGTTTATCACAGATTAAGTCAAATCCAGTTAAGTTTCTATCCACAAGATGCGATAGATACGAAGGAATTGGGAGAGGAGGAAGAATGTGATGTATAATTCGAAAACCCTTGTCGAATTTGCGATGGAAAACGAGGGAAAGGTTTTTCGCGTGAGCGTATTGCCGGAATTCCAAAAGAAAACCAGACAATACAATCTTTCTGATTGCCCGTGTCGCCTGCATGACACAGTTCTTCTTCCTGACGGGGACCTGTTGTTAGGCTTTGAAGCAATGGTTGACTTATCCGAAGATGATGAGTGGTGTGCGTTTGTCCTTGGGTGGGAGATTTGTTATTTTAAGCTCAGCCAGATCAAACTGGAATATCGTGAGGATGACCAGTTGAAACCAGTTCTGCGGCCGGTATAAGGATTGAAGCGCGAACGACGAAAGGAGGTGAATAACGATGAGCAAAATGTTTTGTCTCCCATATGTTCGCTATGAGCATGAGGAGGGAGAACCGGAAGGCACCGGTTGGTACTATACGCAGTATAATGCGGAAACATGGGAAGGCAAAGGCTAGCACGGAACGGAATTCATGCCGGACTGCTTCTTTGAAACAAAATGCGAGAACGGTGAGCCGGAAACGGAATTCTTTGATGTGAATACCAATGAACCGATTAAGCATTGGCAATGGCTGGAGCCGCCGGATGACGATGAGTTCACAGACTATGGTTCTTTGCCGGAGTTTGTTGCGAACAATTCGCAGAAAGTGTTTCGAGTAGTTGACCTTAACGAAGAGGCGTATAACTGTCCGTGTACGATATACGGTCGCTTGAATACACTTATAGAGCTGGCGGATAAAGATGCGTTGCTGGGCATTCGGGTGCTGCAGGAGAGCGATGACGGAAAGCTGCATGATACGGATACGCTGGAATACTACAAACTCAGTGAGATTCGCCTGACAAGCTGCAAAGAAGATACGGCAAGACGCTATATCGATGAAGCTGCGGAACAGGAAGACGGCTATCTGTGGAACCTGTATAGTTCTTTGATCGACTTTGCGAAGGAGAACAAGGACAAGGTGTTCCGAGTGATGGCAAAGTCGGAGTTCAGCGGTAATGTTCCGGAGGATAGCTTTGAGGCAAGACGGTGTAAGATGTCTTCTGTCGTAGCGCTGCCGGACGATGATGTTCTCATTGGGCTGCGGATACTTGATACTGAACAAACGGAGTACCGGAAGTTAAGCACTATCCAGCTTCAGTATCGTGGATATGACAATAAGACTGAATGATTCGGCGCAAAAGAAAACCTCTGCTCAATATGAGCAGAGGGGGCAGGAAAATGACTTAACAGTGCATCGCAATCTCAAGACTATCCAGATACTGACCAAATGACTGGTTGAATTTCTGATAATCAGCTTCCATAAACTCATCAGTAGAACGTTCCACATGAACGTCCACAACCTGCAGTTGGTTGTAAAACGTTATCATTACGCGACTTTTCATAATGCCTGATGCACCTCGGATAACCATAGAGCCGCATTCTTCGAGCTTCAAAATATCATCTCGATTTGATATTTCTACAGGCTTTCGATCAACAAGAATTTCGACATTAGAGAAGTCTGGAAATGCAGAACGAACGGCTTTGCAAATATGTACCCATCCTATCCGATAGGTCAGTCTCCATCTGGATACAAGCCATGCACCATCAGCTTTTACGCCTAACAAAACCATATTCATACCTCCTACAATAATAATTAAGGTTTAAGGCGCGGCCGCCAGCCGCGTCTTTTTCCATCTCAAAGCCGAAGCTGTTAGAATAAGAGAGTAATGGCCTGAC
>CAVLCS010000092.1:0-10190 GCA_963661675.1 Bulleidia sp.
AAAAAATCAAATCTGTGCTACAATCTATTCAGTATCCGGGAGGTGACAGATGCGATGTATGCAGTGGCGGTCTGCGAAGACCAGAAAGAAACAAAGGAAGAAACGGCAGCACTGTGCAGCGATATTCTTGCAGAACTTGGAATTGAATATCGTGTCGCCATGTTTTCATCGGCTGACGAATTGGAGATGCGGCTGCTGACAGGTGAACGGTTTGACCTGCTCTGCCTGGACATCATTATGGACGGCAGGAGCGGCATGGAACTTGCCAGAAAACTGCGCATGACAGATGACCGCACCAGCATTGTTTTCCTCACGGGCAGTTCGGAATTTTTGAAAGACGGTTACGAGGTTCGCCCAATCCAATATCTATTCAAGCCGGTAACAAGAGCGGAGCTGAAGCAGGCCATCGAAACCGATCTGCGGCTCAACCACCGTCCCAAAACCTTTTCCGTCAAAGCAGGCGGACGCACGGCGGTACTGCCGCTGCAGGATATCCGCTATGTGGAGAGCCGTGACCACGGAAGCCTGTTTCATGTGGAGGACGGCGAACAGTTTTATCCCTTGAGCCTCACCGAAATCGAGGGCCGCCTGCCGGCAGAGCAGTTTTGCCGCTGCCACAACAGCTTTCTGGTCAATCTGACGCAGGTACGGGAAGTCAGCAGCCGCACCGTTTCCCTCGGAGATCTGGAGCTGACCATCGGACGGAAGTATGCCAAGCGGTTCAAGGAACAGTTTGTGCGGTATTTGAATGAGCAATAAAAACGGACGCATGAGATTGTCTCACATGCGTCCGTTTTTCTGTTTTAAGGCAATACCGCATAATTTCCACAAAGCACCGTAGTTCTATTGTGCGGTGTTGCCTTAAGACAGTTTAAGTGCGGTCATAACGGTAAACCGCTCCGCATCGTAACGAATGGAAAGCGTGCTGCCGTATTTCTCGGCAATGGTACGCATCTGAATCAGTCCGTAACCGTGGTCGGCAGGAGTGGCCTTTGTCGTCAGCAGATTTTTCTCTCCGTCGAGCGCCACAGCGCCGTCAAAGGTGTTCTCACAGCGGATGGCAAGGTAGCCTTGGCGGATCTGCAGCGAGCATTGAATCTCCCGCGGCCTGTCCGAAGGGGTTCCGGCTGCGCCCTCCACAGCGTTGTCGAGCAGGTTGAAGAGAAAGCCGCACAGGTCGCCCTCGTCGATGGACAAATCGGCAGGCAGCGAAGCCGTCACACGAAAAGCGGCACCGATCTCCTTTGCCTTAGCCGCATACCGCTGCAAAACGGTATTGATGATGAAGTTGGCCGTATAACTCATGGGTGAAAGCTGCTCCAGCTGGTCATCCAGCCGCGCAAGATAGTCCGTCAGTCCCGCGGTATCCCCCTTGCGCTGCAGGAGTGTCAGCACGGAAACATGGTTCTTCCACTCGTGACGAAAGGCGGCGGTCTGCTGTGCAGACACAAGAGCCTGCTCATAATTTTCCTGCACCATACGGCTGCGGGCCTCCAGCGCATCGGTCTGCCGCTGCTGCTGCAGCAGAGAATGGACAAAGTTCACCACAGCCAGCAGGGCGCACAGAAACGCCGTCAGTCCGGACAGGATACTGTAGAAAGCACGAACATCACCATGCAGCAGCGCAGAAACGGGGTTTGTCAGCGGATAAAGCCGCGTCGTCCCCAAAATCCGGCTTGCGGCGAACGCAAGGAACAATGCCGCCGCCACAGCACAGATGCCTAAGGCACTGCGGCGGAATTGTCTGCGAGAAGAAGCGAGCATCAGACCCAGCACCAGCAGGAGCAGGATAAAGCCGAGGGTATCGCCTTCACCGGAGAAAACAGACAGCACGCCAAACGCCCACAGCGCCGAGTATCCTGCATGGATGGCGGCGCAGCCCAGCAGCACCCACCGCCGTTGGTCGGAGATCTCTGCGGCGAGATAACAGCTCAGTGCGTCAATGCGCAGACGGCTGAGCAGGAGAAGCGCGCCGCTCATTTCCAGTCCTGCCGATGTGGAAAGGAAGGAATTCATAAAAACAGGGATGGCCGAAAGCAGGAAATACGCTGCCAGCGGTACGAATCCCCATTGTGCCTGCCCGTGCAGTGCGCCCAGCAGAAGAACAGTAAGCAAAGAGAGCGCAAGCAGCATGAGCGCGACGACGGCCGCCATGGGCCAGACGACAGCAGTGGTCTGTATGACTGCATCGGAAAAGCGGCTGACCAAAGACGGGAGAATGGGACGCCGCATTCCTTCTTCGGCGGGTGCATAGGTGACGATGCGCAGCACCTTTCCGGCGCAGTCCGCGCCCAGCGGAAGCTGCAGAGCCTCGTAGCCGACGGCAGAAGGATCAACATCGATCAGAAAGCCGTCCGCTCCTCTCTCAGCATCGGGAAAGTCGGTATAGAGCAGTCTGCCGTCCAGATAGACCTCGATTCCTGCACCATAGCAGGAAAACTGCAAAAGCTCCCGTCCTCCGGTATCCTCCATCACCCGTTCCGCTGCTACAGGACCGGTGCCCTCGGCAGGAACGCCGTCGAGGTAGCCGCCGATGCCGAAAACCGGCTCGACCTCGCCCGTCTCGGTCGCAAAGCGCCAGCCGTTCCGGTTTGTCTCCGTGCAGTTCAGCAGCAGTTCTGTCTGCGCAGTATCCGGTCGGGACAGACGTGCCAGACCGAGCAGCACGGCAAGCAGCGTCAGCAGCAAAACCACTGCCGAGAGACCAATATTTCTGTACCGTATTTTCATGCCGCTCCCCTTCTTTTACAATAGATTTGAGACAGAAAGCCCGGTATCCGGCCGGGCTTCTTTCTATCTTTCTTATAAGCTATTGTAGCAAAGGAATGCTATTGGGACAAGGGAATTCGAGCGTATTCGACCAAACGACATGGTTTTTCCCCTGAACAACACTGCGCGGCACAGCCGGGCAATGTTATAATAAAAATGTAATATTATAGAGTGGTTCCAACCCATCAAATCAGAAAAAGAGGAGGAATATCGGATGAGGAGAAAATGGAAACGGCTTGCGGCCGGACTGCTGAGTATCATCATGCTGATAACCATGCTGCCTATGGAGGCGCTTGCGGTAAACAGCGGCGGCAAAGAAAATCAGTCCAGCCAAACAATGCCTTTTCAGGACGTAAAGTCCTCAGATTGGTATGCCGAGGCGGTGGAGTATGTCTATTCCCATAACATATTCAGCGGTACCTCAGCTACAACCTTTACCCCGAACGGCACCATGACACGCGGCATGTTCGTTACGGTGCTGGGACGTATGGCCGGTGTGGATTCCGGCGATTACAGCGGAGAAACATCGTTTTCCGATGTGCCGCAGACGATGTACTACGCGCCCTATGTGCAGTGGGCAGCAAAGTACAGCATCACGACCGGTACGAGCAAGGGGAAATTCTCGCCCGATGCGTTTATTGACCGAGCGCAGATGGCAGTATTTTTCGTCCGGTATTTTGACACGCTCGGAGTGGACTATAACACCGGAACGGATATTGTCTCCGAGCCTGCGGATATGTCGAGCATTCCTGCCTACGCACAGGATGCCGTGCGCAAACTCTGGAAGCAGGGACTGCTGAACGGCGACGGAAAGAACTTTGCCCCGAGGAGCAGCGCCACCCGTGCCCAGATGGCGGCACTGTGCATGCGCGCGGACAGCGCGGTAAAGGTCTGGTATTCCGCTCCCGGCGTTGTGGGACGTAAATCGGGTGAAACCTCCAACAAGGATAACCAGAGCCAGCCGAACAATAACAGCAGCGGCGGTTCCTCCGGCGGCAGTGGCTCCGGAGGCAATCAATCGAGCGGTACAAGCCGCACCATCACCCTGCATCTGCCGGACGGAACAACCTCTTCCTTTACGCAGACGGGTTCTGCGCTTTCGCTGGACAATCTTCCCACACCTTCGGTAGCAGGCAAAGCCTTTATCGGCTGGTACTACGATGCAAACTATGACAAGGCCGTTGCCGACGGCGATCCGGTTGGTGACAGTCTGTCCCTTTATGCAAAGATGGTGGACTACGATGGCATTGAGGGCGTGGAAACCCCGACCTATACCGGAGCGACGGATGTAGGGCCGGACTTTACGATCACCGTCAAGAGCAGCTCGTCCAGCGATTGGACAAATAAGATCAAGCTGATCGGCACCGAGCAGCCCACCGACAAAACGGATGAGAACGGCGATCCGATCACTGTTGTCGGCAGCGTCAAGAATAACAACGATGGAACCTACACCGTATCTCCTCCCAAAGGCGGCTGGGCCGAGGGCGGCACTTACAAGGTGGTGCTGGAGGATGACAGCCTGACCTTTGACAATGAGGCAGCTTCCGTGCGGGAATACCACTTCACCGTGCAGGTGGGTACTCCGACGCTGAACTGGCACCTCAGAGAGAAAGTCAAATCCATCTCTGCAAAGGCCATCGGCACCGCCACGCAGAATGGCAAAGCGGTCGCCGCACTCAATATGCCGATCGTCACCTTTGACGGAAACGGCACGACTGCGAACGATGTTTCCGACAGCACAGGCACCTTTGTTTATAGTGGTGATTTGGCAGTTGGTGATACCGTCGCCATTTACGAGGGCGCTGCGCCCGAAGACCGTGTCGCGGTCGGAACGAACGATGACAATACCGGCGATGTTTCCTATGTGAAGATCACGGAAGTTGATAAATCGACCAATACCTATACCTATCAGTCGGCTGCGGTCGAGGATGTTCTGTTCGTTCCCGATGTGCTGCCGGTGAAGGAAAGCCGTAAGGATACTGCGTCCTCCGGCAGCCATACCATCAGCGTACCCGTGGAGGAGCTGACCTTTACCGCTTCGGATGAAGTGGAAAATCTGGACGAAAACACCACCGTAGACGTGGGCGACTTCATTGCGTTCTATGCGGGCACCAGCTATACCGCTGCAAGCGGAACCGCACTCTACGGCCGCATCACAGAGGTGGACAATACCACAGATGCCACCGGCACGGACTATTATCAGCTCACCTACACCGATACAACAGAGGACGCGGTGCTCTCCTCCATGGATGTGGACACCTCCGACCCTGTCAGCGGCGACGCGATACTGGAAAATACCGATATTGACGAACTGGAGCAGCAGATCGCCCAGCAGGCGATGGATAGCGGCTTTGCCCAGACCGTAGCTGACCGCATTTCCGCGGCGCTGGATGCGATGGACCCGAATGACCTGACAGCAAACGGTGAACTTGATCTCAGCACCGCCGACCTTGACCCGGATGGCACGTTCGGCATTTCCTCGCTGGCTATGAACGCCGCAGGCGGCTCTCCTGTCTCTCTGGCGGCGGCTGGTTCCGGCGGTAAAAGCAATACCAAGGTCAAGGTCAAAACCGCTAAGATTTCCAAGCAGCTGCAAAACTTTAATAACGCCTCCGGCGTGCGTCTGGAATTGCAGCTTGAAGTCACGAAGACAATCGAGAAGGAAGGCGGCAGCATTGTCATCGCTGTCACGCCGACTTTCATTCAGGAACTGAAGCTGGATCTCAGCACCCACGGCAAGCTCGTCTGGAAGCACAAGTTTATCTTCTACTGGATCAGCGATGTGTATCTGGAAGCCGGATTGAACGTTTACACCTACACAGCCATCAATCTCGACGCTACTGTTGTTTCTGAGGGCGAGGACGACACCGTGACCAAGGTAAAGGACGTAGTGAGCAAGCTGGGCAAAAAGCTGGACGCGCTGGAAGGCAAAAATATCGACAGCGACAGCGAGAGTACGGAAATCGACACCTCCAAACTCAGCCTGCAGCAGCTTTACAGCGGCATGCTGGATATGGACAGCAGTTGGGTCGAGCTGTACCGCAAAAACATCTTCAGCCTAAAGAAAACGGTCGCAAAAATCATCAAATTTGAGCTGACGACAGATTTTGTGATCGAGATGAACATCAGAATGGCCATGGGTATGAACTTCAACTATACCAATGCCAAAAGATATGTGTTCGGCGTCTACATTTTCAAAGGAAGAACCACCAGCCACACCTATAATCTGGTGAACGAGCAGTACAATCTGCGGCTATACGCCATGGGCGCGGTCGGGCTGCGGGCAGGTGTGGAGCTCTATCCAAGCGTCAGCCTGATCTCAAAGAATGTTGCGACCGTCGGCATCATTGCCAAGCTGGGCGCGTACATAAAGGGCTATGGCTATGTGCTGTATGATCTCCACTATACGGCCGGACAACCGAAGACCTCCAACGCATCGGGCGCGCTGTATGTAGAGGTCGGTATGTTCATGGACATCAGCGCAAACCTCTCCGCATTTAAGGGAAAGGTCTCGTGGACGCCGGAACTGTATGCCGATGAAACGCCTCTGTGGTCGGTGGGCAGCACCCACGCTATCACAGCCTTTGACGGAGAGGACGCGGCCGACGAGGACGACACGCCGACGGTATATCTGAAAAACGGCGGTCTCGACACCGTCCTGCCGGAATCGCTGCAAATGCTGACCGGCTTTGACCTCACGACGGGCAAGATCCGCACCGAGAAGTATGACTGGGACAAATTCGACATCAGCTTCAGCGATCCACGCTTCACCACCTATCACACCGGCGTTTACGGCGGCAATTTCAGCCAGCAGCATGTGAAGCTGAATCTGGACAACTGGAAAACCACTGAGGAGCCGGAGATCGACTGCGTGATGACTATCACCTACAAGGGCTCCGACCTGAGTTTCTCCACCAATCCGGTACAGCGCAAGGTCAAGATTCACTGGGACCGCTTGCAGGACGGCTATCCCATCCATGAGCTGAACGAATACGGCGGTTACATCGGCTGGGAGCAGCAGGGATACAAAACAACACTCAACCTGACAACGCCCACCCGTGTCGGCTATGACTTTGCCGGCTGGACATACTATCTGCTGAATGACGAAAGCAATATCTTCTCTTACGACAAAGAGCATCCCTATACCGGCACCACCATGCCGGAGAGCGCACTGGTGGCGGTGGCAAAGTTTGAACCGAGGACCGACATCCCGTACACGCTCAATTTCTACCTGCAAAATGAAGACGGAACCTATCCTGACACGCCGACCGAGAGCATTGTTCACTACGGCACAGCCGACAGCTACATCACGCCGGATAAAACGCTTGTGCCGGACGAGATCGGCTACCGCCACCCCGGCGCTGAGGGTTTCCGCATCCGCGCGGACGGAACGAGCACGCAGAACTACTATTACAGCCGCGAGCCTTACACGATTACATTGAGGAGCAACGGTGAGGTAAGCAATGTGCCCTATTGTTACGGCGATACCCTGAACCTGCCGGATGCCCCCACCCGCCTTGGATACACCTTCGGCGGCTGGTATGCGGACGCGGGTTGCCAGACTGCGTTTACCGAAACCACCATGCCCGCCCGCGATCTCACTCTCTACGCCCAGTGGATCCCGAACGACATCACCTATTTTGTGGTGCTCCGCAAGGAGGGCACAGACGGCAAGTGGTCTCAGACAACTGTGGCCAAAACCGAAAAAACGGATGCAACAGTTACACTCAATCCGGCAGATTTTCTCACGGAGGAGGAGAAAGCCGCCTATGACATTCCCGCAGCGGTGAACTATAAAGTTAGCGCAGAGGACGGCGGAACGGTTTCTCTCAGCTATGCCCGCAAGAAGTTTAGCCTGACCTATAACCTGAACGCTACGGATGCAGCATGGGTCTCGGAGCCGGGTGTTCGCGCCTACCGTTTGGGCGCAACGCTCAAGCTCCTGACGCAGAGTTACATGACGAGAGCAGGCTACACCTTCGGCGGTTGGTACACGGACGTAGACTGCACGACTGAGTTTACCGCAGCCACTATGCCTGCCGAGAACATTACCCTCTACGCCAAGTGGACGGCACAGGGCGACATTACCTACACCGTGGAGCATTATCAGCAGAATGTGACGGGCGATGACTATACCCTCGCGGACACGGAGAAGAAAACCGGCGTTACGGGTCAGAAAACCGATGCCAAAGCCAAGCCTTACACCGGTTTCACCGCACAGGATATCACGCAGGAGACCATAAACGGTGACGGTAAAACGGTGGTCAAGGTGTATTACACCCGCAACGAGTACACGCTGACCTTTGACCTCAACGGCAGTGGTGCAAGCTGGACGGACAGTGAAGCCACCGCATCTCACACTTACCGCTATGGCGCAGCTGTCACCACTCCGACCTCCAACGAACTGAGCCGTGCGGGCTACGCTTTCGGCGGCTGGTACACGGACGCAGACGGCGAAAACGAGTTTACCGCGACCTCTATGCCCGCTAAGGACACTACGCTCTATGCCAAGTGGAACGCAGGTCAGGTCAACTACACGGTGAACTACTATCTGCAAGATGTGGACGGCTCGACCTATCCGGAGAATCCATCTGAAACCTCGAGCGGTTCCGGCGTAACCGGTGAGACCGTAGATGTGCAAAAGTCTTACGAGGGCTTTGTGCTGGACGAGTCCAAGGGTTCCGCCTCTATCACCCTCACGGCCGACAGCGAGCAGAATGTGGTGAATGTTTACTACGACCGCCAATGCTACAATTTGTTCCTTCACTTTGGAGTTAATACAACAGAAATCGGCGGCAGCTACCCTTCGTCGAGCCGCGTCTACTACGGCGCAGTGCTGAATACGGATATGTCGCAGGCTACGCGCACCGGCTATACCTTCGTCGGCTGGTACACGGACGAGAACTGCACGACCCGTTGGGAGGGAACCACCATGCCCGCCTGCGAAGACACTGACTTTAACCTCTACGCCAAGTGGGATACCATGACCTACATTCTCCGCTTCGACTGGGATGGCAATGTTGCGCTGAGAGATTGGCTGCTCGGTAAGGAAATCGGCGGCAAGATGCTCACGGCTGAATACGATTCGGCAAATTATGAGTACATCAACGCCAACACCAACGGCATCCCCTATATCGAAGTCACTGTGAAGTATGATGAAGAATTCACCCTGCCCACCGATATACCCGGTGCCGAATATTTCGGCTATTATAAGAAATCTATTAGTAGCTGGGGAATCGAATGTGATGAACTGGTACAGGCTGAAATGCTGACCCAAATGGCCACAGAGCAGGATGCCATCGTAAAGGTCGGTGTCCAATGGAAATCTGAAACTGATGATGGCGCAGAGCTGATTTACAATGCCAACGATTTTCTGACTAAGGTCGTTCAGGATTACTCCGATAATGCGGCAAGCTACACACTGGGTGTTGACCTGGATCTCTGCAATGTGAATATGACACCCAACAATGATATGCCTGTTTCAAACATCACCTTCAACGGCAATGGTCACACGATCTATCATGTAAAGCGCAGCGAAGCGATTTCCAGAGACGCCATCGGCACAGTCTACGGCTACGGCGGCAATGTGACCGTGAAAGACCTGACCATCGACGGCATGACGATCGACTACACGGCCGCTGGAGGCGTCTACGGCAACGACTATAACGCCTTCGGCGCCCTGGCAGGATTTGTGGGCGACGGCTTTACGGCAGAGAATGTGACAGTCAAAAATGTGACCATGGATCTGAACCTGCTTGGTGAGGAAGGAACAACCTCTTACTCCTACCACCTTCTGCCTGCGGAGAGCATCGGCGGCCTCATCGGCTACGCCAAGGGCAGTGTGACCCTGACCGGTTGCACGGTAAGCGGCATGACCGTAAATGTTACCGATACGAGTGATGAGGGAGGAACGCAGTTCCTCATCGGCGGTCTCATCGGCTATGCGGACGCACTTTATACGCAGTTTCAAGGCAATACCGAGTATTCTTTTTACAATGATTACAACGGAAACGGCAGCGTAAGCATCAGCGGCTGCACAGTCGATATGACGGTCAATAAGAATGGTGTAGCAGATGTGACAGTCGGCGGCCTTGTCGGCGGCATCGGGAAAAGCGTTACCTCTAAGACTGGAACGAACTATTCTGTGACAATCGTAGATAACAACAGCACATTCCCGACAGAACTTGCAAGCATCGGCAAAGAACTCACTCTGAACTATTCCGAGAGCACCACAGACGGAACCGGTACGAATGCAAATGCTTCCAGCAGCCTGTTCCCCATCACCGCTGAGGATAAGTCCAGCGAGGAAGACGCTGCGGCCTGAGCCGCGCACCGCAGACAAACGTATACAGCTAATTCCAAAGGTATAATCCCTTCTGATATGCCAGAAACCCGGTTATTTCGTTTGAAATAACCGGGTT
>CAVLCS010000093.1:0-10098 GCA_963661675.1 Bulleidia sp.
GAAAGCCCGCAGTCCCAGAAAACAGAAGAACCCCGACAGGCATCGTAAACACGATAACCTGTCGGGGTATCCCCGGAATTAGTTGTTACCCCTGTCAGGGGGGGACAAACTGCGTCCTTTTTATTTTAGAGAACCTTCGACAGAAAATCCTTCAGTCTCGGGTGCTGCGGATTTGCGAAAAACTCCTTCGGCTCGTTCTGCTCGACGATATTGCCGCCGTCCATGAACAGCACGCGCGTTGCAACCTCGCGGGCGAAGCCCATCTCGTGGGTAACAACGACCATGGTCATGCCGTCATCGGCAAGTTCCTTCATGATCTCGAGTACCTCGCCGACCATTTCCGGGTCGAGTGCCGAAGTCGGCTCATCGAACAGCATCACGTCCGGATTCATAGCCAGCGCACGCGCGATAGCGATACGCTGCTGCTGACCGCCGGAAAGCTGCGCCGGATAGCTGTCTGCCTTATCCGGCAGGCCGACACGCGCGAGCAGCTCGAGGGCACGCTTGTCCGCTTCCTCGTCGCTCATGATCTTGAGCTGCACCGGCGCCAGTTTGATATTCTCGCGCACGGTCAGGTGCGGGAACAGGTTGAACTGCTGGAACACCATGCCCATACGGCGGCGCACCAGGTTGATATCCGTGTCCTTGGCGGTGATGTTCTGACCCTCGAAGATGATCTCGCCGCTGGTCGGCTCCTCGAGCAGGTTCAGGCAGCGCAGGAAGGTGGACTTGCCCGAGCCGGACGGTCCGATGACTACGACCTTCTCGCCTTTTTCGATATGCTCGTTCACACCCTTGAGCACCTCATGGTTGCCAAAGGATTTATGCAGGTTTTTAACGTCGATCACTTTCGCGCAGCCTCCTCTCAAAAATGCCGAGCAGCTTGGTCAGGATGATGACGAGCACCAGATAGATGATCGCCAGGCTGACATACGGCACATACGCCTGATAGGTGTTGGAAACGATGTTCTGCGCCTGCTTGGTCACGTCGCGCAGCGCGATGACCGACACGAGCGAGGTATCCTTCAGCAGGGTGATCATCTCGTTGCCGAGTGCCGGCAGGATGTTCTTGATGGCCTGCGGAATGATGATCAGACGCATGGTCTGCGCATAGTTCAGGCCGAGAGAACGGCCGGCTTCCATCTGACCCGGGTTTACCGACATCAGGCCGCCGCGGACGATCTCGGCTACATACGCGCCCGAGTTGATGCCGAGCGTTAC
Organism: Bulleidia sp.; assembly: GCA_963661675.1. GTDB lineage: Bacteria > Bacillota > Clostridia > Oscillospirales > Butyricicoccaceae > Agathobaculum. Next base: position 1,222 of record CAVLCS010000093.1, read on the forward strand.
GATACCGCACACCAGACGGGCCGTATCGTCCTTGGGCACCATGATAACAAAGCCCATGATCAGCAGCTGGACCATCATAGGTGTGCCGCGGATAACGGTCAGATACAGCTTGCAGATGGCGTTGAGAATGCTCAGAATGATGTTGCTTTTGCCCACCCGGCGGGAATCATGCGCCGTGCGGACGACCGCGATCAGCAGACCGATGATAACACCGAGGATCAGTGCGCCGATCGTGACTATAAATGTGATTTTCAGACCGTTCAGGAACCACTTCCAGCGGTCGGCTGCGATAAAGGTCTGGTACAGCTGGAACAGCAGATTGCGCAGACCCTCCGGCAGATTGACAACCGAATCCGGTACCATTTTCAGCCACTGGTCCATCGTAATACCGTTCACAGGTCATCCCCTCTTTCTTATCGTATTTACTGCAAAAGAGGGGCGGTGCGCAACCGTCCCTCTTCCTTTGTAATCGTTGTTGATTTACTCTGCTGCGGAATCAGCGCTGATGTACTTGTCAACAATAGACTGTACCGTGCCGTCGTCCTGCAGCTCCTTCAGAGCACCGTTTACCTTGTCGAGCAGCTCGGTGTTGCCCTTCTTGATAGCGATCGCGTAATCCTCGTCAGCGTAAGCGGTGTCGAGGATCTTGAGGCCGCTGTTTGCAGCAACATAGTTCTTAGCCGGCTCCTGGTCGATAACAACGCAGTCGATCTGGTCGTTTACCAGAGCAGCAACTGCGAGCGGACCGTTGGTGAACTGCTTTACATGATCCTGACCGTAGTCATCGGTGCAGTAGATATCGCCGGTGGTGCCGGTCTGAACGCCGATGCTCTTGCCCTCCAGATCGTCCGGAGAAGCAATGTCGGAACCGTCCTTAACGATGATAACCTGAACGCCCTTAGCGTAGGAATCAGAGAAATCTACGTTCTCCTGACGCTCCGGGGTAACGGTCATGCCAGCCAGAACAACGTCCAGCGTGTCGCTCTGCAGAGCCGGGATCAGGGAATCAAACTCCATATCGGTGATCTCGAGCTTCATGCCCAGCTTGTCAGCGATAGCAGCAGCGATGTCAGCATCGATGCCCTGAACAGAGCCGTCGTCGCCAACGAACTCGTACGGCGGGAACGTAGCGTTGGTGCCCATGCGCAGAGTGCCGCCGTCAGCCGAGGTCGTGGTGGTGGAATCCTGTGCGTCACTGCTGGAATCAGCAGCCTTGGAGCCGCCGCAGCCGGTCAGCAGCATAGAACCTGCCAGTACCATGCTCAGCATAGCAATGGAAAACTTCTTCATTTGTGTTAACTCCTTCCGATTTGACCCGTCATAAACGGGCTTCTCTTTCAAACAATGATTATTATACAGCGCGTTCTATAATAATGCAACCTAAATTTCAGCGAAAAAGCAGGTAAAAATATTTATTTTTTCGGACGCTGTGCAATATTTCACGATTCGGCACACGTTCCGTAGGGGCGGACCAGCGTGTCCGCCCTCGTAAACCGGATGCAGAAGTGAAATGGGTGGACACATTGGTCCGCCCCTACGAAAGTCTACACCATCGTCCACTCCTCACTCCTACCTTCGCAAACTCTCCACTCTCAACTCTTCACTCTCCACTCTGAGGATAATTCTCCATTATCAATTTTCCATTCCCCATCATAGTCTGCTGTGACAAGATTTGGAGGTGCCCCATGTCCCCTATTATATATGTATCGCCTGCGATTCGGACCGCCTGCGCTGAGCCGCGCAGCGCACTTCTGCTGCTGCGTGCCGATCCCTCTCGGTCTGCGCCGATCATCGGCAGTGCCGTCACCGGTGCGCGTCTGCTCGTCCTGCGGGAGCAGAACGGCTGGTGTCATGTGCGCACGCGCACGGTCTGCGGCTGGGTCCCGAAAAACGACATTATGCTGTTTTACTGCCGTCCGACTTTGTGAAACTTTCGTCAAAATCGGTTAAATATTTGACAATTAAGGTGTATTTTTATCAATTCCCTTCATTTTTATCACCAATTTTTGATTTTCACTTGCGTTGCTTAAAGTGATACAGTATAATGTAAAATGTTCGATGCGACAATCGCAAGGAGGTACGAAAAAGAGTGTATCAGATTTTGAAAAAGCAAACGCTGAACGCAAACACCAAGCTGATGGTGATCGAGGCACCGCACGTTGCCCGCAAGGCAGAGCCGGGTCAGTTCATCATCCTGCGTGTCAGCGCAGAAGGCGAGCGTATTCCGCTCACGATCGCGGATTTTGACCGTGAAAAGGGTTCCATCACGATCATTTTCCAGGAAGTCGGTGCAACGACTATGGCACTTGGCTCTCTCAACGAAGGCGACTGCCTGCATGACTTCGTAGGTCCGCTCGGCAAGGCGAGCGAGCTCGAGGGTCTCAAGAAGGTTGCCGTAGTCGGCGGCGGTCTGGGCTGTGCGATCGCATACCCGCAGGCCAAGAAGCTGCACGAAATGGGCGCAGAAGTTGACCTGATCGCCGGTTTCCGCAACAAGGATATCATTATTCTCGAGGACGAGATGAAGAATGCCTGCACCAACCTGCACATCGTTACCGATGATGGTTCCAACGGCCGCAAGGCACTCGTAACCCAGGTTCTGAAGGAACTCATCGACGCGGGCAACCAGTACGACGCCGTTATCGCTATCGGCCCGATGATCATGATGAAGTTCGTGTGCGAGACCACCCGCCCGTATGGTATCAAGACCATCGTTTCCATGAATACCATCATGGTTGACGGTACCGGCATGTGCGGCGGCTGCCGTCTGACTGTTGGCGGCGAGACCAAGTTCGCATGCGTTGACGGTCCGGATTTCGATGGCCACCTCATTGATTTTGACAGTGCAATGCGTCGTGGTGCCATGTATAAGGCACAGGAGCGCGCGGCAGTTGAACGCCGTGAAGAGCATTGCAATCTGTTCAAGAAGGAGGTCAAGTAATCATGCCGAATATGAATCCGAAGAAGTGCCCGATGCCCGAGCAGGCACCGGACGTCCGCAATAAAAATTTCGAAGAGGTAACGCTCGGCTACACCGCTGACATGGCGGTCGAGGAAGCACAGCGCTGCCTGAACTGCAAGAACAAGCCGTGCATGACCGGCTGTCCGGTACAGGTTAAGATTCCGGAGTTCATCGCTCTGGTGGCTGAGGGCAAGTTCCTCGAAGCCGCTGCAAAGATCAAGGAGACCTCCGCTCTGCCGGCTGTCTGCGGCCGTGTTTGCCCGCAGGAGAACCAGTGCGAGTGCCACTGTGTCCGCGGTATCAAGGGCGAAGCCGTAGCCATCGGTCGTCTGGAGCGTTTCGTAGCTGACTACGCACGCGAAAACAGCACCGAGAAGGCTGTAAAGCCAGAGTCCAACGGCCACAAGGTTGCAATCGTAGGTGCCGGCCCGGCAGGTCTGACCTGCGCAGGCGATCTGGCTCGCATGGGTTACGAAGTTACCGTTTTCGAGGCTCTGCACACTGCAGGCGGCGTTCTGATGTACGGCATTCCGGAATTCCGTCTGCCGAAGGCTATCGTGCAGAAGGAAATCGACACGCTGAAGGACCTCGGTGTTGAGTTCGTGCTGAACTTCGTTGTTGGCCGCTCTGAGACCATCGACGAGCTGTTCGGCGACGGTTATGAGGCTATTTTCGTAGGTTCCGGTGCCGGTCTGCCGACCTTTATCGGTGTTCCGGGCGAGAACGCGAACGGCGTTTACTCCGCGAACGAGTACCTCACCCGTATCAACCTCATGAAGGCGTACAAGGAAAACGCGGACACCCCGATCTATCACGCGAAGAAGGTCGCAGTAGTCGGCGGCGGCAACGTAGCAATGGACGCTGCACGCTGCGCTAAGCGCATGGGCGCGGAAGAGGTTTACATCGTTTACCGCCGTTCCGAGAAGGAGCTTCCGGCTCGTCTGGAAGAAATCCACCACGCCAAGGAAGAGGGCGTAGTCTTTAAGTTCCTGACTGCTCCGCTGGAAGTGCTGTCTGACGACAACTTCAACGTAACCGGCCTCAAGTGCCAGCAGATGGAGCTCGGTGAGCCTGACGCATCCGGCCGCCGTCGTCCGATTCCGGTTGAGGGCAGTGAGTTCGTGCTTGACCTCGACTGCGTTATCGCGGCTATCGGCACCAGCCCGAACCCGCTGATTCGTCACACGACTCCGGGTCTCGAGACCAACCGCAAGGGCTGCATCGTGGCTGACGATGAGCACGGCATCACCTCCAAGGACGGCGTATTCGCCGGCGGCGACGCCGTTACCGGTGCGGCAACTGTAATCCTCGCTATGGGCGCAGGCAAGCGCGCAGCGGCTGCAATGGACGAGTACATCAAGAATAAGAACAAGTAAATTTCTGCTTGATATGAGAAAAAGAACCTGTCTTTCGACAGGTTCTTTTCTTATCCAGATAAACTGCATACCATTCAGCGTCTCGCGCGATAGCGCGCATGAAATAGCATTTGCATTGCAAATGCCAAAAATCCGGGAGCATGTATCTCGGATTTTTGTCTTCTAGAGGGAGAAAGTTTCGACCATCGCGAGGAACTTTCGGACGACTTTGGAACAGCCCACGGTCCGTTCCTGCTTGTCGGCGGAACTGTAGTTCCGCGACAGCCCTGGCAGGTTCTTTTCTTATGCCTTAAAACAAGTCCAACATATTATCCAGATAAATTTCTTCCCGAACGCGCAGCTGAAACGCCGGTTTTGTCATATAATGCAGCAAAAACTCGAGGATAAGCGCGCTGCCCAGTCCCCTACCCTCGATCTTGAACTGCGAAAATCCCATCGGCAGATACGTCCGCTGAATATCATCCACGCCGATGAACCCCGGATTCTCCATCGCCTTGGAGAACCGATAGCCGCCTTGCGCGTCCGGTGCTTTGCACCGATGTTCACAGTCCTCGCCGAGGTTTTTGCGGCTGACCACCTCGTAGCAGCGCTTACGGTCGGTACACCCGAACCAACAGCACTCATTGCACAAAAATTCCACCTTATCTTTGTGCACCTGCGACAAAGCGTTTAACTCGTCAAACCGCTTGTTCAATCGAAAATCCGGCACGACATACCGGAATTCTCCCCTGCCTAACTCACGCCGAAAATCCATAAAATCGGTCAGCACCTTGGTCGTGGACGACACGAGGTACAGCTCCGGATACCGTGCCCGCAGGTAGTCAGTCAGCAGCTCTGAGTGCACGATCACGCCGTTCCGCACCTCGTTTTGCTGTGAAAACAGCTCGCAGAGTGCGTTGCATTTGCGGTCGGACAGGTGTTCCTCACGCATGAGCGAGTTGCTGAACGTCAGCCGTGCGGAAATGCCGTATTCCTGCGCCAGCGCGAGTGCTTCGCGTGCACCGCACTCGCCGAAGCCCGCTCGTCCGCCTCCCCAGAGACAGTCCGCCGGTGCGCCGTAGATCGACCCGATCTCGCACCAGTCGTAAAACCAGTCACGTTTTGCGCGGTATAACGGCAGAAATGCGCGGTAAAACTCGTAAAATTCAAACAATCCGGGCAGATGATAGTATGCTTTGGCTGACACGGCCGCTCGCCTCCTTTGCTGTGTATAGCATAGCACAAAACGCCGGAATACGCAAAAGAACCTGTCAATAGACAGGTTCTTTTACTCAAATCCACGGGAATACCATGCGCACGCTGAACAAAGTTGCGGCTGCGCTCAGTGCGTTGGCACACAGCGCGTAAACAACCGGATGGGCCGTTTCCCGCTTGGTGTACAGCCGTTTGCGGTAAATGACGGCCTCGACGATCCAAATCACAATCTCCAGCGGCACAAACACCAAATACCGGTAGAACGGCATACCGATCCACATGCAAGCCGCTGTCACGACCGTGAGCAGCAGCTGCGTGCCGATGTTTACGCCGAGGAACACTTTCGCGTTGCGTCTGTCCCAGAAGCCGAACGGCAGCAGCAGAAGTCCCTCGATCAGCAGCGTCGGCAGCAGCGAGGACGCGAACTGTTTGAGATATATCAGCAACGGATTTCCGGTTTGGACTGCATTATCCGCAAAGTCATAGGTGAATATCTGCTGCAGCTGTCCACGCTTCATCGTCTCAGAAAAGTTGACTTTCTGCTGAGAATCGTCATAAACCGCAATCCGAAACGTGTCCGGCGTGCCGAAGTAGCTGAATACAAACGTATCCTTGTCCAAATGCTCGTAAAACAGCGGTGCCGACGTGCCGTCCAGCATGGCATAGTGCCAGCCGTCGATGCGGTCGCGCGCCAGCGCATCCAGCGGCAGCGACGTACGGTCGATGTGATTCCACTCGATATTGTCGATACCTTGCTCGGGTACCTCGCCCGGAATGAGCAGGTCAACGTAATAGTCGCCGTCCGGTGCATTCTGCACCTGAATCGTAATCTGCGGTTTCGGACCCGAATCCGCGCTTGCGGAGACCGGCAGCACGGCCAGCAGGAGTGCCGCCATGCACAGGAAGGTTTGCCATTTTCGTTTCATGGTGGTCACCCTTTCTCTCACTGATAGGCGCCGTCCACGTCTGGCAGAACCTTCCACGCAGACAGTTCCTGTACGATTTGCTTTAACTCGTCTGCCACCGCCATAAAGCAAGCGGCGTCCTCGTCGGTTTCCGTGTACATGGCCGCAGTCTGGTCGCCGCGGACGACCGTCTGCTTGCCGTTCAGCGTCACGGCAATTTCGTAGCAGGTGTTCGGCGATACACCGGCCGCCGTACCGTCTTTCGCCAGTTCCTGCGCTGTCATTTCCCGGTCGATCGACAGAAAGCCGTCACGGCTGACCAGTTCGTACAGCCGCTGCAGCAGGTCATCATCCGGCTGAAATTCCGCCGATGCAGTTCCGTCCGCGAGCAAATCCTTCCGGAGTTCGCCGGCCGCGGTGTCCATGCTGTTTTTCTGCTCCGGATTGTGCCACCACGCAAAGCTGATTGCAAAATCCTGCGGCATCTGCTCCGTTTTTTGCGGCTCAGCAGGCGTTTTGGCGCATCCTGCGGTGAAAAGCACCAACAGGAGCATTGCTGCTATCTTTTTCATAGGCGGCTCTCCTTTCGGGATGGGAAACTGTGTTTAATCCAAATACAGCGTATTCCCTTTCATCTCAACCTGTTCACCGAGCAGTGTAAACAGTTTTGCCGGAACCTAGGTTTTCCCTTCAGCGAAATACGGTGCCGCGCCGAACGAAACCGGTTCTTCCGTACCGTCGCCATTCATCACCGAACGGATATAGGAATCCTCGCCGATGTTTACATGCGTCATAACCTTGCCGTTGTTCATCTTCACCTGACGGTTCTCGATATCCCACGTCACGGTGTAGCCGAGGGCTTCGCCGACCTCACGGAGCGACACCATAGCCACGCCGTTTTCCATGCGGCCTTTGTCGATCGTCTGGTCCTTGCACACGATGTCAAACGCGTTATCCGCATCGGCCTCTCCGGTGAACGCGGTCGGTGCCCCGCCGAGGTACAGCGCGTCACCGCGCATCTCGACATACACGCCGAGCAGGTCGAGCAGCTGCGCCGGAACCCACGTTCTGCTCTGCGCAAGGTAGGGCGCTGCACCGAGCGCTTCCGGACGGCTCATGCCGTCCGCGTCCGGCAGGGCGGTCGCACGGAAATACTCATCCAGACCGATGGTCACGGTCGTCTGCACCGTGCCGTTGGTGAGGTGCACCGTGCGGTCCTTGGCGTTCCACTTGACCGTGAAGCCGCACAGCTCGGCGGTCAAGCGCAGCGGAACCATGGCCACGCCGTTCGTCATGCGGCCCTCACCTGCGACCATATCGCCTTCCACGACGATAGCGAACGTATCGTCCTCGTGCGGCAGCAGCACGACCTTGTCCGTGCCCGCCTGCTCCGGATAGGTCTCTAAAACCGTGTCGTACCATGCAAAAAACTTGGTTCCCATGCGGATATCCTCGAGTTTTGCCTTGTTTTTCGTGCCGAACGGCGTAACGGACGCGTTCCGCTCGATATTGAGCATCAAACCGCCGTCATTTGTCTGCACGGTCAGGCTGCCGTCCGCGTTCTTATTGACCTGCTCGGCGGACAGCAGATTCGCGGGTGCGTGCTCGTCGGTCAGGTTGACAAGGATCGCCTTGGCGTACACCTGCGGCGGCTCGGACAGCGCCATCATTTCCCCGCAGTAGAGGTACACCTCAGCGCCTTTCTTGATGTCCTGCGCGCCTGCCGGCAGGCCGGTCTGCGTGTCCATGATGATAGTCTGCGCCGCAAGGTGCACCACGGCTGTGCCCGCCGTCTCGGTCTTGACCGTGATCTCGCCGTCCTGCTTGTCGGTCACCGTACCGCGTACGCCGTATAAATCGAGTTCCGCGTGCTCGGCGGAGTCGGTCGCAGCCGCGTCCGTGTCGATCAGGTTCACCGCTCCGGCCGGAATTGCGCTCATGCCGAACAGCACCGCCGCAAACAGTGCCGCCATTCGTTTTTTCTCCATCATAATAACTACCTCCTTTTATACCCAGTTAGACGAGCCGGAATCGGTTTTGTTCCCGGTTTTTCCTTGTATGGGTGTACAAAATGAAGGAGGGTTGTTTGTAGAGGTCTACAAATTGAGAATTGAGGATGGAGAATGGAGAATTGCGCTATCCTTACGCAGGTTCCGTCCGCGCTGCGCATATGGCGGTTAGACCTTTTCCATTTTACAAGTGCATTCAACGAGTAAAGGACGGCCAATGGCCGCCCCTACAATCGTTATCGAATGCAGGTTGATTTATCCTTCAGCACAACGCAGGCCATTGTAGGGGCGCGCATTGCGCGTCCAAATTCGACGGAATGCACCCGAAAAATTTCGCTGCACCAACCATCGTAGGGGCGGACCACACCCACCGCAGTGGGCGTCCAGCGAGCAACCGTCCGCAGGACGGCTCTTAGCGAGTCGGAATGTGT
>CAVLCS010000094.1:0-9983 GCA_963661675.1 Bulleidia sp.
CTCTGATTAACTAATTTCTACCGTGCAGGTGTCCAACTTGCACTTGCAATTTGCGAATGAAAAAGGTTCCCTCGTTTGAGTAAAATTTTGCGTAATGCGATGCGTGCGCGTGACAACCGCGACTTTACCGTGCCCTCACTGACCTCCAGCACCTCGGCGATCTCGGTGTAGCTCATGCCGGAAACGTCACGCAGCAGGACGATTCGGCGGTGCTCGTCGCTCACCTCATCGAGCGCAGCGGCAAGTTCCCGACCGAATTCGCTGTTCTCCAGGTGCTCCTCGGGTGTCGGAGCCGTGTCCGGGATCGGAATCTCGCGTTCCTCGTCGTCCTCGCCCTGCACAAGCGGCTGTGTCGGCGGCTGACTCTGTTTATGCCGTGCATGATCGACGCACTGGTTCATCGTGATGCGGAACAGCCAGGTCGCAAAGCCGCTGTCACCGCGGAAGCTCTCCATCGAGCGCCACGCCCGAAGGAAAACCTCCTGCGTGATGTCGGCCGCGTCCTCCGGCGAGCCGGACGAGCGCAAAGCGATGGCATACACGCGCTTTTCATAGCGCGTCACCAGTTCCTCAAAGGCGGAAAGGTCGCCGCGGCGAGCCTGCGCCACAATATGCTTGTCGTCCACTGCGTCTCCCCTCCTTACCTTATTATACGTTTGCTTTCGCCGAAACGAATGCCTTCAGTTCTTCCGCGATCTCGTACAGGTCACTCAGCTTGGTGAGTGCACAGATGCGGTTCTTGAACGTCTTTACGCCGCTTTCCCGCTTGAGATAGCAGTTGACGTGCCGACGTGCCTCGAGCATAGCAATATGCTCGCCTTTCTGCTCGGCGGCCAGTTCAATTTGACGGACTGCCGTGTCGATTCGTTCCGCGAACGGCGGTAAAGCCGGACAGGTTCCTGTCTCGAGCAGTGCATTCGCCCGCTCGAACAGCCACGGGTCGCCGAGGGCACCTCGGCCGATCATCACACCGTCCGCGCCGGTGTGCTGCAGGATGCGAACCGCGTCCTCGGGTTCGGCCACGTCTCCGTTGGCGAACACCGGAATCGAGACTGCCTGCTTGACCTCACGAATCGCATCCCAGTCGGCGGTGCCGCTGTACTGCTGCGAGCGCGTGCGTCCATGCAGCGTGATAGCAGCCGCACCGGACTGCTCAGCCATTTTGGCAAATTCCACGCAGTTGACGTGGCCCTCGTCCCAGCCCTTACGGAACTTGACCGTTACCGGTACCTCAACCGCCTTCACGACCGCCTCGATCACCTTGGCCGCGGTCTCCGGGTCCTTCATCAGCGCCGAGCCGTCGCCGTTGTTGACAATTTTGGGCGCCGGACAGCCCATGTTGATGTCGATGATATCACAGCCGGATTTCTCAAGCGCCAGTCTCGCACCTTCGGCCATCGTGTCCGGCTCGTGCCCGAAAATCTGGGCAGCCGCCGGATGCTCGTCCGCACCTAACTCGAGCAGACGCGGCGTCTTCTTATCCTTGTAGCACAGCGCCTTTGCGGAGACCATCTCGGTCACGGTCAGCGCCGCACCGTGCTCCCGGCAGATACGGCGGAACGCAAGATCGGTCACGCCTGCCATCGGGGCAAGCGCCAGTTTTCCGTTTATGGTTACGTTTCCGATCTGCATACTGTTCCTCCGTCTTATACATTATATAACGCTGTATATTTTACCATAACATGACTGCAAATGCAACTTACAGAATGGATGCACCCATTTCCCGACAGAAAAACACAAAAACAGGGCAAATCCGAGGATTTACCCTGTCTGTAAATTCTGTTACATCACCATTGTAAGAATCTTCTCGCTGAAGAAATACCCGAACGAGATGAGCGCCGTATTCCACACGGCAATGCCTGCCGCGGACCAGCCGACAAACCACTTGACCGGCATCCGGATCAGTCCGGCCGGAATGGAAACGATGGTGCGGATACACGGGATGACACGAATGATCGCCAGTCCGCGCCCGTGCTGTGCGTCGATAAAGTCGTGGCATTTGCGCACAAGCGACTTAAATTTCTCACTTTTGCCGAACAGCTTCTCCATCACCGGTTCACCGCCCCAGTAACACACGGCGTAGATGACCAGACTGCCGAGCACGCCGGAGACCACGCTCAGCACGACCGTCAGCGGCAGCGACAGCTCGCTTTGCGCGATCAGCACGCCGATGCACGGCATGATAACGCCCGCCGGAAAGCCGGGCAGATTCATATATTCACAAAAAACTACGGCGCAGACCAGAATCAGTCCGTACTGGTGGAACAGCTGGAAAAAGGTTTCGGCCGTCATAATAGCCGCCTCCGTTTGATGGGTTGCAGACGCGGATTTATCTCTTTGTCTGTATTATATAGTATACCAACCCAAACCGGAGGGTACAAGAGAACGGCTTCTCATTTTATAATCTGTTTACAAAACGAGCGCTGTCACGGCCCATATGGTGCCGATAAGCAGTGCGCCTGCGCAGAATCCGGCAAACAGTGACAGACCGTCCGCCTTTCTTCTCGACCGCCGTCTGCGCGGCAGATAGCTGTTCGCGATACGGCAGGCTTCCCGCACCATGTCGCCTCTTGGCGCATTGTAGTCCCGCACGAGAAAAATGGCCTGCTCGAACAACGCCGGCTGCTCCGGCTTGACCACGATCACACGGCGGCTGACACCTCGTACCATATGGATTCCTCCCTGCTGTTTTGTTCCAGTTTTCCCCTCTTTCGTGATTTTATACCAGTTTCATTCCAGCTTTTCGATCTTCATGACCATTACCGTCCGGTCATCATCGTGTCCTTTTCCTTTCGCTTCGTTGACCAGACAAGCCGCGATCTCCTTCGGGCTGTCGCCTGCATGGGCGATGAGCAGCTGCCGCACCCATTTATCATCCGTACCGTCGGTCACGCCGTCGCTGAGCAGCACCACAATGTCGCCGTCGTTCATCTGCAGCGGCACGGCGTCGCCGAGCTCGTCCTCCTCCGCCAGACCGATGGGCAGCGCCGTGCCCGGCAGGATGGTCCATCGGCCGTTCAGCCGCATGTAGGTCGGTGCGGCGCCGCACTTGAGGTTTTCCGCGCGTCCGCTGAACAGGTCGAGCGTGAATGCATCCAGTGTGGTGAAGCGCATGCCGTCTGACCGCAGACGCAGTGCCGGAGAGACCGCGTGCAGCGCGTCTCCGACCGAAATACCTGCCCGCAGGAATCGCTCGAGCGAGGTGATGAGCATGCGGCTGTCTCGTGACGCGGCGGCACCCGAACCCATGCCGTCCGACAGGAGCAGACAGGCGGTTCCGGTGTCGGTGAGAAAGTAGCACGCGTTGTCGCCCGAGACCGACGCGCCCTCCTTCTGCTGCCGCCCGATGCCGACCACCGCACGGTACGGCGCCCGCTCGTGCATCTCGACGTGGATACCCTGACTGCCCTTTTTCTTCTCCGGTGAGGTCAGCGTCACACCGAGCAGTGCGGACAGACCCGCCGAAAAGCCGTCTCCCTGTTTGAGAATATCGTCAATGCCCTCGCCGTATAATTCAACCGTCAGCCTGCCCTGCGAGTCGCGCACGGCACACACGCGGTCGATCCACCCGAACGCTGCCGCGTAGCGCCGCACCTGCCGCTCCATCAGCGGCTGCGCCGTTTCGTCCTGCGTAACCTCTGCGCCAAGCTGCCGCAGAATGTCTGTAATGCCCGCATATTGCCTGGCAAGCAGGCTCTGGTTTTCCTCCTGCTGCCGCCGAAGGCTTTCGCGCTCGCGGAGCGCAAACAGCGCACTGTTGATGGCGCGCATCAGCTCGGGCAGACGCGCACACCGTGCCGCAAAATGATAGGGAAAATCGCTCATTTCCGCCCGTCCGCGCTGCAGCATGGGCTGGGTCACGTCATTGAGGGCAGCCAGCGTACTCACGTAGTCTCTCTGCCAGCATTGCGTACACAGCATACAGTTTTTGCAGACGTGGTCGCTCGCGTAGTCGAATACCGCCCGAATGTTCTGGTCTCCGGCGGCTTTGCCCTCGCTGACGCCGTGCAGCATGGCGAGGTACAGTTCGTAGAACGCCTGGGCGGCTTCGGTCGCGCAGGTGCCTGCGAGCCTGCGCATGCGCTGACTGGCGGCTTCGCCCATCAGGGTATCCGGCAGCAGGCTGCGCCGGATGGCTTCCCACACGAACGGCGGCAGTGCCGCAAACATGAGGACCGCGCAGAACAACTCCACAATCAGCGGAATGAACAGCGGATGCTCCACACCGAGCATAGCAGCGCACAGTCCGCTGCCGAGTGCACAGACCGAAAACCAGCCGCGTCCGCTGTCGTGAAACAGTCCGGCGACGAGCGCACACAGGCCGTAGCAGCAGGTGAACAAGGCTCCGTAGCCGATGTTGAGATCCATAGCCGCGCCGAACGCCACACCGGCAGCCGCGCCTGCCGCCGGTCCGCCGAGATAGGCCGCCGCCAGCACGAGCAGCAGCGCACCTGCCCTCGCGGGAGAAAATACGCCGAACAGGTTGACGCCCGAGAGCGACAGCAGCACAGTCGCGGTGAGCACCAGCAGCGTTACCGGTCTGCGCCAGTCGTTTTCGTCACGCGGCGGTGCAAATGCCGCGCCGTACATCCAGCACACGCCAAACGTGATGCCCTGCACGAGCAGGAACGTCAGCACCGCCGATGCGGTCAGCTCTGCGCCGAGCGGCAGGAACACGAACGTGCATGCCGCGCTTGCGAACGTCGCCACACTGGGTGCAAACCACCGTTCGGACATCACACGCAGACCGGCGCACACGCTCATCACGCACAGCACCAGCAGCGCTGCCGCGGCGTAAATGCCGCCGTGGAATCCATCGCCGCGCAGCATGACGCCGCACACCAGACCGCCGAGCACGGACAGTCCGGCTCCTCGAGCCATCAAGGCCGCCGTCATCGCCAGTCCGAACGGCATGTATCCGCCGAGTATCGTGCCCTGTGCCAGCACCGCACACAGCACGAACCGCTGTGCACCTGTGATGAGTGTCCGCAGGTGCTCCTGTTTCCATAATCCAGCAGCCCATGCCGCCGCATGTCCGATCCGCACCGGTATCGACGCGGACCGTCTTGCCCTTTGTTTATCCATTTCGTTACGCCTCCCTTGCTGTTTTCCCAGTATATCCCAACGAGGGCGTATCCCTTGGCGGGAAATAACAGCGGGAATTGCGTTTTTGAGAAAATGAAACGCATATTTCAACTTTCGAGCGCGAAAAAGTGGCGGTTTCGCCATGGAAACAATCAGATAGACATGGGCGCTTATAAAGCGTTGGAATGTGCGGATGTGCGCTATCGTTAGCGCGTGGGCCAAAAGGATAGACACCACCTACGGTGGTTTCTACCCTCTTGGGACTCCCGTTTCCACCCTTGGCATAACTCGGCGAAAATCGGAGAGCGGCGACCGCTGCGAAAAGGGGTACGACAGAGGATTTTTTCTACTGTAGGGGCGCACAGTGTGCGCCCCTATCTCAACCTATCCGCAGTATCGGATAATTTACTGCTACACATGCGGTTTACTCTCCGCAGGCGCGACATACCCGTGTCGCGCAACTCGTTTGCGCGTTGTTACGGACGGCACCTGCGAATATTTCTATGTGAATACGCTTTACCTAATATTCTCTCCACTCCCCACTCTTCACTCTCTAATAACTCCTCACTCCTCACTCCTAACTCCTACCTTGCAGATGCTCTTCACTCTCCACTCCCCGCTCTTCACTCTACTGCACAAAAAAGAACCCGAAACTATCGTTTCGGGTTCTTTTGGCTTACTCTAACTCGAAGGCTCCAGTATAGAGCTGGTAGTACTTACCGTGCTCCGCAATCAGCTGCTCATGATTGCCGCGCTCGATGATATGACCAAGCTGCAGCACCATGATAACGTCTGCGTTCTGAATGGTGGACAGGCGATGCGCGATAACAAACACCGTACGTCCATACATGAGGCCGTCCATGCCGGCCTGCACGATGGATTCCGTGCGGGTATCGATCGAGCTGGTCGCCTCATCGAGGATCATGACCGGCGGATCGGCAACAGCCGCACGCGCGATGGACAGCAGCTGGCACTGACCCTGCGACAGACTGCCGCCGTCACCGTCGATGACGGTATCGTAGCCGTCCGGCAGTCGGCGGATGAAGTCGTCCGCGTTAGCCAGCTGCGCCGCCGCCATAACTTCCTCGTCGGTCGCGTCCAGGCGGCCGTAGCGGATGTTATCGCGGATGGTACCGGTGAACAGGTTGGTATCCTGCAGGACGATGCCGAGCGAACGGCGGAGATCGGCCTTTTTGATCTTATTGATGTTAATACCGTCATAACGAATTTTACCATCGGCAAGATCGTAGAAACGGTTGATGAGGTTGGTGATGGTCGTCTTGCCCGCACCGGTCGCACCGACGAACGCGACCTTCTGGCCGGGTTCTGCGTACAGCGTGATATCGTGCAGGACGATCTTATCCGGATTATAGCCGAAGTCCACGTCGAAGAAGCGCACATCACCGCGAACCTGCGTATAGGTGGTGGTGCCGTCCTCATGCGGGTGCTTCCACGCCCAGATGTTGGTCTTTTCCGGGGTCTCGACGAGTTCGCCGTTCTTGTCGTACTTGGCGTTGACAAGCGTAACATAGCCGTCGTCTACCTCGGGCTGCTCGTCCATCAGCTCGAAGATACGCTCCGCACCGGCGAGCGCCATAACGATGGAGTTGAACTGCTGCGAAATCTGCGTTACCGGCTGCGTGAACGACTTGGTCAGCTGCAGGAAGGACGCGATAACGCCGATGGTGATGCTGTCGCCGACCACGCCGGACAGCGCCAGTGCACCGCCGACTACGGCCACCAGAACGTACAGCAGGTTGCCGATGTTCATCATGATCGGCATGAGGATGTTGGCAAAGGTGTTCGCGTTAGACGCGTTCTCGCGCAGCTCGTCGTTGAGCACATCGAACTGCTCCTTGCACTTTTCCTCGTGGCAGAATACCTTAATGACCTTCTGGCCGTTGATCATTTCCTCGATGTAGCCGTTGACCTTACCGAGCGACTGCTGCTGGGCCAGGAAGAACTTCGCAGACTGTCCGCCCAGTTTCTTGACAACCTTGAGCATGACAGCCACGCCGAGCAGCACGAACAGGGTCAGCCAGATATTGGTGACCACCATGCCGATGAACACCGAGATGATCGTCATCGCCGAGGAGAACATCTGCGGCACGGACTGGCTGAGCATCTGCTGCAGTGTGTCGGTATCGTTGGTAAAATGGCTCATCAGATCGCCGTGGGTGTGCGTATCGAAGTAGCGGATCGGCAGTTTCTGCATGTGCGCGAACATCTCGTCACGCACTTTTTTGAGCACGCCCTGCGAAATGCTGACCATCAGCCAGTTATAGATGAAGGTGGTCGCAATGCCGATGACGTAGATCACCGCCATGCCCATCAGCGCATGCAGCAGACCGGTGAACACCGGAGACGCCTGCAGCAGCAGCGGCGAAATATAATCGTCGATCAGGCTTTTGAGGAACATGGAACCGGCAACATTTGCCACCGCCGACAGCAAAATGCAGATCAAAACGACTGCAAACTGCACACCGTAACCCTTACCGATGTACTGCATCAGACGCGAAAGCGTCTTTTTCGGGTTTTTGCTGCGCTTGCCGCCCATCGGACCTCTGCGTCCGCCCGGACCGCGCATTTGACGTTCTGCCATTATTCCTCACCGCCCTTTCTGTTCTGCTGGTTGTAGATTTCCTGATAGATTTCGTTGGTTGCGAGCAGCTCGTCGTGCGTGCCGACTGCCTGTACAGTGCCGCCGTCGAGAATGACGATCTGGTCGGCCTCCTGCACCGAGGAAACACGCTGTGCAATGATAATCTTGGTCGTGTTCGGGATTTCCTCCGCGAACGCTTTGCGGATGAGCGCGTCCGTCTTGGTATCGACCGCACTGGTCGAGTCATCAAGGATGAGGATCTTCGGCTTTTTCAGCAGCGCACGCGCGATACACAGGCGCTGTTTCTGACCGCCGGAGACATTCGAGCCGCCCTGTTCAATGTGGGTATCGTACTTATCCGGCATCTGCTGGATGAATTCATCCGCCTGCGCCAGCTTGCAGACGCGCTCGATTTCCTCGTCCGAGGCATTTTCGTCGCCCCAACGGAGGTTTTCCTTAATGGTGCCGGAGAACAGCACGTTCTTCTGGAGCACCATGGCAACCTGATCGCGCAAAGCCTCGATGTCGTAATCGCGGACATCGACGCCGCCGACCTTGACCGTGCCGTGCGTGGTGTCGTACAGACGCGGAATCAGCTGCACGAGCGTAGACTTCGCGGAACCGGTGCCGCCGAGAATGCCGACGGTCTGACCGGATTTGATGTGCAGCTCGACGTTTTTGAGTGCCAGCTTGTGCTCATCGCCCTTGTAGCTGAAGGAAACGTCGTTGAACTCGATCGCACCGTCCTTGACCTCGTGAATCGGGTTTGCGGGATTGTGCAGGTCGGGCTGCTCGTCAAGGATTTCGGCTACACGCTCTGCGCTTGCCTTGGCCATCGTGATCATAACGAAAACCATGGAAACCATCATCAGGCTCATCAGAATCTGCATCGCGTAGGAGAACATGCTGGTCAGCTCACCGGTGGTCATCGAACCGCCGACGATCAGACGTGCGCCGAACCAGGAGATCAGCAGCATGCAGCCGTAAATGCAGAACTGCATGAGCGGCATGTTGCACGCGAGCACCTTCTGTGCCTTGGAGAACGTGCGGTACAGCATGCTCGAAACATTCTGGAACTTTTCGGTCTCGTGATCTTCACGAACATAGGTCTTGACAACGCGGATGCCGCGCACATTTTCCTGCACGACCGTGTTCATGCGGTCGTAGATTTTGAATACACGCTCGAAAATCGGGCTTACCACCGTCATCAAAATGCCCAGACCGATGGCCAGCACCGGTGCGATCGCCAGAAAGACCAGTGCCATACGGCCGTTGATCTTTGCTGCCATGATGAGTGCGAACACCAGCATGACCGGGCAGCGTACCGCGATACGCGTGCACATCTGGAACGCGTTCTGCACGTTGGTAACGTCGGTCGTCAGACGGGTGACGATAGAACCGGTAGAGAACTTATCGATGTTGGAAAACGAGAAATTCTGCACATTGTAGTACATGTCGTGACGCAGATTGCGGGCAAAGCCGGTCGAGGCTCTTGCCGCATAGGTGCCGGCAGCCGCGCCGAACACCAGCGCGAGCATCGCACACAGCACAAGGATGATGCCGTATTTCCAGATAGCGGCCATATCCTGTCCGTCAATGCCCTTGTCGATCAGCATCGCCATAACCAGCGGAATGACGACCTCCATCACGACCTCGAGCACAACGCAAAGCGGTGTGAGCAGTGCGTCCTTTTTGAACTCACGCACGCTTTTCAGCAGTCGTTTTATCATTATTTCTGTCCCTCCCTGCACAAATTGCATTGGTATTGCTCCAGATTGGAGCGGATTTTCTCACAGACCGCAAACCAGCCCTTCAGCTCGTCCTCGGTGAGTCCCTGCCGCAGGAGCTGTTCCATCTGCTCCATGCGTTCGGTGATGCGTTCGTCCATCGCACGCGCCTGCTCGGTCAGCACCAGACGTTTCAGTCGGCCGTCATGCGCCACCGGTTCCCGGCGGATAATGCCGTGCTGCTCCATCAGCTGCAGCATGCCGGTCGCGGTCGAGCGGCGCATCTGGAATGCGTTTTCCAGATCCTTCTGGAACACATCGCCCTGGTTTTCGTGCATGATGAGGTGATGGACGATCATCGCCTGCATGCCGGTCACGCTGGCGGCATTTTCGGTCTTTTCGGTCATGCACGCCATCTGCCGACGAAACAGATTATGCAGCATGCCGATTTCCGCACCGATGCGGTCGTTCGGGTGACCGCAGCATTCGTTATGGTCACAGTGATACATTGTTAGCCTCCTTACTGTTAGCTTGCTAACATATTATACACCGTGATTCGGGAATGTCAA
>CAVLCS010000095.1:0-9876 GCA_963661675.1 Bulleidia sp.
CATCCATGCTGGTGATGTTGCTCATCTCCAGCAGCTCTCGGATTTTTGATCTTCGTGCATGCTCTTCCGGTGTTCGTTTCTTTACTGGCATTTTGTTTCCCTCCACGGTTGTATGTCTATTTTACACCTTCACAGAGGTTTACACAATATTTGGGATGGCGTCTAAGGTTTCTACCCTCTTGTGAATCACCCATTTCCTCTGACGGCACGGCGATTGTTCAGAACTGAGACTATACAGGAACGGCAGAGGATTTTTACTACCGTAGGGGCGGACCAATGTGTCCGCCCATTTCTCTACCTCTACGCAATGCCAGATTCCGTACTGCTACACATACCGGCTACTCTACGCAGGCGCAACATAACAGTGTTGCGCAACTCGTTGGCCTGGTGGCTGCGGACGGCACCTGCGTATCCAACGATTGGTATCGTCTACCCCGTAGGGTGCGACGACTCGGCGCACCGTATCTAACGATTGGCACATGCTATCCCGTAGGGGAGCACATTGTGCTCCCACGCAACGGTAAACCGTCACGTCAATTCTCCATTTTCAATTCTCAATTATTCAACCGCATATGAAAAGGGCTGACCTCATCGGTCAGCCCTTTTCCCTGTCTTACTGTTCTATCTGCCTTTAATTTTTGATAATGTTCTCGCACCAGCGCTGCATGATCGCTGCGATCTCAGCACGGGTGGCGGTGCCGGTCGGTGCCAGAAGATTACCATTTTTGCCGTTCAGCACACCTGCGCCGACGGCCCACTGCAGAGCCGGAATGGCGTACTCGCTGGCCTGCTGTGCGTCCGCGTAGCTGAGAATATTGGTGCTCTCGCCCACGCTTACGTCGATCCCCTTGCTCTGTGCATAGCGATAGAGGATCGCTGCCGCCTGTTCGCGGGTGACGGCGGTATTCGGCCGGAATGTGCCGTCTGCGTAGCCGGTTACGACCTTATTGGCCGCCGCCCAGCCAACCGCCTCGGCATACCATGCGTCAGCCCGCACATCCGAGAAGTTCGCCGCTGTGCCCTTCGGCTTACCTTCCAGGTTATACAGGATCTGCACGAGCATGCCGCGGGTGAGGTTGGCATTCGGTGCAAACGCATTGCTCGATACACCGTTCATCATTCCGTGAGAGAGCACGTAATCGATGGACAGGTGATACCATTTTGCAGTGTCCACATCCGCAAACGGTGCCGACGGACAGTCCTTGCCACCGTCGCACGGCTGGTCGGTCGTGGACTGCTTAAAGGATACGGTGACCTTGGCGGACGGCATTTTGAAGGTGTACTTGCCGCTGCCGAGGCCGGTCAGCGCAACCGTCTTGCCGTTTGCGTCCGTCACGGACAGCGTGCCTTCGCCGGTGACGGTCAGGGTGACCGTGTCGCCTGCGGCCACCGTGGTCTTGTCCGCCTTGACTGTGTTCGCCAGTTCGGACGGGATCACGATGTCGTAGGTAGTCGGGGCAACGGCTCCTCCGCCACCACCTGCACCGCCGCCACCCGGAGTAGGTGCAGTGTTCTTGTACCAGCCAATCGCAAACGGCGACAGGCTGTTAATGTGGAATGTGATTCCGCTGGTCTGCTTAGTCGGCGTCAGCGTTTCCGTGCCGCCAATCGTCTGACCGTTCATATCTGTTGTGAACATATGAACGACAGAGAAGTTATAGCTGCTGTCCGGCGTATTCTGCACTGCCAGCGTGCTGTACGGAACCTCTACGTCCATGCCGCCTTCCGGGAAGTCGGCCGGATTGGTAACAGTTACCCAGTTTGTGCCGTTCTTGTACTGCAGCACAATGTCCAGATATGCGATGTTGGAAGCAGTTACCGCGCTGTTCACCTTGGCTCGAAGTGCGTTTTTCAGCTCGTCAATCGTGCTGAATTTGCTGCTCAGAGCCGCCGGAACGGTATCCAAAACACTGGATGCGATCTGGTATTCAACAGCGTCAGCGTCAACCGCAATAGCGCTCGTTACATCCTTGATAGTGATCGTGTAGGACGCGTCGTTTTTCACTGCAGTGACATTGCCGATAGTCGGCAGTGCCAGACAATCCACGCCGTTTACCGTTAGCTTGCGGAACAACCTCTCGCCTTCCGGTGTTACCGTGAACGTCAGATCACCGTTCTTACGGATTTCGTCTGCCGGACTGGTGTCATCCGGTGTGCGCTTCACGTCGGAGACTGTCCAGCCGGTGCCGCCGGTCGGAATGAGGAAGCCTTCGTATGGTACGAACTTGACGGTTACATCAGTTTTCACGTTCAGGCTCGGGATAACCAGTTCGTTGGAGATGTTATCCTGTACCTCACCGTTTACCGTCCACTGTGCGACCATCTGCTTGTTTCGGCCGTTTTCTGCGGCAGGCGCTGCCGTGAATACAACCTTGCTGCCGCGCGTAACATTGGCCGGACTATCCTTCTTCGGGGTAATCATGCCGCCGTTTGCCGTTGCAGCAACCGTTGTGCCACTGTCTGCCCCCTGAACATCCAGTGTTACATCCAGGTTTACAGCACCGTCAAACACTGCCTTTACCGTGGTATCCTTGCGAATCTCCGTCAATGTCAGCGTGTTGCCGGAGGCACTCTGCGGTTTGCCGCTGTTGATCGACCATTCCTTGAGATAATAACTCTTGCTGCTCGGTATTGCAGTAATAGTCGTGCTGCCGCCGCGCTTGACGCTTGCCGGTTCTGCCGATGCTGTGCCGCTGCCCTCGCTTGCTACTGTAATGGTGTATGTTGGGCGCTCAATCAGCGTTGCAGAAACCTCGGTTTTTGCAGTCACATTCTGAACCGTGTACATAAGCGGTGCATCTTCCGTATCTGTCATTTCTGCGACTGTCGAGCCGTTTACGTTCCATACCTGCACCATATCGTCCGCATTTTCCGGCGTTACAGTGAAAGTGACGTCCGAACCAGAAGAAACATAGCCGTCCGTAACGGTCTTGCCGTTTGCAGTGATGACGATACTGCCGTTTCGGCTATTTAGCACTGCGCTGACCGGAATCATTGCCTTGAAGGTTACGGCAACGATACTGTTTTCGGTCACGTTCAGCGTATAAGTATTGCCGCTTGCGGCAACCGACTTGCCGTTGACCATCCACTCATCAACCTCGTAACCTTCATCCGTCTCGGCGGTGAAAGTGACCTTTGTGCCGCCGTTTACCTGCGTGCCGCTCTCAACAGACGCGCTGAGCGTACCGTTTGTCGGCTGATCGTACGTTACGGTGTACTCGCCTGCGCTGAACTGTGCCGCAACATGATATGCCGTTACATGCGGCGTGGTGAGATAGCCGTTCTTGACCGTCCACGTCAGCGTATTGCCGTTACCGGCAACTGCCTCTCCGTTGATCGTCCAGCCGGTCACATTCTGACCTGCCGGCGGCTCTGCGGTAAAGGTAAGTGATTCACCGCCGCGTGCGGTCGTGCTGGCCTTTCCATTCACGGTGACATGATCGCCCGTGGTGATGTCATACTCGACCTGCTGGAACTTCGGTTCAATGTAAATCGAGCTTGCGCTGGTTGTGTTCGGATAGATGTAGGTTTTCGAATCGCCTGCGTCATCGTCACGCACATTGTTGACGTACCAGCCTTCGAGTTCGTAACCCGGCTGTGGCTCTGTGGTGAACTTGATCGGCAGACCTGCCGCAATATTCGCACCGGTAGCCGCGTTATCGAGGATAGAACCCTCATTTACATCTGCTGCGCTGATATAACCGCCTTCGCTGTTCTCATCAGTCGGGCCAAAGGTAATGCCGGTCACCAACTTGACAAAACGAACCGAAACCGTCGTTGCCTGCTGCCGATTGGACAGCGTCTTAGTCGTTGCGGTATCTGCCGTGGTCTTGCCGTCGATCGTCCAGTCCTGTACGCGATAGCCGTCCGCCGGTACCGCCGTGATCGTGATATCCGAGTCGCGGTAGAAGCTGTGCGTACCAGTCGCAAGGTTATTCTGCGCGTATGCGCTCATGCCCTTGCGGGTGATCTCTGCGGAAACCGTGCCGCCGTCACCTTCCGCACCGAGCGAGTCGATGCTCAGGGTGAAGTCGTACTGCGGGATTTCCTTAGAAACTACATGAACATCTACATCGTTCTGAATAGAACCGACCTGAGTATAAGTGGTGTCATCGTTTCCGTTGACATTCGTCCATCCCGTGACGCTCCAATCATCAGTCTCCCAACCCTTTTCCGGTTCCGCCGTGAATACGATATCGCCGCTGTACTTCTCGACATGATTGCCGGTGCTCAGCGTTTTATCCCCCTGCTTTGCCGTTACGATGATGTGCTCATCACCACCAAAGGTTACTGTCGGCTTCTCAGCAAAGACTACCTGAATCAAGGTATCCTTGGTAATCTGGATACCATCCTTCGTTACCTTGCCCGACTTATAATCTGTTGCATTGTCGTAATCGAATGTTTTAACCGCACCGTCAGTCGTAACGATGATCTTCTGTACGAAATATCCGTCACTCGGTTCTGCCGCGATCGTCACCACGCTGTTCATATTCACATGGCCGTTCTCATTTTCTGCACCAGTCAATACAACATTCTGGATGCCGCGTGTGCCCTCGACTTCAACCGTGCCATTGACAGGTGCAGCAACCGTCACCTTTGGCTTCTCTGCGATGTGTGCAATAACCTCTGTGCTCTTTTCCAGACTTGCAATCGTCGCCTTTGTCGAGTCCGCTGCATCCGCTTCCGCATTTGTCCAGTGGGAAACATAGTAGTTCTCGCCTACCGCAGCAGCAAACTCAATCGCCGAATAATTGCCGACTATACTGCCGCTAGTGATATCACTGCCGTTCTTGATCTTTGCAGTAACCGAAGCAATCGCTGTATCAGTAATCAGATTGCCATCCGCGTCCACTGCCTTGAAGGTCAGTTTTACATCCTGCGCCGCATTGATCACAGCCGTGACCGTATGCGCTGCAGTGATATTACGCAGTGTAAACTGCTTCTGCGTACCCGAATCCGTGACTTCCTTATCATCCACCTTCCACGTCTTGACCGTGTAGTTGCTTCCCAGATTTTCCAGCGTAAACGTCACTGCTGCGCCGTCCGGAACGGCCTTCAAATCGGCCGCTGTGCCGTCTGCCAGCTTTGCCGAGATCTGCACGGACGGCAATGCACTGCCGGTCTCCGACTCGGTGTTGACGTGGATTTCATAGGTTTTCTTATCGCTGAATTCTACCTCTACCTTGTGATCGTCCTGCACGTTTTCCAGTGTCAGCGTGGATTCACGATATAGATCGGTCGTACCGGGCCAGTAATACGGCTTATCGTCTACGAGCCAACGTGCCACCGACTTACCGTTGTTCGGCACTGCGGTGAACGTCATATCTGCGCCTTCCGCAACCTTTTGACCGGTCGTTACCGCACCGCCGTCCTTGAGTGCCGCGGTCAGTGTGCCGCCTTCACCGCTGCTGAAGGTGATCGTGTGCGAATCACTGCTGAACTTTACTTCTACGTCCAGACTTGTGGTCAGCGCCGCTACGGTCAGGCGTTCACCGACCTTTTTGCCGTTCGACTCGGTGATATCCGTTACCTTGTAATTCGTATTGCCGGTAATCGACTGACCGTTTACCAACCACTCCTTTACCAGGAAGCCGGCATCGCTCTTGGCATCAAACATCAGCTTGGTGTTCTTGGCGATATTCTTGCCGCTGTCAAACTTCTGGTCGCGGCCGTCACTGGTGTAGCTTGCGCTGATCGAGCCGCCTTCACCGGCATGATAGGTTACGCTCAGCGTATCTTGCTTGACAACCAACATGCGCTTGGTCAGCGTCAGCTCGTACTTCTCGAGCAGCGACTTCACAGCCGCGTCCTCGCCGTTGACGGCAATCGTCACCTCAAAGCGGCCGCTGACATTCTTTCGCTTGCCGCTGTCATCATACAGCGCACATGCAGCCGTAATCGCCAACGGCAAAGCATCACTCGACTCCAGATCATCCGCCTTGACCTCAAATGCACTCTTGTTGTCCGGTGCTTCGGTCGAAGTATGAGCCTCGTTATCCTTATCCCAGGTGACATACAGCTCCAGCGGCTTGCGCTTTACCGTAATGGTCGTGGAGGCCAGCTTGGTGCGCTTGGAAGTATCACTGTAATCCCGGTATGCCGTGAGGATATAGGTGCCTGCCTTCTCCGGGCGGAAGGTACTGTCGTCAGAGACAGTCTGCTCGCTGCTCTCGCTCTGGCCGGACTGACGCCAGGTATAGGTGATAGTTTCCGTAACCGGTGTTTTGCTGCCTGCGGTAACATTGTCTCCGTCTTTCGTTACGGTCTGCTGCTGCACAGACAGATCGATCGGCGTACCGTATACGCTCGTAATCTTGTTTACTCCGCCAACCGAGCTTTCAAGCGTGTAAACGGTCTCCGTCGTACTGGTCTTTCCGTCCTCTACGCTCTGCACGCCTGCCAGATAATATACCGTCTCACTTGCCGCACCGCCGGTCGCGGTGGTCGTGATGGCATACAGACCGGCGGTCGGTGCGGTCCACGTTTTGCTGTCCGTGCCGCTGCTGTCCGTTCTGCCGACAATCGTGCTGACCGTACCGTCCGACGTGTTCGTAATCGTCAGCGTGTACTCCACGTTGCCGAGTACAGGGCCATTTTTCTGCGCCGTTTTTGTCGTCAGGGTCAGCGCCGTACCGTCACCCGGTGTAGAAGTGGTAACATTATTAACAACCGTCGCCGTCGTGGTTTCCAGTGTGAAGGACGGATTCACATAGTTGCCTAAAGCCGTCTGCTCCGTGCAGGTCAGCTCGGTCAGCTCGTAGCTGTCCTCTGCCTTTTTCAGCAGCTGATAATACTTGACGGTATAGGTGTCCTCTTCCTTAGCATCCGTACCGCTGGTCGTTATATCCATCTTGCTGAGGATATAGCGCGGAACCTCCGTTTCGTTCTCCGTTACCGTATCCTCACCGTGAAGCAGATACTGTTCACCGCTCTGATACTTGCTTTCGTCGTATACCGCTTCTGTCGGTACATTCGTTGTGCTGTCCAGCGTGAGCGCTCTTGCATTTTTGTCTTGGTCTACCACCACGGTTTCCGGCGTAATCGTATCCGGCACTGTTACGTCCGAATTGCCGTTCTTCCACTGATAGGTGGTAGCCATGGTGAGCGGCTCACCTGCGGTATAGTTCTCGCCACTCTTTGTTACGGCGTAGTATACGGTCGATACCGAACCGTCCGTTTCCTTCTTTTCACCGATGCCGACATATGCTCCCGCTTGACCGTTTACCGCGTAAACATTCAGCGTCATGTCGCCAACCTTCACGGTGCACGGAACCGTTGTCTCTACCGATTCTGTCGTGGTCTTAACCGTATTGAAATTACTCTGACCGATATACGGGTCCGCCTGTGTGCCGTTGCCTTCCGAAGTACCGGATACCGTCAAACCGGCCGTTGCCTGCGGTGTACCGACCGTCAGCGTTGCCGCATCGCTGTAGAACGAAATCGGCGTTCTCGCCCCATCATAACATGTTACCACGCAGCGGTACATCACACCGTTCAGGTCGCTTGTTACAGAATTGATGGTATAGCTGTCCTTGGCTGCACCTGCAATGTTGCTCCACTTTTTGCCCGGCAGACGCTGCTGCCACTGATATTTTGTACTGCTGTATTCGTCAGGCACAGAAGCCAGTACCTCGAAAGTTGCAGAGCCGTTCATCTGAACGGTTACGTCATCCGGTCCGTTAATTATCGGTCGGCTCATCTCATTGGCTAGCGTTGTGCCGGCAATAATCTCACTTTCGACCGATTCTTCCTGACTGGTGTAATATCCCGAAGTAATTGCATACTGATACTTCGTATTAGGTGCGAGATCCTTCAGCGTGTACTCATATTCACCACTTGGAGCCTCTGCCGCATCCACCGTATCAATCAGTACAAACGGCTCCTCCTTATTGTCCTCAATGTAGCGATAAATCTTGTAATACTCCGCCGGACGGTCGCCGGATTCCCACGACAGCACCATGCTGTTGGTGGTCTGCTCACTCAGCGACAGATCCTGTGCCGGAGACGGCGGCGCCGTAACGTTGTTGACAACATAGCCCAATACCGGCACCTGATCGCCGTTGAACGGTACCGTCCATGTACCAAAACTCCAGTCAAAGTTATAGCGCGAATCCTCACCGCCTGCAACAGCACCCAGCTTGGTAATCGTCTCGGTCTTTATCGTTTCAGTTCCGGCACTTGCACCCCAGTGATAGCCGCCGCCTGCCTTAAAGCCGCCAACTACACCATACATCTGCACCGAACCCTCATAGGTGTACTCGAAGTTTACGCCAGTGCTGGTTGCAGCCGTAAAACTCTGCAGCTGTGTACCCGGATCTTTGTAATGACCAACTTTGCCGGATGACTCCGAATGCGAACCACTCGGCAGACTGGAACGATAAGTATTCGGCTGACCGGGTGTACCCAGATGCAGGTTGCTGCCGATCTGCTGCATATCCTCGTACGCCGAAGCGGCCTCGTTATAAGTATCCACCGAAACCATGTTCATCGAAGGCGAACCGGGAACAGCCAGTGTCATGGCACTGGTCAGTTTCGGCGAATTGCCCTTCTTAGTACCGTCCGGATACTTGACATCATACTCATAGTAAGTCATCGGCGTTGCATACATGAGCACCATATTGTTGTTTGTATCATTAGAATACTCGACCGTTATTTCCTGACTGGTCGATTTTGTTGCACCAACCGTAAAGGTATGACTGGTATTAAATTCAACACCACCGCCGGTCTCAATCAGCGGAGCCACATACTCAAAGCCCGCCATAATATCAAAACCAAACGAACCGGATGCAGTTACTGTTACGTTCTTATCCTTACTGTATCCGATTCCGGTCTGTGAGTTGCCGATATCACCGTCATTCACCTCGGCAAAATGCGGCGATGCTTCCAGAATCGCCATCACCTTCGGATCTGTATAGCCGGTGCTGACACTCTTAATCTTCGCAAGCATGGCATCGTTGTTCACGTCTGCCGCTGCAACAGCCAGACCGCAGTTGCCCTTGGAGTAGTACGTCCAGCCGTCCTCCCAGCGGCTGAACTTGCTGTCCGGCGTAACCTTTGTCTGACCGTCCGAGGTACTCGTACTCGATTTTTTATACAGCTGACCAATCTTCAAAAACTGATTGTTGAAGGATTCCTGTTTGCGGTACTCAACGTAGTATACCTGTTCCATGCCCTGCTTGTTGCCGTCAAAATTGCCGACGGCATAGTCCAGAATACCACTGTTGTTGATCAGTCGGCCACTCATCCAGCGTTCATGTCCCTTATCCGAGCCGTCCAGGATTTTCAGCTGCGTTCCATCCATTTGTCCGACCTGATACATACTGCCGGAAATGAACAGATATTCCTTGGCGTTCAGGCCGTCCGCTGCAACAGCCGCCACCGCGATCGGATTCTGTACATTGTCACCCATTGTACCGGTCTTGGTAAAGCCGTTGGTGACAACTTCGGTCGCCTTGAATTTATCCGACCACTTTTTATCCTTCGGGCTGTACTGATAGCTGTATGCCAGCAGCTTATCCTTGTTAAAGTCGCAGTCCTTGTAGTCGCTGTTCTTATCGTAGTAGCCAACCGCAACAACTTCCGGCGGCATACTGCCGCTCGGCGCATCACTGACATAGCCGATGGTTACGCCTGCAAAACGGGCGCGGCCGCTTGCACCGCCGTTGCTGTTCAGCAGTGTTTTTTTCATCATCTGCTGCCAACTCTTATTGTTATTGTAGTCGTAAACCGTCAGATAGGATTTTTCATAGTCGGTATATGTTGTATTGTTCAGCTTATACTCTTTATTCTTCAGGTCATTGACGTTAACCGTCATTGCCAACTCGTCGATGCCGTCCATATCCACGTCGCCGACTTCCATGTCAACGCTCAAGTGAC
>CAVLCS010000096.1:0-9867 GCA_963661675.1 Bulleidia sp.
GATACCTCCGTTTCTCAAAGCGGACTACGCTAAGGCGAGATCCAAAGCACAGATTCTTGAGGCCAGAACGGAGAATTCCAGCGTATACTATAATGACAAAATTTGTATACGGCAGGGCTACTTCGCAGAGGATTCCGTCTGAGTATAAAATTGTGAAAAACGGTGCGGTAATCGACGCGGAAAAGCTGAAGAAATACGATGTTGTAACACTTGATGCGGCCAATAAAACATGCTCTCGCGTCGGATACCAGGCTGAGCGGCAAGTACCAAACCGATTCGACAACATACAGCTATCCGTCTGATGTCATGATTCTGGGACAGAAATTCGAGGTCTCTTCCAAGGCGGCGGCTTCGTTCAAGGATATCAAGCTGAATGATTACATCACGCTGCTGTTTGATGTTGATGACAACATCGTGGCCGCATATCCGCATATCCAAGAAAAGATGCAGGGTGTTGTCACCAAAATCGCCGAGGGGAAAGCCACCGTTATGCTGACAAACGGTTTGACACTGCGGGATATTCCGATTGCCAAGGATGCAAAGACAGATTTGATGGGTCGGCTTGTAACGGTCAGCCAGTTCGGTGATACGGCAACATTGATTCGTCGCAGCTTTTTGGGAAAAACCTCCGGAAGCTGGTCGGTCAAGGAGGGAAAACTCGGGAATAACACGGTTTCCTCCAAGGTGCGCGTATATGAAGAAGTGATTTCTGGTGCACCACTGAACACAATCAATGTCAGCGATATTGACCTGCTCTCGCTCCCGGCATCGCAGATCAAGTATACCGTGCAGGATAATGCGGGTACGGTGACGAATATCGTCCTCGGCGATGTGACTGGGGAAAGTTGGCTGTATGGCATCGGCTACGGCAAGCGAGATAAGACCGATGAGGAAGACGATAATGGACCGGAATATGTTGTGCTCCGTCATTGGGACGGTGCAAAGCAGATGGAAAGTATGTTCCGCGTGCTCACGCTGCCGCGCGCTCTCGGCGGTGTGCCGATTGCCGTTCCTAAGGGGTACTCCACAGACGAAAGCATCGTCAACACCTCTCTGGATACGATGAAACTATCACTGATCGACACGGTGAAGGCTTCTGCGTTCGACGGTTCCTCTGGTGTTCGCACCAAGGACGGCTACTACGTGCTGGCGGAGGATATCGGCGTTTACGTTTCTGCGCAGAACAAATTCATTTCTCTGCAGCAGGCAAAGTCCAACTATACTGAGTTCCGTGTATACGCTGATAAGACGGCAGAAAACGGCGGAAAAATCCGCGTGATCACTGCATCTTAAAAGCGCAATCCGTATATGGCAGCGCAGGTTTATTGGATGTTGAATGTGTGCAGTCATAGTGGTATAATACAATTATAGAAAAATTTACAGGGGGTAAAATAATGACAGGCGAAGCATTAACACAGATTTTGGCCGGAGGTGTAACCGGAGCAATCCTGGCTGGTCTGGTAGGCGGCATGATCGTAATTGATATTACGCTGTGGGTTTTACGCATCATCGGCAACTGGAAGATTTTCACGAAAGCAGGACAGCCGGGATGGAAGGCTATTATTCCGCTCTACAATACCTATATTGAGTATAAGATCAGCTGGAAAACCAGCATGTTCTGGATCGTGCTGGCCCTGAGCGTGCTCAGCTCGGTGATCGAGTCGCTGGGTGGTACAGATCCTAGCATGGCGGTACTGCTTGTGTCGCTCATTCCGGCAGTTGCAGCTGCGGTGATTGCCTGTGTGGCTCTGTATAAGCTGTCGACTGCGTTTGGCCACGGTATCGGCTACACGGTTGGATTGATCCTTCTTGAGCCGATCTTCCGCATTATCCTCGGCTTCGGCAAATCCGAATATCAGGGAAACAGCAGTGCAAAGCAGCTGTAAAACCATCAAGGCATAGCAAAGGCGGGAACGAAAGCATGCGGCTTTCGTTCCTGCCTTTGCTGCTTTGTGGAATGAGATACGGAGTCGGTAAAAATCCATGCAATATCTTGCCGAATTATAGGGACAGTGCATTGAATTTATGGTATAATCAGCTTATATAATTATGATTATATAAAAACCTTCAAAAAAATACTCGGAGTGGTGAGACATTTTACATTTCTGCCGTGTATTGAATATATAAGACCTGAAAGCGAGGAATGCAGCATGGGAACACAAGCGTACGCTAAGATTATCGTGGCAATTAAGAAGCAATATCCGAACAAGACAGATGCCGAGCTTCTCCAGATGATGATGAAGTTCAGACAATGGAAAAGATCGAAATTTTCTGAGGAACAGATGATCACGATCGTCAACCACAAGTTCTACGAACATGGCAGGAGACTGATCGGTGCGCCCAAGAACAATGCCGTTAAGCCGGATGACGGTGTTAAGTGGAAAGATGGCCAATATATTCCGGGATACATTAAACCGTTTACACCGGAACAACGGAAAGAACGCAAGGCGAAGTCCGATGTAGTGTTCCGGGCACTGTTTGGACAGGTTAACCTGGCAGCACTCGAACCGGCAAGACGAGTAGAGGATGCTCTTGGTGTGGATATCAACGGTATTGAGCGTGAGGACTATGTGCTGCTGCACGATCCTGCTGCAAGCAACTCTCCTGAAGAGCTGGAGCATATCAACGCTTATAATCGAAATGTCCTGGAGCTGTTCGGCAAGGAACAGAAGGGAAAAGAAGCGCTCATCGCGCAGGGTATGTCCCCCAAGGAAGCTGAGCAGACGATCCGCGACAAACGCGCAGCGGTTGTCATGGAGTATTTCGATAGCCTGGGACAGGTAGAAGATAATCTGGAGGATATGATCCGACCCGATCTGCCGGACGACAAGCTGGAAAAGAACGTTAAGCGAATCTGTGAGCTAAGCAATGCGCTCGTGACGATTGACAATTTCCTGTCGAAGATACCGCAATCTCTGACGCTGCCTGCGGAGTACCTGGAGAAGCTGCGCAAATTAGCGGATCGTCAGAATGAGGTTGCCGCTGCATTGCACAGAGCATATGCGATGTCAAGTCCAACCTTTGAGTATCTGGACAGTGATTGGCTGATGGGTGCTGATTTTCAGGGGTATTTTGAGGATGTGTATGAGGGCAATGGGGTCCAGGTACCCGATGAATCGTTGGTGGACTATACTGCCGCTCAGGAAGAGGAACAGGTAGTTTTAACCAAAGAAGAAGAGAAACTCTTTGCATCAATTGAAGGTTCTACGTTTGATCCTGCCAGCGGTTTTATACAGGATGCATTTAATCGCGTCGAACACCATACCACCCACTCCATGTATGAAGCACTGCACAGCTTCGGCTTTACCAATCTAAAGGATGATAAGCAGACACAGTTTGGCGAGGAACAGCTGACATCGGGCTTATATAGCATGAACGCAAGCCACGGACCGGCTACTATGCTTCCGGTATTTGCCATGGAGCGTAATAACCGCTACGGCGTTTTCCAGAAGACTGAGGATGGCAGCTACAAGGCGGTTGCTCCGGAGGCGCTGTTCAATCACAGTCTGAAGACAATGACTGATTCGCTCACTGCGGACCTGAATGTCGCGGACCCGGCCGGTCATCGCGGTTCCCGCCAGTTCCGCGAAATGCGTAAGGAATTCGAGAAGATCACCAACCATTTCGAGGAGTTTGAGCTGGGGAACTATGACTCGAGCCTGAATACACAGCGCAAGGTGCTGCAAGATCTGATTGATAAGGCGAATGCCTATATAGCCACTAAGGACGCATCGCTGAAATATGTAGCGGACAGACGGGCAAACGCAAAGAAGCACAACAGAAACTATAACCTCACCACGCGCGAAACCTGGGACGAGAAGCGTGTAGCAATGGCGAACAAGCTCAAAAACTTTGCAGATCTCAAGCTGCAGGAGCTTACTCTGGTTGAATCGGCACGTACCACGCTGGAGCAATACGAGGGTAAAAAGCCGGAAGAGCGCATGAAGAAAATTGCCGAAATGGATGCGGAATACTTTCAGCAAGCTCGTACGAAAGCTCCTGAAAAGTGGATCATAGATAAGATCCAAAATACCTACATCGGTAAGGCCGGCCAGATCAATAATATTCCGGAGGCTATCAGCAGCCAGCTTCAGCGTAGCGTCGAGGCGATCAGCATCACGAAGCTGAATACGATGATCGAAACGCAGGAGGATGCCTACCTGGCTCTGGTGGGCCGCATGGTCGCTGCAGAGCAAATCATGCAGGAAGCTCCCGGAGGTCCGCTGCGCAGCTTCTATTCCGATGCAACGAACAAGGACTTTGTTGAACTGGGCAGAAATGCGATGAAGAATGCTAAAGTAAAGGACGATTTTAGGTTCGACAATGAGGCATTAGACGAAATGTTCGGCGGGGCTGCTGCGAACAAGCTGACTCGCGGTAACATTCTCGATCTGGCAGACAAGTTTGACCCCAAGCAGATCGCGAAGGACCTCATGCAGGCGCAGGGCGAAGCTGCACTGAACGTTGTCGATGAAGCGAACAAGGTTATCAACAAAGCTCCGGAAGAGAAGGGCGAAGACCTACAGCCAGAAGAGCAGAAAGCAGATCCAAGCAAAGAAAACAACGGCAATGTTATCGCGCAGGAAAAGATACTGCAGGACCGTGTGAAAGCTATGGTGCCTGACATCCTCGGCGAAGCCCTTGAGGAAGTGGAGAAGGAAGCACAGCTGGAGGAAGATGCGCATAACGTTGTAGACAGCATTTTCAATGATATTCACGAGGAGGCTGAGCTACCAGATAACATCGAACCGCTGATTACGGAAGAGGATGTTAAGAACATCAACGAAGCTCTGGAAAAGAAGGGCGAAGACGTACTGCCAAAAGAGCAGAAAGCAGATCCAAGCCAAGAAAACAACGGCAATGTTATCAACGCAGCTCCGGAAGAGCCAAAGGAGAATTCGTCGCGGTACGAAAATCTTTACAACGGATTCGCACATGGTGCGGTGAAATACAGATTGGATGTAGGAAATAGTAATCTGACAGAACCGCTGAAGAAAGAAATAAATGATATTCTGAAGAAGATCGAACATCAGCTGTATCGCAAAGAAGATTTCGACCCCGATTTTCTGAAGTCCGGCTGTAAGTCGCTGAAAGAACTCCTGAAACGAGCAGCTCCCGAAGATAATAAGCTGAAAAAATTTAGAGAGTATGTGGATGCGTTGGACGAGGAGCTCAACGGCCCCCAAAAGAGGTTCGAATCGGAATTTGATCTCAATATGGATTCGGAGTTTGACCTCGGACCGATGCTCAATGATGTTCTTAATGAAGAGTTCACGGAGCAGGATAAAACTGTGCTGAATGGACTGCTGGAAAACACCACCCCGAAGAAGTATCGCAAGTTCATGACGTTCTGCAATGATCAAGCAAAGATCACAATGGATAGGCTGGAAAACATTGTGAATGCGAAGGGCGAACAGGCCAGCGCGGCGGATCAGGATCTGAAGGAGCTGACCGCCCTGCTCAAAAATGTGCTGGCCGCCGATGGTGATATGAAGGCAGGCTATACGGCAATGTTCCGCCTTGCAAACAGTGCTGCTGGTGCGAAAACTCCCGCATATAAAGCGTTTGGCAATCTCCTGAAACAGGAGCTGGAGATGTATGCCTTTCCTAATAAGAGCGTGTTCATCTCTGAAAAGCATACGATGAACTTCAAGGATAAAAGGAAGGCTCTTTTAAAGGAATGGTATGACGTCAGGTGTGAGATAAACAGCGTGGATAATCAGGAGCATATGAAACCGATACGTATGGTCAGCGGTCATAGCTTGCATGACCATCTGAGTAGCTGTTTGAACAAACAGAATAATTTTCTGAAGAATGAAAATCTTTTCCCCAATCAGAAAAATGTCACCCAATGGCGTACTCTGCTGAATGATACGCAGAAGTGGCTGGCAGTTGCCGAATCCCACGGATTCTTCCTGCCGCAGTTAAGAACGAGTCTTGCGGCGCAGACAGATTATCTGGATGCGGCAATGGGTATTGCTCCGTGGAAGGATATCCCATTAAAACTGGCTGCTCCGGAGCAGAAGAAACCCACAAAGTTTACCGATACCACCCAGGAAACCGCAAAGTTCTATGAAAAGAGCAATTGGCTGCTTGGCCTGCAGGTCGCAGAGCAGAACAGTGTTACCGAGGCGATCGACAACAAGCTCTCTGAGCTGCTGGCCCAGAACATGAACACGAGAGCGTATGAGGTGTGCAACAAAAAGCGGGACAACGGGAAGAACGCGGTCAAGGGGTCCGGCACGATGAAGAACCTTGCAATGTATGCGACCATGAAGGCGCTGCTGCTCAACGAACAGTGCGAGCCTCATCTCGAGGACCGTAAGGGACAGTTCACCGAAATGCTTTCTGAACTGTGCGAGAAGAAAAAATTCAGTGCAAAGGAACTGGATCAGGTACTCGATAAGGTACTCAATCCAATGTTCAAGGAAAATGAAGCATTTACAACGGCATTCAACGCTCTGAACAACAGGGGAATGTACAATTTTATCGTAAATGCAGAGTACAAATCGCTTGCACCGAAGGTAGCCTCCGGCGTTTACGAGAATATCTACAAAATGCGGACTGCCAAGCAAAAGGACAAAACGAAATCTTCCCGCAAGCCGATTACCGAAAAAAAGAAAAGCCCGGTTCGTCCAGGCTAAGATATTGCCATATTGGGCTTCCTGCAGGATTTTACATCCTGCAGGAGAGCCATTGTATTACGGGCATCTCAAAGTCTACTGATACCTGAAATTATTAATTTTTAAACTTATTATACGAGGAGGGTTTTCCATGACAATGACGGAACTGATTCTTAATGCACTGGATAACTTTGTGAAGGCCAACCGCAACAGGCATCAGGCGCGTGCAGGCTCTGCGGAGGCGGCGAACAAGGCGGAAGCAATCGCAGAGAAGCTTCGTTTACACGATATGCTGAAATATGCCGAACTGAAAGAGCTTGCAGAGATGCAGAATGTTGCACCCGGAACGAGCAATGCAATTACTCAGATTTACAATATGCTGCACGGGTTTGCCGAGGCTGCAAAAGCTCAGCAGAAACGCGCCATTGAGAAAAATCAGAATGCCCTGTGGCCGCTTACCCAGATTACCGATGATGATCCGGTGGTATTCAGCCAAGATGATCTGGAAAGGCTGCCAGCCATCAAAAACTGGCATAGGGTCGATGAATGGTCCAAGATTCGTAAAGATACTCTGCGGCCGGACGAGGCCAGCCAGAATGCATATAGTCAGGTACAGACCGCCGTCTTCGAACAGATCGCTCGTGCAGTCGATGATAACATGGCCAAGCTGGAAGCGGCGGATCAGTCTGTCTGGAATGGTTCGCATCAGTATGATGATTTGATGCAATCCATGCGTGATCTTCAGAGAATGAAGAACAAGGATGGCCAGCTGAATCCGGTGGGACTCCAAGCAGACGTCAACAAGAAGTACGCGGAAGTGCTGCAGCGTGCTCAGGCTTATCTGCAATATAAAGCGGGAGATCAGCGTTCTATCAATGAAAAAGGCCGCATCCGCATCAAGGTCGTAAATGAGCTTGTCAATCAGCTGACTGCTCTGCAGCAGGAGGGAATTCAGAACAACACCTTCAGAGTAAAACGAGTCAATGCTAATTCCCGTGTCGTGGAGCGCATTGTACACCAAGAGCGGGAACAGGCTCAAGCGCAGGAGCAACAGCGAGCCGAGGAGAAGCGTCTGAAGGAGGAGCAGGAGCACAAGAAGTCAATAGAACAGGAGAAAGAACGCAAGTTTAAAGATTTGATTGACGAACAAAACAAAAAAAACCGCAACGCGGTAAAGGGAAATCCCCAGCTTGCGGTAAATGCTCTGAGCTACCTGCGCGAACGTGAGAATGCAGTGAACGACAAATACTACAATGAATGGCAGAAGCTGGACACATACCAATGGACGTCAGGCGATAAAGATTTCAAGAGAGTGGAAGGCTTCAAGCTCGATAAGAAAGAGTATGATCGAATCTGCAAGATGGCTGAATTGAGCCTGCACCTTATGCACGAACGCAAAGTCGATATTGCGCCGACTGAAGAGCGTTTGAATGATACGCTGGCTTGCCTGTACGAGATCTATATTGCTCCCGATTATCTTATGAAGGATTCGCCAAGAACTCAACTGCTCCAGATCAACGGCTACACGGAGAACGCAGCGGAAAACCTTCTGTATCACGAGTTGGGAAATACCAATGCATTTAAGAACTATCGTGCTAAGGTGCTTTCCGAGGGCGGCAGCGCCGAGTACCAAAAGCTGCTGAAGGATCCGCAGACGATCAAGGATCTGGTCAAATCGGGCGTAGCAGAGCTTCTGGCACAGGACAAGGAGCTTAACGAGCTTAAGGAAAAGCTTCCGTATCTGAAGGATTACAAAAACGTTCTGTACGATGAGTATCGGCAGTTGGGGGGCAGGCTGAAAGCGTTTATCAAGCGCACCAAGACGCTGGAGGCATTGCAGGGTAGAACCTGCACGGACAGCGAGATCCTGCGCGATAAGTTCGGCCTGAGCGACAAGCAGTATGAGAAGATCCAAGCATTGAGCGGTGATCGCGGCTATCAGGCAAATTACTATTATACTATCGATCTGTCCCGTGGGGACGGGTGTTTAAAAGATTACAATACCAAAGATGTGGTAAGTACGCTCTATGATATTTATTATCACCCTGCTTTCGGAGAGCCGGGCAATGAAGAGCCGCTGCCGGATAAACTGGGAAGTCCGGAGCGCAAAGAGTATCTTCTGAACCTCGATGGATTAAAAGAGCTGAATAAGCTGGATCGTTATAAACTGCAGGCACTCATCCGTAACAAGGATGCAATAGCAAAGGAAATGAAGAAGCTGCATGACGAAGTTGAAAAGTCGGGTGTATTGAGCGAAGAAACGATGGAAAACGAGCGTAAAGCGCTTAAAACCAGCGTGAATTATCTTCTGAATTACAAGAATTCGATCTATCCAAAGTATGTAGAGGAGCGCCGGAAGCTGGACGCGTATCTGAATAAAGCAGATGCGCTGAACAGGAGAAAGAAAGAGCTGGAAAAGCTTGGACTGAACGAAGCACAGGACAAGAAGATCAAACATCTCAGCGGCGATGTAATGAAGAAATTCAGAGAGCATATGAGTATGGATGATAAGGCAATCCATAACGCAGCGTCGGAAGAGTTGATTAATAAGACGCTGGACATTCTGTGCCTTACATACTTCAATCAGAGTTTCAACCAGCCGGGCAATATATCGAAAGTGCCGGAAACTGCTAAAAAGATGAGACAAGCTGCAGAGGAAATGGGAAAGCAATTCAGGGAAACAGCACAAATGAAGGCTTGGGTTCAGTCTCCGGCCTTTAAGGAGTATTGGAATCTTAACCTTGAGAAGGGCCGCAAGAGTCTTTTGATGCTGCATGGTAATATGAAGTATCAAATGGGTTTCATGGAGCTAATCAATGAAATCGGTGTGGCAAACAGTCTGATTCCTACGGCTAACTCCGCTGCTCTGTTGAACAATCAGAATAATGTTAATCCGAAAAGACGTAATTCTGTCAAAGTCAAAAGTAATGTAAAATAATTCGCAAGGCAGTGCTGCTTTAACTGTGGTGTGCCGTATCATCAGCCGCCTGATTCTATCCTGGAATCAGGCGGCACTCTTTCTGTTATCCTGAATTCTGTGTAAACTCCGCATTGGCTGTAAAACAGAGTAAAATATTCACAAGGCGGGATAAGGTACAATAAGTTGCGCAAAAAAGAAGACATAGTTTGCAGACTCTGGTAGAATGAAGTCCTGCAAACAAAAGTCAATAGCCAAAATGAAAAAAGTCTCGCAAAATTTGCGAGACTGAAAAAGGGTATAGCAAAGCAGACTGGAGCAAAATCA
>CAVLCS010000097.1:0-9735 GCA_963661675.1 Bulleidia sp.
CCATAGTGATTGCCCTCCCTTGGCAGATGTTGTGTGCAAACTTCATTCTACCATGTTTGGAAAATCACTATGGATTTTTTAGGTGTCCAACTTCATTATGCAATCAACCTCGAAAAAGTATATTTTGGATTCGGCACAAAGCCATTTTGCAAATACGACCTTTTGCTGATTGCCGCCGGACAGATACTTGATCTGACGCTCCAGCGAAGGTGCTTTGATAGAAAGCATATCACGATATTGCGCAACATCTTGATATTCCTTGCGCTCATTCAAAAATGGACCGCATTTATATTTGTGCAGACTGGCAAAGACCAAATTCCATGCGATAGATTTGGTTAGAATCAAACCTTCTTCCTTGCGGTTTTCGGGTAGCAAACTGATTCCGTTGCGGATTGCATCATGCGGACTGCGGATCCTGACTTCTTTACCATCAATAAAAATACGTCCTGCGGATTTTTTGAGTGCACCGAATACGGCTTTGGCTGTTGTAGTGCGTCCTGCACCGACCAAACCGGAAAATCCAAGAACTTCACCGCGGCACACCTGAAAAGAAACGTCCTCAATTAAGCCTTTAACGCTCAATCCCTGCACATCAAGCAATACATCACCGATATGGGATTCGCGGGCTGGATATTGTTCCGCGAGACTGCGGCCAACGATCAGTTTGATGATCTGTTCCATATCCATGCTTTTTACGTCATCGATGGAAGCGACGAATTTACCATCGCGGAGTACGGTGCCGCTGTTGCCGATTCGTTTGATCTCCTCCATGCGGTGAGAGATATAGATAAAGGTGATTCCTTTTTTCTGCATGCGCAGGATGATTTCAAACAGATTGTCAATTTCGTGATCGGAAAGGGAAGATGTAGGCTCATCCAGAATAACGATCTGCGGGTCCTGTGAGAACATTTTTACAATCTCGACGATCTGCTGCTGTGCTACGGAGAGCCGTTTGACTTGTGCATGCGGATCGAGTTCGACACCAAGCTCTTTACCCCAGCGGACACATTCACTGTACATACGGTTCCAGTCGATCAAACCGGCGTGATTTTTGATTTCACGCGTCAGGAATACATTTTCTGCAACCGTCATGTGAGGGATCAGACTATTTTCTTGAAATACTGTGCCGATGCGAAGCTGCTGCGCCTGGTGGATATCACCGACTTCAACTTTTTTGCCTCGTAGATAAACACTGCCCGATTCGGCATGATAGACACCGGTGAGAATCTTCATCAGAGTGGATTTTCCAGCACCGTTTTCGCCCAGCAGACAATGTACTTCGCCTTCTTGAATGCTGAAGGATACATCATCCAGAGCACGGATACCGGGAAATGTTTTTGTCACATGTTCGAAACGGACGATGGGTTCTGGACGCAATGCTTCCGCCATGCTTTTCACCACCTTCTTGTCCACGTTCGGGTATGAGATCATTTTCACATGCCCGAATGATCATTGCTTTATCAGGCTTCGATAACGACTTTCATGCTTTCGTCTGTCTGGCTGATACGGATTGCTTCGTCATAATCGTCCAGCTTGAATTTATGGCTGATAAATTTTGCCCACGGGAAATCGTTCTGATGACGAAGCATCATTTCCATGGTTGGACGATAGCCGGTAGCAGCGTGATTATTCATGCCGATGATACGGATATTTTTACCGGTTACTTCTGCCATGTTGACTGGGATACCACCCATATCTACATACATACCGACTTCAAGGAATACACCGCACTTGCGTGTCATTTGCAGTCCTTCTGGTACAACAGAAGGAACACCGGAACACTCGCATACTACATTAGCACCCAAGCCATGAGTTGCTTCTTTGACCATCTGTACACGTTCTTGGGCCGTGGTATTGCGAACATTCAATACGATATCGGCACCAAATTCCTTAGCCAGGTTCAGCTTGTAGTCCGAAATATCGGTTGCGATGATCGTGCCTGCACCGAGCATGCGCGCCTTGATGATATGTGCCAAACCAAGCGGACCGCTGCCTAAAACGACTACAGAACCACCAAATTCAAAGCCTTCTCCATCGAAAGCAAACATTTCTTTTGCTTTATCGAGCGAGTAGGTAACACACATCAGTTCAGTGAGCACAGCAAGGTCATCGGGCAATTCATCCGGGACCTTATACAGATAGGCTTTAGGCGGGATGAACATATATTCGGCATTTGCGCCGAATAGGCTGGGTTTGCGCGTAATAGACATTGTGTTGCCGAAGCATTCGCGAGAAGGATCTTCACACCACGGGTACCACGGTGCAGTGCGGCAATAGTAGCATTCGCCGCAGACAATATCGGGGCAGAAGGTAATGCGATCACCAGGATGCAGTTCTTCACCATAAAAGTCCTTTCGGATTGTACCGGGAGATACGGCATCCAGGATGCCGACTGCTTCGTGTCCCATGATGTAGGGATATGCTACGTTAAATTCGGTATCGCTGCCGCTGTTTTGCCTTGTTTCGCCGCGATAGGAATGCTTGTCTGTGCCGCAGATACCGCATTGCGTCACCTTGAGGACGGAACCCTGATATTGCTCAAGATCAGGATAGGGAAAATGCTGAATGGAAATCTTACCGGGACCTTCGATAACCGCTGCTTTTACCTGTTTTTGCATATCTATCATCAGCTCCTTTAAAATATTTTAAAATAAACTAAATTTATTTTGTGATTTTATTAAATCATATTATGATATATTTGTCAATATGACGTAATATACGAAATGGAACACAAGATATTAGTGGAAAACCCTAAGCGATATGTGAAAGGTGTAATAAAAATAACTAAAATTATTTAAAAACTGTCGATTGAAATTTATTGCATTCTTATACGCGATATTGTATGATAAAGATAGAAATCAGGAGGTATAACCGAATGAAGCTAAAGGAGATTGCTGAACTGGCTGGTGTTTCCCCGGCAACAGTGTC
This sequence comes from Bulleidia sp., assembly GCA_963661675.1. Lineage (GTDB taxonomy): Bacteria > Bacillota > Clostridia > Oscillospirales > Butyricicoccaceae > Agathobaculum. Next base: position 2,929 of record CAVLCS010000097.1, read on the forward strand.
GTTGGTCTTAAACAATCGTTCTGGTGTAAGTGACAGCACACGGGCCTATGTAGAAGAATTGCTTTTGTCACACGGATATGCGGTGCGTGGAAAAGAAGATATACGATATGACAAAAGAAATATTCTATTTATTCGATTTCGTGGTTCCGGTCATTTATTTGAAGCCGTAGATGATTTTTATGAACGGATCTTTGATGGTGCAGATGCGTCTGCAAAACTTCTGGGTTATACCATTACGGTGACTAATATTGATCTAGAAGGTCTGCCGCAGTTGTTAAAGGATGCCGAACTGCAAAATATTGATGGAATTATTTTCTTTGCGTCGGAGTTTGAGCCTGTTCATGCTGAAATACTGACTGAAACTTCGCTACCGCTGGTTGTTGTGGATTCACGGCTGTTGGAACAGCCAATCAATTCGGTCACAGTGGAAAGTATGTGCAGCGTCTATCAGGCACTCAAGTATTTGTATGATCTGGGGCATCGCAGAATTGGATTTTTGACTGCAGATGAAGCGACTGGTGCGCTTCCGGAACGTCAGAATGCATTTTATCTGTGTCAGAAACGGTTGGGATTGGAGCTGCGTCCGCAGGATATTGTTACGGTACCGATTTTTGTGGAGCCTGCGCGTCAGGTTTTTCAGCGATATTTGGAGAGCACACGTGATTTTCCAACCGCATTTTTTGCATACAATGACATCATTGCAGCAGGTGCGCTAAAGGCATTAGCTGCTTCGCCGTTGCGTGTGCCAGAGGATATCTCTATCGTGGGATTTGATGATTCGCTGGTATGCACGCTGATCTCTCCACCGTTGACGACCATGCGGATACAAAAGAAACGAATCGGTGAATTGGCGGTTCAGCGACTGCATGAGATTATCAATGGAGATAAGACGGCACAGGTCACACTGGTCAATGCAGAATTGGTGGTGCGAGAGACTACCGCTCCGCCGAAAAGATAATAGGCAATAAAATACCCCGATACACTATGTGCATCGGGGTATTTTGCGATTTGCAGTTATTTCACCGCCTGATACATCCGTTCCACCGTCACCACAGCCTGCTCCTGGGTATACCCATCCTTCGGGCAGAAGCGGTTGCTCTCCTTGCCCTGCATGATGCCGATCTCACGCATGCTATACACACTGCCGCGTGCCCAATCGCCGAGCTGAGCATCATCGGCGTAAGGCTTGTCATTTGCAGCACTAACTGTACCGCCGAGTGCCTGATACAGCCGATCCAGCATAGCCGCGGCCTCCTGGCGGGAGATGGACCGATACGGACGGAACGTACCATCGTCATAGCCGGTGACGATACCGAGTGCCGCGGCCAGACGGACGCTCTCGTCCTCACAATCGGAAAAAGCCGCTGCTGGAGCCTTAACGGCGTTTGTCTGCACCTTCTGATACAGCTTAACCGCCAGCCTGCAGAAATCCACACGCGTGATATTCAGCTTGGGATAATCAAAGGAAATCGAAATATCGTGCTCGCGGGCGGCTTCCAGCTCTGCTTTGGCCCAGCTGCTTTCCTGCGACGCGTTGGCCGGAAGCTGCGTTTCACCGCCTTGACCGTCAAGCTGATACAGCGTGGTGCTGCGCTTGCCGATATAGCGGCTGTCCGTCCAACTGAGTTCGTCAAAGTCATGCTTGCCGACAAACTGGCCGGTCGTGTCGATCAATCCCCATTTACCATTGCCGGAAGCACCGTATTTGATCGACCCTTCCCACTGGGTACTGCCGGTCTGTACGGCAAACAAACCGTTGCACAGAATCGGCGGCTGCACCTGAATACCGCCGTCAAGGTCATCGCGGATGATGTTCATCTTATCATCGAGCAGGGTAAACTGCAGCACATCGTACTGCACAACGGTAGGTTTCTGGTAGAAAATAATATCGCAAACCGGCTTTTTCTCATAAGTGCCGAGCACGATATAGCCGTCGCTGTTGGAATAGCTGACATCAGCATTGATCGGCACAGTAACCGCTTCGGTGCTGCCGTTCGTGTCCGCGTACCACGCCTGCAGCGGCTGACCGTCATGGCTGTTGCGGATCAGCAGCAGCTTGCCGGATTTCAGCGCGGTAATATCATCGTACTGCATGGGAATGATCAGCTTGCCGGTCTGCAGATCGAGTACGCCGTCACCGCTTCTGCTGCCCTGATTGGGATAGATGCTGACCGTGTACAAATGCTGTTCCGGCAGCAGTGCTTGCAGCGTGCAGGAGTAGTTATCATAATCGTTGTACCAGTAGCCGCTTGCAGGATCTTCTTCAACAGACTGCTGCAGCTGCGGCAGCGCCGACTGCAAAAGCGAATTATAATCCGGCACATCGGCAGCACCGGCTCCCACGGCCATGCTGCCCGCGATCAGTGCAGCGGCACACAAATAACGCCATCTTTTCACAAAAATACCTCCTACCTGTAAAGCCCTTCACTTACTATAACCGTTAGACGAGGAAAAGTGTGACAAAGTTCCCTCAAAAAAATTTATTTTCGTGTCACAGTTGACGGCGCAGAATTGTTATATATTATATAAGGTATAAAATTCAGTTGGCAAGGGGATAGAGAACATGAAAAAGCTGATAGGTTTCCTGTCTGCACTGGTGCTATGCGGTTGTATGTTGATTGGTGCGGGAGCCGCGGACACCGCATCACAAACGCAGCTTACCCGGCAGGCCATCACGCATTTTCAGCAGAATCCGCCGGAGGCGGACACGCGCTATGCAGATCAACCGTCATGGAAAAGCTGGCAGAATGGCAGCTGTGAGGTCTTGCCGTACCGGCTGATCGAGGAAAAGAATATCTGGCAGCTGGTGTTTATGCCGAGCGGCGATGACAGTTGCTGGATTTGTGCGGTCAATTTATCTACCGGAAAGATCATCACACCGCTGTTCAACGGCAGCATGTGGAAGGCTGCAGACGATAAACTGCTGCTGTTTAACGGCAGCAAGTATCAGCTGTGCGACTTGACCGGCCATCTGACAGACGTTTCCATCCCGCATGACGGCCGAGTGGTGGCAGTCGATGAGCAGGGATATGTGCTTTCCGTGTATTCGGTGACGAAAACCGTGCGGACAGATACCGGCACGGTGCCGTACACGTTCTATCAGTACACGCTGCTGGGACCGGATTTTACCGTTCTGCTGGACGGCATCGACCAGTATTACAACGTCAGCCAGTACGGCGACTATTACACCGGAGAGCTGTTTTACAACGGCCTTGCTGCGGTCCGTGTAGGCGCGGCTGACTGGTATCTGCCGGACGGCGGACCGTGGGCGCGGCTGTTTTTCGACAGCCAGTACCGGTTCATCGACCGCAGCGGCAAGACAGTGAGCAGCAGCCGCTACGATGAAGTCTCGAACGAAAACGACCGCTGGTTCGGCTCACACGGCAAAACCGAATATCTGTTGGACAGCACCGGCACCGAGAGAACAACGGTGGACAACCGCTATGTGCCCAGCACATGGGCGAAGACCATGGTCGAGCAGGCGGAGAAATACGGCATCAAGCTGAACAGCTACACGCCGTACCGTCTGAATATCCACCGTGATGAGTTCTGCAAGCTGGCTTTGCAGACCATTCAGGCGGCAAAACCGAACCTGAGTCTGCCGGAACCGGCAAATGCGTTCCCGGACTGCGACGAGGATGCAGTCCGGCAGATTGCCGCACTCGGCATTGTCACCGGCTACGAGGACGGCACGTTTCAGCCGATGCGGGAGCTTTCCCGTCAGGAAGCAGCCGTCATTCTGCACCGACTGTATACCGTGCTGTACGGAACGGTTTTAAGTGAAAATTCGGCGAAAATCTATGCCGACAACGGCAGTATCGGCCTTTGGGCACAGGATTCGGTCTACGCGATGCAGCAAGGCGGCATCCTGCAGGGCAAAAGCGGCAATAAATTCTGCCCGAAGGACGGCTACACCATCGAACAGGCGCTCGTCACCATGCTGCGGCTGGCACAGCGGACGTAATCACCGGCCGGAACCCTGAAACACCAGTCTGGCGTAATGCCGCTTTGCGCGGGACAGTCTGGCGCGGCTGGCCGCATGGCTGATGTGCAGCCGTTCGGCAATCTCGCTTGCATTTAGCTGAGATTGATACCGCAGCAGCAAAATATTCCGCTCGGCAGGAGAAAGTCCTGCGGGCAGGGAATCGGCAAACGGAATCATGTCATACTCGCAAAACGGCTCCGAAATGCTGTCAAGCGGCACAAAACGGCATTTCTGACGGCGTTTCCAGTCGTTCCGCAGCTGATTGAGCAGCACAGTGTGCAGCCATGCCGCCGGATTCGGGTGCTGCCGCACCTGCCCGATCTGCGAGAGCAGAATGACGAAGGTGTCCGCCGTAATATCCTCGGCGGCGGCCATGTCATGCAGCGACCGGTTTGCAATATAAAGCAATTTGGGGTAATATTTCTGGTATAATGCAGCGAAAAACGCTTTCTCTTGTTCGGTCATAGAATCGTCCCCACAGTTCCTGCCTTTGCTTATGTAATCCGCGGGAGCGGAATCTGCACCGAAATTCTTGAAAATTCTGCAAAACTATGTCACAGTCTGCCGAGCGGGATGGTTCCCGCGACAGGAGGGATGCTATGCGCATTGTAAAAAAATACTGGCTGCCGATACTCGCGCTTGCGCTGGCCGCCGGACTGGCGGTCTGGCGAATCGGCTATCTGGAGCGGACAAACACGTCGCTCAGCATCGAAATCGGCAGCAGGGAAGCACTGCAGAATGGTGAACCGATCACGCTGGAAAATCCGGTCATTCTGCACGAAAACGAGCCGTATGTGCCGCTTTACGAGATTATCGAGCGTCTCGGCGGCACGACAGACGGCAAAACCTACACGCTGCACGGCATCGAGAAGGCTGTCTCCGGTGTGGAGCTGAACGGTGTGCTGTACACGCCGCTGTCGTATCTGTGGGACAGCCATATTCCGCAGATACGGTGGGATAAGAGCCGCAACCGCGTTATCATCACCGAGGCACCGGATGAAATTCCGCTGACCCGCCGGTGGCTGTTCTGGCGGCACAAAACCGTCCGCGGACTGCGTGTTGGCGACAGCGAAGCACGGTTCCTCGATCTGTACGGCTCGCCTGAAGCGCGGGACGAAACCATGATTGATCTGCTGCATGTCACCATCGAGAACGGTGTCGTCACCGAGATTTACATGGGGCACTACGGGTAAACAAAAGGACTTCGTAAAAACGAAGTCCTTTTGTTATGTGGCTGGTTATTTGGTTATTTGATTGCCTGATACATACGCTCAATCGTCACAATGGACTGCTCTGCGGTGTAGCCGTCCGTCGGGCAGAAGCGGTTGTTCTCCTTGCCCTGCATGATGCCGATCTTGCGCATTGCGTAAACGCTGTCGCGCGCCCAGTCGCCGATTGCGGTATCGTCAGCGAAAGCCTTTTCGGAAACCACGTCCGTTTTGCCGCCGAGTGCCTGATACAGCCGGTCAAGCATGGTGGCCGCCTCCTGGCGGGAGATGGTCTTGTACGGACGGAAGGTGCCGTCCTCGTAGCCGGTGACAATGCCGAGTGCGGCGGCATCATGCACATCGGCTGTTATGTCAGCATCATTACAGTCGGTGAACTTGGTTTCCAGAGCCGGAATCTCCTTGTTGGGATAGATCTTGTTGTACAGGTTCATCGCCAGCTGGGTGAAATTTGCGCGGGTAATGTCCAGCTTGGGATAGGAGAACGGCTCGTAGAGACCGTGCTCCTGTGCGGCATCTATCTCGTCCTTGGCCCAGCTGCTGTATTCCCTGACGTTTGCAGGCAGCAGGGTTTCGCCGCCCTTGCCATCCAGCAGATAGGACTTTGTGCCTTTACTGCGTGTGCCGATAAAGTGCTGATCGTACCAGAAAATCTGGTTAAAATCATGTTTTCCGACAAATTTTCCGGTTTTCGGGTCAACCAGACCTTCGGGGCCGTTGCCGTACGGGCTTTCCTTGCCGCTGCGTTCCCACTTGGTGCTGCCGATCTTTACAACAAAGACACCGTTATGATATGTCGGTGACGGCATATTGTCGATGTCATCGAGGATGATATTCATGTCTTTGTCAGCCAGAGCAAAGAAGGTGACATTCTCGATCAGCGTAGCTGGACCATCGGCGGAATGTGAATCATATACCGGCTTTTTCACGTTTTTGTAGAGCACATACACATCGTTGTTCGGCTCATACGACTCAAACCAATAGCCGGACGGCATCGGCATCGGCGTCAGTTTGCCGGTTTCATCGACGTACCAGTAGTCGCACTGATTGGAGTCGTCCACTTTGCCGATAAGCACCTTGTCCCCCAACATGTAAGCCGAATCATACTCCACCGGAACGATCAGCTTGCCAGTCTGGGCATTGAGTATACCGAACTTGTAGGAGAACACACCGTCGTCAAAGGAAAAGTTGACCGTATACAGGTTCTTTTCCGGCAGAAGATCGATAATGCGGACAAACCCATAGTCATTGGGGAAATAGGTCGTATCGATCTTACCGGACGTTTTCCACTCCTGCTGCACGGTAGACAGGGCCGACTGCAGAATGTCATTGGCTGTGTCCGATGTGTCCGTTATGTTGGCTGCCTGTGCCGAGAACAGCAATGCACCGCTCACCACAACACCGAGTAACGCCTTCTGAAACCGTTTCATATTTTTCCTCCTTCTGTTATTGATGTTTCAACTCTCTATACCTAAAACTCTCTATCCTAATAAGTACAACAATTCAGAACGCCGAAGTGTGACACGAATTTGAAAAATTTTGGGTCAATCACAAAAGTTGTGGGATGAAGGATTTCTGATGTAGGGTTTCCGGCTG